>NZ_JAMYSW010000005.1:0-472859 GCF_040322135.1 Mesorhizobium sp. M0189
CAAAGTTCCCATCAGCCATCGCATCAAGAAATGCGCCTGGAACGACGACTATCTCATCAATGCCATCACTCATATGCGATAGCCCTGCCTTACAGGGGGAGATGGCCGGCAGGCCAGAGGGGGGTGCTGTCCCGCCAACATTTCTGATCGCCTACCAGTCCATCACCACCTTGCCGGAATTGCCGCTCTTCATCGCTTCGAAGCCGGAAACATAGTCGTCGATGCCGATGCGGTGGGTGATCAGGCCGCTGACATCGAGAGGACCCTGCACCAGCGCAATCATCTTGTACCAGGTCTCGAACATCTCGCGGCCGTAGATGCCCTTCAGATGCAGCATCTTGAAGATGACCTTGTTCCAGTCGATTTCGAAGCCGGTCGGCGCGATGCCGAGAATGGCGATCTTGCCGCCATTGTTCATGGTGTCGATCATGTCGCGGAAGGCAGGGGCTGCGCCCGACATTTCGAGGCCGACGTCAAAGCCCTCGGTCATGCCAAGCGCCGGCATCACGTCGCGCAGCTTTTCCTTCGATGCGTCGACGACATGCTGAACGCCAAGCTTTTTCGCCAGTGCCAGGCGCACCGGGTTGATATCGGTGATGACCACTTTTCGCGCGCCGACGCACTGCGCCACCAGTGCACCCATGATGCCGATAGGCCCGGCGCCGGTGACCAGCACGTCCTCGCCGACGAGATCAAAGGACAATGCGGTGTGAACAGCATTGCCTAAGGGATCGAAGATCGCCGCGATCTCGTCGGGCACGTCGTCGGGGATCGGCACCACATTGTGCTGCGGGATCGCCAGGTATTCGCCAAAGGCGCCCGGCCGGTTGACGCCGACGCCGAGCGTGTTGCGGCACAAATGCCCCCTGCCCGCCCGGCAGTTGCGGCAATGGCCGCAAACGATATGGCCTTCGCCGGAAACGCGCTGGCCGAGTTTGTACTCGGTCACCGCCGCACCGAAATCGGCGACGGTTCCGACAAATTCGTGGCCGGTAACCATCGGCACCGGCACGGTCTTTTGCGCCCACTGGTCCCAATTATAGATGTGGACGTCGGTGCCGCAGATCGCCGTCTTCCTGATCTTGATCAGCACGTCGTTGGGGCCGATCTCCGGCACCGGCACTTCTTCCATCCAGATGCCCGGCTCGGCCTTGGCCTTGACCAGCGCCTTCATCATGTTCGACATTCTTTTGTTCCCCAGAACCTTAGTCGCTTGAACCTCTTGATCCGGAATCGCTTTTCGGTTCCGGCCGTTCAGGAAATCACGCCGAGTTCCCGACCGACTGCGGCGAACGCCTCAACCGCGCGATCGATGTCTGCGCTGGAATGGGCGGCCGACATCTGCGTGCGGATGCGCGCCTGGCCCTTCGGCACCACCGGGAACGAGAAGCCGATGACATAGATGCCGCGCTTCAGCATCCGCGCCGCCATCTCCTGCGCCAGCGTCGCATCGCCAAGCATCACGGGGATGATCGGGTGGTCAGCGCCGGCCAGGGTGAAGCCGAGCTTGCCCATCTCGGACCGGAAATGCCCGGCATTGTCGTAGAGCCTCTTCCGCAATCCATCCCCGACTTTGATCAGTTCGAAGACCTTTATCGAGGCGCCGGCGATCGCCGGCATCAGCGTGTTGGAAAAAAGATAGGGCCGCGAGCGCTGGCGCAGCCAGTCGACCACCGGCTTCCTGCCCGACGTGTAGCCGCCCGACGCTCCGCCCAATGCCTTGCCGAGCGTACCGGTGATGATGTCCACCCTGCCCTCGACGCCACAATGTTCGGCCGAGCCACGGCCATTCCTGCCGACGAAACCAACTGCATGGCTGTCGTCGACCATCACCATCGCATCGTATTTGTCGGCGAGGTCGCAGACGCCCTTCAGATTGGCGATGATGCCATCCATCGAGAACACGCCGTCGGTGGCGATCAGCCGGAACCGGCAGTCGCTCGCGTCTTTCAACCGCGCCTCCAGATCGGCCATGTCGTTGTTGGCGTAGCGGAAGCGCTTTGCCTTCGACAGCCGCACGCCGTCGATGATCGAGGCGTGGTTCAGCGCATCGGAGATGACCGCATCCTCCTCGCCGAGCAGCGTCTCGAACAGGCCGCCATTAGCGTCGAAGCAGGAGCCGTAGAGGATAGTGTCCTCCATGCCGAGGAAATCAGAAATGGTCGCCTCGAGCTGCTTGTGTTCTTCCTGCGTGCCGCAGATGAAGCGCACCGACGCCATGCCGTAGCCGTAACGGTCGAGCGCCTGCTTGGCTGCTTCCCGCAGTTCGGCGCTGTCGGCGAGGCCGAGATAATTATTGGCGCAGAAATTCAGCACCTTCTCGCCGCCCACCTCGATCTCGGCCGATTGGGTCGAGGTTATCACCCGCTCGGATTTGTAGAGACCTGCCGATTTCAGTCCTTCAAGCTCGCTGTCGATGTGGGAAAGGAATGCTTCGGTCATGATCAGGCCCTGTTGAGATCGATGAGGACTGTCGCGCCGCGCGGACGAAAAATCCATCGCAAAAGCGACCGCTTCGGTGGCGGCAATGGCACGGCAGAGGCCACGATGTTCAAATGCAGAGGCGCTGCGAAAGATTGCAATAACCACTTTGCGGGTTTCCCGCCACGGTCGCCGCCGCCGGCCTGTTGCCGCCCCAAACCTGTTAACACTTTGAAGCCAAAGGTTGTCGCACAAGAATTCGTTGGCGAGAGGGCCGACTCGGAAAATGTCGCAGCAGCCGGTGCACGCCGTTTCGGGCAGGCTTATACTCCTGATCAAGTCCGGCTACTGGCTGGCTCTGCTGATCATAGCCGCCATGGTAGTGGCGTCCTTCATCCTGCTGCAACAGGTGATGGCGACCCAACGGCACAATCAGGCGCTGCTCGATATCGTCAGCACACAAAAAGCCCTGTCGCAGCGCATCGTCTTCCTTGCCGGCGCAACAGGCAGCGCCTCGCGCGATCAACAGCACGCCCTGGTTAGCGCGCTCAAGCAAGCGACAGTGGAGTTCGAGAAGAACTACGATCTGCTGCTCGAGCGGACCGCCGCCGATCCGGTGTCGCCGGCAAGATTCGATCCGAAATCGATCGAGAGCGTGCTTTTCGCCAAGCCGTACCATCTCGACTATTTCTCGGTCGGGCTTATCGCCAACGGCGAGCGTCTGATCTCTTCATTCGAATCGCGGCTCAACACGACCGGCAGCGGCGGCTACAAGGGCGGAGAGGAGCGCGTTAATCTGGACGCTTCCGTTGCCAACGCAACATTGTCGGGCTACGCAGCACTCGGCCAGCGCATCAGCGCCTACGCGGACCAGCGCTCCGAAAGGCTCCTCGATCTTCATCGCACATTGTTCTATTCGACCATCGGCGTCATCCTGCTGGTGGCACTTTTCATTTTCCGGCCGATGTCGAATGCCATCTTGCGCCGGACGCGCGAGCTGGTCGATGCACGCAATTCCATGGCCTTCATTGCCGTGCATGACGGGCTGACCGGCCTGCACAACCGTACCTTCCTGACCGACCATTTCGATACGTTCATCAGTGGTGCGCAGCGAAGGCGTGAGCGGGTCGCCGTAGTGCAGTTCGACCTCGACCGGTTCAAGCAGATCAACGACACGCTCGGCCACGCCGCTGGCGATTATGTGCTGGTGGTGGCCGCGCAGCGCATGCGCGATTCCTGCCGGACGTCGGATCTCAACGTGCGTCTCGGAGGCGACGAATTCGTTGTCGTCCTCAACGACGCCGGCAGCACCGCGGACATCGATATCGTCGCCAGACGCATGCTGGCCAAACTCAATGAGCCGGTCATCTTCCAAGGCACGACGATCCATCCAGGCGTAAGTGCCGGGATTGCGGTCTACCCCGTCGACGCCGACAATGCGCAGGACCTGCTCGTCCATGCCGATCTGGCACTCTATTCAGCCAAGAGGCAGGGCGGCGGCAGTTTGTCGTTCTTCTCCGATGAGCTGAGGCGCGAACTTGATAATCGCAAGCAGCTCGAACTCGACATCAGGATCGCCATCTCTGAGAAGGCGTTCGAAGTCTATTTCCAGCCGCAGGTGTCGCTGTCGGATGGCGCTATCAGTGGCATCGAGGCTTTGGTTCGCTGGAGGCATGCCGAGCGCGGCATGATCGCGCCGGGCGAGTTCATTCCGATCGCAGAAAAATGCGGCTTGATGCCCGAGATCGGCCGCATCGTTATTGCCAAGGCGATCGACGAAGCAGCCGAATGGAACCGCGCAGGCATCGCCTTCGGACGGATCGCCGTCAATGTGTCCGGCTCGGAGCTGCGCGAGACAGATTTCGAAGTCTTCCTGTTCGGTACGCTGGAGAGGGCTGGCCTGCCCGCGCACAAACTATCGCTGGAGATCGTCGAATCCGTTATTCTCGATGACGAGAAGACCGGTATCGCGGCAAAGCTGCGGCACATCCGCGCCGCCGGCATCCATCTTGAGCTCGATGATTTCGGCACCGGCTACGCATCGCTCAGCCATGTCAATCCAAACGAGATCGACCGGCTGAAGATCGATCGCCGTTTCGTCCAGAACATCAACGAGAACAGCGGCAACACCAAGATCGTGCGTGCCCTCACCGAGCTCGCCCGCGGTCTCGGCATCTCGATCGTCGCCGAGGGCGCCGAAACCGAAGCCGAGCTCGACTCGCTGATGGCGATCGGCTGCGACCAGGTGCAAGGCTATTCCATCGCTTTCCCGATGCCACCGGACAGGGTGCGCGAATGGCTGGTGGCCCGGGCGCCCAAGAAGGCCAGGCTGACGGTGCTGCAGGGCAGCCGGGCGTAGATCCGTCATGGTTCGGGCTTGCGAACCGACCTGATGAGCCGAGGCGGAAGGTCATCCTCATCACCGGGAAATGCTGCCAGCAATTGTCCAATGTTGGGCACACGCGCCAGTTTTTCGTAGTCCTGAAATGACAAAATGACCGCCTGCTTGCGGCCGCGCCGCGTGATGGCCGCCGGTTCTCCCGCGACGACCTGATCGAGCAGCGCCGAGAGTGTAGTCCTGGCATCCTTCAGCGAAATTTCGCGCATAGCGTTTTCCTAGCCTAATTCTAACCTTCGACATTGGCCCGCAGCGCGGCCAGCACCTGTGCAAACTCCGCCAACCTGTCGTCGGATAATCCCTTCCGCAGCCGCTTGTCGAAGGCTAACGCGGCGGTGCGCAATTTCAGGAACAGCGCTTCTCCGGCTTGGGTCAGCTCCACCTGGTGAACCCGGCGATTTTCGGGATCGCGGCGCCGTATCAGCAGGCCTTGCGTCTCCATGGCGTTGAGATGATGGGTCAGTGTTGCGCCCCGAATACCGATCATGCCGGCGAGCTCGCGTTGGTTGGCCAGCTCCCGCGACTTGACCGACAGCAAAGTCACCCAGACCGGCAGCGTGCCCCCCGCCTCGACCAGGGCAGCGTCGAAAGCCTGCGCGACCAGCTTGGCGGTGCGGGCGAGATTCATCCCGATCGGCGGGCGGTCAAAGGGCGTCATGATCCGACACTAGAACAAGGGCAAAGCCTATGGAACCGGCTCGAGCTTATGCGTTGACATCTAATCATTTGATATCTATCCATATGGTTAGCGGTGGGCAAGAGAGGAAATGCGGTCATGCAATATGTCTACATCATCGTCCTCGGCCTTCACGTCATGGCGGGTGTGTTCTGGGCCGGCACCACCATCGCGGTTGCCCGCGAACCGGAGATCCGGGCGGAACGTTTCTTCCGGCCGCAAATGGGCGCGGCCGGCGTGGTTTTCCTCACGGGTTTGCTGCTCTGGTATTTCTTCCACAACGGCTCCTTCGGCTCGATGGAGAAGGTCCTGGCGCTGGGCATCTTGACTGCCTTGATTGCCGCCGGGGTCCAGGGCGCACTGGTGGGTTCCGCCAGCAGGCAGTTGGCCGGCGCTGATGCGGCGACGCAAACCCAGTTGCGCGCGAAGATGACAAAAGGCGAACGCATCGCCGGCGGGCTGCTGGTCATCACCGTGTTCTGCATGGCTACCGCCAGGATGTTTTGAGCGGCCTGCCGCAATCGCAAGATCGTACGGTGTCCGGCCGCAAGCCGGCGGCGTGCGCGGCGCGCAGAACGAGCCGAAGTACCGTGGTGGCTCTCCGTACGGAGGTTCGGCTGCGCGCCACCAATCAATCCAAAATATTCCTCAGATTCGCAAGCCGAACCTGATGCCGTCATAGATGGCGGCGTGGATGTTGCGCGAGGCTACTGCATCGCCGATGCGGAAGAGCACGAAACCGGCGTGAGGATTGCGCACGGGAAAGATGTCGCCGCCATTGACCAGCTTTTCGTAGTCGATCGCGCCGGCGTTCTTCGACAGCGGCTTCAGCGCCAGATAGAGATCGTCGAGCGGCAGCGTGCCGTGCTCGACCACCACCTGGTCGACGCGGCGCTCTCCGCGCCAGCCATCAGCGAAGTCGGAGGCGAGCTCGGCGATCAGCTGGTTGCCCTCGCGCCGCACCGAACGCAGCCGTGTGTTGATGGTCACCGTGACACCCTTTTCCTGGAAGGCGCGCATGTAAGGCACATGGTTCATGCCGCCCATTTCCGGCGCGAAGAAGCGCTCTGGTGAAACCAGCTCCAGCCTGGCGCCGCTGTTGGCGATCAGTTCGGCAGCACCCATGCCCTGATGGCCGCCATTGTCGTCATAGAGCAGCACGTTCTCGGCCGGCTTGACGCTGCCGGCCATGATGTCCCAGCTCGAGGTGACGAGATCGTCGCCCGCAGTCAGAGGCGGGTTCTGCGGCAGGCCGCCGGTGGCGATCACCACCACGTCCGGCGACAGCGCCAGCACGTCGTCCTTCTCCGCCCAGGTGTCGTAGCGGATCTCGACGCCGAGCCGGTCCAGCTCGGCCAACCGCCAGTCGATGATGCCGATCAATTCCTTGCGGCGCGGGTTCTGCGTTGCCAGCCGCACTTGGCCGCCGGCCTGGCTCGATGCTTCCAGCACCGTTACCTGGTGCCCGCGCTCGGCGGCGACCCGCGCTGCCTCCAGCCCGCCGGCGCCGGCGCCGACCACGACCACCTTTCGCTTCGGTCCCTCGGTTTTCGGGATGATATGCGGGATATCAGCCTCGCGGCCCGTTGCCGCATTGTGGATGCACAGCGCCTCACCGCCCTCATAGATGCGGTCGAGGCAGTAGGTTGCACCGACGCAAGGACGTATCTCGTGCTCGCGGCCCTCCATCACTTTTTTGACGATGTGCGGGTCGGCGATATGGGCGCGCGTCATGCCGACCATGTCGAGCTTGCCGGTGGCGATGGCGTAACGCGCGGTGGCGACGTCGGAAATCCGCGCAGCATGGAAGGTCGGGAATTTCGTCGCCGCCCTCACCTCGCCGGCGAAGTCGAGGTGCGGCGACGACCGCATGCCGGTCACCGGAATGACTTTTGTCAGCGCGGCATCAGTCTCGATCGAGCCACGGATGATGTTGAGGAAATCGACCTTGCCGGAGCCGGCCAGCCGCCTGGCGATTTCGACGCCTTCCTGTTTCGACAGGCCTTTCTCGAAATCCTCGTCGGCGACCATGCGGATGCCGACGACGAACTTTTCGCCGACCGCGGCACGCACCGCATCGAGCACCATTCCGGTGAAGCGCAGCCGGTTGTCGAGCGAGCCGCCGAAATCGTCGTCGCGCTGGTTGGTGGCCGGCGACCAGAAGCCGTCCATCAGGTGGCCGTAGGCCTCGAATTCGATGCCGTCGAGGCCGGCAGCCTGGCAGCGCTGGGCGGCCGCCGCGTAGTCGGCGACGATGCGCTCGATATCCCAGTCCTCGATAATCTTGGGAAAGGCGCGATGCGCCGGTTCGCGCACCGGCGAAGCCGACAGCACCGGCAGCCAGTCGGCCTTGTTCCAGCCGGTGCGGCGGCCGAGATGGGTGATCTGGATCATCACCTTGCAGTCATGCTCGTGGCAGGCATCGGTAAGCTCGGCGAGCCACGGCACGATGCGGTCGTCATAGACATGCAGATTGCCGAAGGCGGCCGGGCTGTCGCGCGAGACGATCGCCGAGCCGGCGGTCATGGTCAGCGCCATGCCGCCCTTGGCCTTTTCGGCATGGTAGAGCCGGTACCGCTCCTTTGGCATGCCGTCCTCAGAATAGGCCGGCTCATGGCTGGTCGACATCACCCGGTTCTTCAGCGTCAGATGCTTGAGCTGATAGGGCTGGAGGAGCGGGTCGTTGCTAGTCATCGTCTTCCTGCTGTTTCAAATTGTGCTAATGAGCGGCAAATTTTTGTTTTTACGCATGTCGCTATCCCAAAATCGCTGCGCAGTTTTGGGCGACATGCAGCAAGGAACCTGCTCATGACCGATACGAAAAACCTCACCCAGCTCGGCACCAACGTCGAGGCGCCACAGAGCCCTGAAGCGGCAGTCCTGGAAACCGTGCCATTTTCGCGCGGCGACGGCCCGCCGGCCATCGTTCGCTTCACCTGCCCGGAATTCACTTCGCTCTGCCCGGTCACCGGCCAGCCGGACTTCGCCCATATCGTCGTCGACTACGCACCCGATGCGCTGCTGGTGGAATCGAAGTCGCTCAAGCTGTTCATGACCTCGTTTCGCAACCATGGCGCGTTCCACGAAGAATGCACCGTCATGATCGGCCGCCGCATCATCGCCGCGACCAAGCCATTGTGGTTGCGCATCGGCGGCTACTGGTATCCGCGCGGCGGCATTCCGATCGACGTGTTCTGGCAGACGGGCGCCCCGCCGGAAGGTGTGTGGCTGCCCGACACCGGCGTCGCCCCCTATCGCGGGCGCGGGTGAGCCTGAGTTTCTGAGGAAAATACGTTGCATCAGTTGAGCGGGAGCCGCCGGTAGCGGCCGGGATTGTTCGGGTCGCTGAAATGGCCCATCGGCCCGTGTTCGGCGAAGTGGCCCGCCCAGCGTTTCATCGCAGCCGGATCGAGTTCGACGCCCAGCCCGTCACCCTCCGGCACGCGCACCGTATTGCCCGTCTGGCGGAAAGGACCGTCCTTGATGACATCGCCGATCTGCCAGCGAAACAGCGACTGCGATGCTTCGGTGATCCACGGTGTCGCCGCCACGACGTGCAGATAAGCCGATGTCATGATGCCGAGATCGTTCGAATAGCACCAGAACCCCTTGCCCATCGCCTCACAGGCGGCGATGAATTTCAGAGTTTTCGACAATCCGCCGAGTGCTGCGAAATTGCAGACGAAGTAATCCGGCGCACCGAGCGCGACTGCCCGTCTGAGATCCGGGATGTGCGTGGAGAACGGAATGCGCGAATGCTGGCGCAGCGCTGCCATCTCCTCGAAGGTCGCGACCGGATCCTCGTAATTGCGGATGTTGAACGGCTCGATCTCGCGCAGTACCCAGCGCGCTGTGGTCAGCGACCACTGCATGTTGGAATCGAGTTTGATCTGCGCCTTATCGCCAAGCGCCTCGCGCAGCATGCGCACTGTCCTGATCTCGAGCTCGGGATCGCCCATGATCAGCTTGCCCTCGAAGATCGTCGAGCCGTGCTGTTCTCGCATGCCGAGACAATAGTCGACGATCGCTTCGGCGGTCATCTCGCCGCCGGCTCCGCCTTGAGCGGGGCGAAAGGCGAAATATTCCGAAAACGGAATGTCCTTGCGCACCGCGCCGCCGAGCAGCTTATAGAGCGGCATGCCGAAGACCTTGCCTCTTATATCCCAGAGCGCCAGTTCGATGGCGCCGAACGCCACCGTGGCTGCGTTCTCGCCGGTGTTGGCGGTGATCTGCCAGGGCGGCACACAGCGCGCCTCGCAGTCGGCGATGTCGAGCGGATCGGCGCCAATCAGCGCCGGCGCGATCTCGGCCTTGATCACCTCGCCGAAATGCCACCATGGCGCCTCGCCCAGTCCGACCACGCCTTCGTCCGTCTCGACCTCGATGATCGATTTCGAGGCGCCGCCGTAGAGACCAGCCGTCCACCAGAACGGAGCATCGAGCGGGACGTTGACGTGGGTGACGCGGATGTTGCTGATCTTCATCGGTTCCGTTCTCACTCACACTGGTATTGGCTGAGCGCCCATTCGCCTGTCACCGAGAGCAGGTCCGATATCTTCCAGTCGCCGTCGACCTTTTTGAGCTTCCATTCCAGCCGGTGCGGATTGCCGGAGGCGACGAAAGCGACAACGACCTTGGCCTGGTCGCCCTTGACCGCTTCGATGGTCTTCAGGCTCTTGTCGATCTCCGCCTCGTCGTATTCGGCATTGTCGAGCGCCATGTTGGGATCGAGGCACTCGCCCTGCCCCGACTTCCGCAGCGCGTCGCTCTTGTCCAGCACCGACTTTGCCGGATCGGTGAAATGGCCCCGCTGAGCCGGATCGACCTCGAGCCTGGCATGCTCGTAGAACGGCTTCACCACCGCCGTCGGCGAGCCCGGCTGCACGGGTGCGGCCGGTGCGTTTTCTGCCGGCGACTCTGCCGGCGGAGGTGCCGCGTTGTCGGCCGGCGCGTCTGCGGGCGGCGCGCCCAACAGGCCCTGAGCGGCGGCGCTGCTCAATCCGGCCAGCAGGCACGCAGTCGCCAGAACCCAGGGACGGCAGCGGAGCACGGCATCACTCCGGGGTCTGCCCGGCCAGACATTCGAGCGCACTCAGCGTCCAGCCGCTGGTCTTCGAGGTGATGTCGGCGACCTTCCACTGGCCATCGATCTTCCTGAGTGACCAGACCATTTCGCGTTTGGAATCATCGCCTTCCGGGAAAAGGCTGAACGTCGCCGTCACCTCGGCGCTGTCGCCATCCAGCGTTTCGGCCAGCGTCAGCGTCTTGGCCACGGTCTTCTCGTCATAGTCCTGCGCATCGAGACCAGGGGCGAAGTCGATGCAGGGAACTTCATCCGGATGGTTCTTTGCCGCGTTGTCGTTCAGTTCGAACAGTTTCGTCACCGGCGCGGTGAAGCGGTCGCGATATTGCGCATCGGCCTCGAATTTGACCGACGGGACATAGAAGAACTTCACGGCGTTGGCAGCAGGGCCGGCAAACGCGGCCGCCGGCAAGGCCATCGAAAGCGCGGCAACAAAAAGTGGCAGTTTCATGCGTGTCCCCGATTGTTCACTGACGGAAGCTATCAGTACCACGCATCTTGCCTGTCGGCTTTCTTGCGGTCCATGAAATCCTGCAACGCGTCCTCTGCTGGCAACTCAGGCGTTCAGCCAGACGTTCTGGAGATCCATCTCGAAGGTTTGGTGGACAGCGTAGTTCTTCACCTTCTCGTTCATGTGGCTGAACAGCTTCTGCCAAAACGGCTGAATGATGACGCCCGAATCCTGGAGGATCTGCTCGATGTCCTTCATGACCTCGCGGCGCTTTTCCACGTCGATGAGCGAGAGAGCCTGCTTGAGCTTGGCGTCGAAATCAGGATTCGAGTAGCCGGTTTCGTTCCAGGCCTCGCCGGTGCGATAGCCCAGCGCCAACACCTGGACGCCAAGCGGGCGCATGTACCAAATGGTCATGGAATAAGGATATTTGGTCCAGTCGTTCCAGAAAGTCGAACCCGGCAGCACGGTGCGCTTCACCTTGATCCCGGCGTCGCGCAACTGGCCGGCAATAGCGTCGCCGGTATTCTTTTGCCAATCGTCCTCGACGGTGATCAGTTCATGCTCGAAGTCGGCCTGCTTGGCCTCGGCCATCAGCTTCTTGGCGCCCGCGGCGTCACGTGTCTTCTTGGGCAGCGCGAAGTATTCCGGATGAATCGGGCTGACGTGATGGTTTTCACCAACAGTCCCTCGCCCGGCATAGCCAAGTTCGAGCACCGCCTGGTTGTCGACGGCCATTTGCAGGGCGTTGCGGACGCGCTTGTCGTCGTAGGGCTTGTGCGTGACGTTGGTCCGGGCAACGAGCGTGGTCGCTGTCGCGACCTCCGATTTTACCAGCCCCATCTTGTCGAGGATGTCTATGAAGTCGGCGGGCGTCTCGAAGTTGAGATCGATTTCGCCGGAGTCGAATGCATTTATCGACGCGTTGAAATCGGTTCCGTAGTCGATGAATTCGACGCCGTCGAGAAGCGCTTCACCGCCCCACCATTTGCCAGTCTCCCGACGCTTGACGACCGCTTTCTGGCCGACCGAATAGGACACCAGTTCGAACGGCCCGGTGCCGATCGGCTTCTCGATCGGATTGGCGCCGTCGGCGTCGAAGTTGCGATGGACCACGAGCGCTGGATAATCGGTGAAGTTCGGGATCAGCGAGATGTCCGGTTCGTTCAGCTTCAGCTTGACCGTGTTGTCGTCGACCTTGGTGATCGCGCCATCCCTGGCCTTGCCGGTTTTTGCGTCGATCAGCGCACCGACGCGCGCGGCCATGGAATTGCCGGCGGCAGCCTTTTCGCACCAGCGCGTCAGATTGTAGGCCACATCATCGGCGCCGAAAGCATCACCATTGGTCCAGGTGATGCCCTTGCGCACATGCAGCACATATTCGGTGGCGTCGTCATTGACCTCCCAGCTTTCGAGCAAAACCGGCTCGAATGTGAACTGGCGGGTGTAGCGGACAAGCGGCTCCAGCCAGCAGCGTGAAATGTTCGCAAGTTCCACCCAGTCGTAGGTGCGCGGGTCCTTTTGTGCCTTCACCGACATCGAAACATGCAGCGTTCCGCCTTTCTTCGGCTCTTCAGCCAAAGCCTGTTCCGGCACAGCAAGACCGATCATGCCGTAAGCAAGAGCTGTCGATGCGCCGAAAGCGCTTGCCAGAGCCAGAAACTCGCGCCGATCCACATGACCTGCACGCGCTTCGCTGGCCATCGCTTCGATGGCGCTCGGCACGCGATCACCATTGCTTCTGAAGAGTGTCATTTTTTCCTCCGTTATGGTTCCCATCGGGTCTTCGCCCGTTATCAACTAACGCTGTCCGGTAGTTTCTCCTCGCGCCGCGCAATCAAATCTTTGAGACCATCGGCGATGCCCTCATCGAGCTTCGGCTCCTCATAATCGGCGAGCATGTTGCGCGCTTTCTCGCGGCCGCGGGTGTCGTGGTCCTTTGCTCCTTCCGCCTTCCACTGTTCGAACGAATTGAAGTCCATGATGCTCGGTATGAAGAAGGCGGACTCGAAATGCTGGAGCGTGTGTTGGGTGCCGAGGAAATGGCCCTGCGGTCCGACCTCGCGGATAGCCGCCATAGCCTCCTTGAAATCGTCGAATGGCAGCCCGCCAGCATATTTGTACCAGCCGACAAGCTGCTCGCAGTCGGTGGCAAATTTCGAATAGCCGCAGGTCAGGCCGGCCTCGAGCCAACCGGCGGAGTGCCAGATGTAGTTGGCGCCGGCAAGGATGGCGGCATGCATCAGCATGTTCGCCTCGTAGCCCGCCTGGGCGTCGTTCAGCTTCGAACCGACATGGAAACCGGACGTGCGCCACGGCAGCCGATACTTCCGCGCCAGCGCGCCCATGAGATACATCATCTGGGCCGCCTCCGGCGTGCCGCCCATGGGAGCGCCGGTCTTCATGTCGACCGTCACCATGAACTGTCCGTAGATCTGCGGCGAACCCGGACGCAAGAGCTGTGTGAACGCGACGCCCGCCAGCGCTTCGGCATTGACCTGCGCGACCGCACCGACTGCAGAGGCCGAAGTCGAGGCGCCGCAAAGGGCGAAGGGCGCGAGGATCAGCGGCTGGTTGTGGCGCGCATAGACTTTCATCGCGTCCAGCATGGTGGCATCCCAGACCAGCGGCGAATTGCAGTTGGTGATCGCCACCAGGACCGGGTTGTCGCGGACATAGTCCTCGCCGAACACGATGCCTGCCATCGCCATCGTGTCTTCGGCTCGATCTTTGGAGGTCACGATGCCCATGAACGGCTTGTCGGAGTGCTTCAGCGCTGAATGGATGATGTGGAGGTGACGCTTCGGCACCGCGATTTCCATCGGCTCGCAGATGATCGAGCTCGACGAATGCAGCGCCGGCGCCATGTAGGCGAGCTTGTGGAAATTGTTGAGGTCGGCGAGTGTGCCGTAGCGCCTGTTGTTGTCGAGGTCGCGCACATAAGGCGCCCCGTACATCGGCACGAAGATGGAGTTGTTGCCACCCACACGTACGGAACGCTGGGGATTCCTCGCATTGAGCGTGAACTCCGACGGGACCTTCGAGACGAGGTCCATCAGCAGGGCGCGGTCGATCCGGACCCTTGTCTCGGAGACATCGGCGCCCGCCGCCTTCCACATTGCGATAGCCTCGTCGTCGCGGAACTCGCATCCCACCTCTTCGAGGATGCTGAGCGACTCCTGGTGGATGAGCTCCACCGCCTCGTCCGGGACCATCTGATACACCGGAATCTTGCGAACCAGGGTCGGAAATGACGCTACGGGAGCTCCCCGCAGCGCCTTGCGCCCCAGGCGGCCACCCGCGCGACGATTGGTATGTTCGCTCACTTCAACGGCCGGTGCGTTCATGGAGGCTCCATCTTCCTGTCTCGATCAATCTAGCCAGACAAAATGCAGCTGTGACGCTGGAAAATCCTGATCTCTTGTATAAGCTCAGCTTATGCGAAGCTTGCGCCATCTGCTGCCCTCGGCCGGCAGCCTGATCGTTTTCGAGGCCGCCGGCCGGCTGTCGAGCTTTACCGCCGCCGGGCGGGAGCTCGGCATGACGCAGGCTGCCGTCTCCTATGCGATCCGTGGGCTCGAGGAGCAGCTCGGCGCCAAACTCTTCCAGCGCCGCCACCGGCAAGTCAGCCTTACCGAGGCCGGCGATCGCTTTCACGCCGACGTCTCGCTCGGCCTGTCGCACATCCGCAAGTCGGCGGAAGATCTGCGCCAGATCGCCGTCGGCGCTCACGTGACGCTCGCCGCCTCGACCGCATTCGCCTCGTTCTGGATGATGCCGCGCCTGCAGCAGTTTCGCGACGAACTGCCGGGCATCGACCTGCGCATCCAGACCGCGGACCGCGATCTCGACATCATCGCCGAAGACATTCCGCTCGGCGTCCGCGGCGGCGAGCCCAAGGAATGGCCGGATTATCATTCGCTGCCGCTGGCCGATGAAGTGATATTCCCCGTCGCCGGCGTTAGTTATGTGGCCCGGTTCGGGCTGCCGGCGAACGTGAAGGACCTTCCATCGCATCGTCTCATTCATCTCGAAGAGCCGTTTCGCGAGGCCGCCAGCTGGGACGAATGGTTCGCCTCGGCCGGTGTCGACATCGCCGATGCCGGGCGTGGCTTGCGCATCAACGACTATGCGCTGGTGATCCAGGCAGTCATGGAAGGGCAAGGCATCGCGCTCGGCTGGGGTCATCTCGCCGAGCGGCTGCTGGCATCAGGGCTGCTGGTGCGCGTCACCGGCCACACAATGACGACCGGCAAGGGCTTTCATGTCATCTGGTCGAGGAACCGCGAGCTCAGCGACAACGCCCGCAAGGTGCGGGACTGGCTGGCGGCGCAAGCGTGAGGCTATCCCACAATGCCCGGTCAAACCGTCACGACGATCTTGCCGAATTGTTCGTTCGACTCGAGATAACGATGCGCCTCGACGATCTGATCAAACGGAAAGGTTCTAGCGATTGCGGGCTTCAGCGAACCCGATTTCAGTCCATCAAGGATGAATGTCTTGGCGGCCTGTAGCCGGGCCGGATCGCGCACGATCTCGTGGACGAGATAGCCGCGCAGCGTCAGCGTCTTGCCTAGCACTGCAGGTAACGGAAAAGGTGTCGGGTCGGGGCTCAAGCCGCCATATTCGATGAGAATGCCACCCAGTGCCATCGCTGCCGTCAGAGGCTCGAAGATCGGCCCGCCGACCGCGTCGAACACCACGCGCACGCCGTCCGGGCCGGCGATTTCCTTCAACCTAGCTTCCAGATCCACCTCTGCCGAGGCGATGACGTGGGCCGCGCCGAACTCAAGCAGAGTCCGCTTCTTGGCGGACGTCCGTGTGACGGCGATCGGGGTCGCGCCAACCAGGTTGGCAATCTGGATCGCCGCCAGTCCGACGCTGCTCGATGCCGCAGTGATGACGACAAAGTCCTTCCTGCCGAGTTTGGCAATGTCGATCAGCGCACCGTAGGCGGTGAGATATTGCATCCACGCAGCGGCGGCCTCTTCCCAGCTCAGCGATGGTGGATGCTTGACGACGAGCTCGGCGGGATATGTGGCAATCTCACCATAGGCAGGCCAGCGGGCCATCGACACTGGCGGCACGATGCTGACGGCATCGCCCGGCGCAAACCCGTCCACGCCTTCGCCGACCGTTTCGACGAGGCCAGCGGCCTCAAGCCCAAGACCAGAAGGCAACGGCGCGGTTTGGATATATCTGCCTGAACGCAGCAACGCCTCGGCCCGGTTCAGACCCAACGCCTTGACACGGATCTGGATCTCGCCTCGTCCCGGCGCAGGCATGTCGACATTCTCGATGCGCAGAACCTCGGGACCACCCAGCTCATAAAAACGAACGACACGCGCCATCGGTCACAACTCCAAAATATTTGCACTGAATGTGCTATGCCAGCGGCAATCAGGCGGATAAATAGCCGCTTGAGTAGATCAGTGGAAACTGTGGGTTTTGAATATGGATCGCCTTACCAGCATGGCCGTGTTCGTCAAAGCCGTCGACCTGGGCTCGTTCGCGGCCGCGGCGGCGGCTCTTGATCTGTCCGGGCCGATGGTCGGCAAGCATGTCCGGTTTCTCGAGGAGCGCCTGGGCGTGCGCCTCATCAACCGGACCACGCGCCGCCAAAGCCTGACAGATTTCGGGCGCACCTATCATGAACGCTGCCGGCTGGTGCTTGCCGAAGCAGAGGCCGCGGATGCGCTCGCCGCCGACCAGCTTGCCGAACCGCGCGGAAAGCTGCGCGTCCTCATGCCGGTGCATTTCGGCCGGCGCTGCGTTGCCCCGATCCTGTTCGGGCTTGCGCAGCAATATCCGGCGCTGGAACTTGACCTGTCGTTCAGCGACGCCCTCGCCGACCTCGCCGAGGACGGCTGCGACCTTGCCATCCGAACGGGCGATCTGGAGGACCAGGCCGGGGTGATGGCGCGGCGCGTCGCGCGCCAGCACATGGTCGTCTGCGCGTCGCCATCCTATCTCGACAGGCACGGCCAGCCGCAGGCGATAGATGACCTCGGCAGCCATCACGCGATCATCTACCGCCGTTCCGGGCGTGCCGTTCAGCCGTGGCTGTTTCCACGCAATGGCCAGCCTGCGACGGAGGTCAGGCTCGCTGGCAGATTGCGGCTCGACGATCTCGATGCCATCGCCGATGCCGCGGCCGCCGGCATGGGGCTCGCCTGGCTGCCATACTGGCTGGTTCGCCAGCGCATTCAGGCGGGCGTACTTGTCCCGCTATTGCCGGAACAGCCGAGGTTTCTCTATGACGCCCATGCGCTGTGGCTGCAGACGCCACATCTGCCGATGAAAGTCCGCCTTGCCGTCGATGCACTGGCGGCAGCGCTGCCCAAGCTCATGAGTTGAAGGCACGGTCGCGGTCAGCTGCGTGGATTTCCTCGAGAACGACCCGACGATTGAACAATAATCTATATGGTAAGATTTCGAATATACAGGAGGTAAACCAGAACAACTGCTAGCGATATCGAAATAATCGTCCAAATAGTGAACAAAATTACTCTTGCAATACGACTCTTTCGACGCTGTATCCATCGAGCGAAGTTTACCATTAAGTAATCTAGGATGACGTCCAAATGTCGCCTCCAACGGCCATTCGCTTCAGATTTTGGCCTTCGCCCGACTAAATCCACTAAGTCAATTGGGGGCCAAGCCCATTCACTTCAACAATATTCCTATCTCTACATCGTGGCGGGACAGCACCCCCCTCTGGCCTGCCGGCCATCTCCCCCGCAAGGGGGGAGATTGGCGGTTCATGCGTCCCGCCAACCTTTGAGACATTGGAGACTGGCGGAGGCCGAGGCGACATCCGATCTCCCCCCTTGCGGGGGAGATGGCCGGCAGGCCAGAGGGGGGTGGGACGGAGCGCAACGGAGCAGTCTCCCTGCCTTGCAACAATCAACGCTATTCTCCCCCTCCCGCATCGACCACGAATCCGCCTATAGTGCTGCCATGCCCATTCGCCAGCTTTCCGAAACGATGATCAACCAGATCGCCGCCGGCGAAGTCATCGAGCGTCCGGCAAGCGTGGTCAAGGAACTGGTCGAGAACGCGCTCGATGCCGGCGCCACGCGTGTCGAGATCGTCACCGCCGGCGGCGGGCTGAACCTGATCCGTGTCAGCGACGACGGCTCGGGCATTCCGGAAAAGGAACTGGCGCTGGCGATCGCGCGCCATTGCACCTCGAAGCTCGCCGACAACATCCACGACATCCGCTCGCTCGGCTTTCGCGGCGAGGCCTTGCCGTCGATCGGCTCGGTGGCGCGGCTGTCGATCCGCTCACGCACAGCGTCCAGTGAAAACGCCGCCGAGATCGGCATCGACGGCGGCCGCGTCTCCGCCGTCAGGCCGGCGGCGGCCAATCGCGGCACCACGGTCGAGGTGCGCGACCTGTTCTTCGCCACGCCGGCGCGGCTCAAATTCATGAAGGGTGAGCGCGCCGAAGGCTCGGCCATCGGCGACGTGGTCAAGCGCATCGCCATCGCCTTTCCCGCCGTGCGCTTCACGCTGGCCGGCCCGGACCGCTCGACGCTGGAGCTGCCGGCGACCGAGGACAGCCCGGAAGGCCGGCTGCGCCGGGTGGCACAGGTGATGGGCGCCGACTTTCCCGACAATGCGATCGCCATCGACGCGGTGCGGGACGGCGTGCACCTCGCCGGCCATGTCTCGGTGCCCTCCTTCACCCGCGCCAACGCCCTGCAGCAATATGCCTATGTCAACGGCCGCCCGGTGCGTGACAAATTGATCGCCGGCGCCATTCGCGGCGCCTTCGCCGACGTGCTGCCGCGCGACCGCCATGCCGTCACCGTGCTGTTCCTGACGCTCGATCCGGCGATCGTCGACGTCAACGTCCATCCGGCCAAGGCCGACGTGCGCTTCCGCGATCCGGGGCTGGTGCGCGGCCTGATCGTCGGCGCCATCCGCGAAGCACTGGCCCATGCCGGGATCCGCGCCGCCACCACCGGTGCCGCCGGCATGATGGCAGCGTTCCGGCCGGGCGCGGCATCCTATGCGCATGGCGGCCCGGCCAACGGTCACCGCAGTTACGAGGCCGCCTATCGGGCGTCGGGCTTTGCGGGTTTCGACCCTGCCCGTTCGCCGCAGCGGCCGCTCGATATGGGCTCTGCAAATGGCGGCTTCGGCGAGGACGAGCAGGCGGCCTTCGACGCCGGCCCACTGCACAGTGCCGACGCGCGCGCCGGACAGGATCAGGCGGCAGAGACGCTGCTCGGCACGGCATTGGGCGCGGCGCGCGCGCAAGTGCACGAGAACTACATCGTCGCCCAGACCAGGGATTCGCTTGTCATCGTCGACCAGCATGCGGCGCATGAGCGACTGGTTTACGAGGCCTTGAAGAACGCCCTCCACTCACGCGCGGTGCCGTCGCAGATGCTGCTGCTGCCCGAGATTGTCGACCTGCCGGAGGAAGACGCCGAGCGGCTTGCCATGCACTCCGAGACGCTGGCCCGCTTCGGCCTCGGCATCGAGCGCTTCGGCCCAGGCGCCGTTGCGGTGCGCGAGACGCCGTCGATGCTCGGCGAGACCAACGTCCAGCAGCTGGTGCGCGACCTCGCCGACGAGATCGCCGACAATGACACGGTCGGCACGCTGAAGGAGCGGCTGGACAGGATAGCCGCGACCATGGCCTGCCACGGCTCGGTACGTTCCGGCCGCCTGCTCAAACCGGAAGAGATGAACGCGCTGCTGCGGCAGATGGAGGCGACGCCCGGCTCCGGCACCTGCAACCACGGCCGCCCGACCTACATCGAACTCAAGCTGGCGGATATCGAGAGGCTGTTCGGGCGACGGTAAGCATTACCTGGGCAACCCCAAGCGAGGCACCCGCTCAATTCGCCAATTGATGATACTTCTTAGTTTTAAGAGAGAAAACATAGTCCATTGTATAGCCAGCGCCGCCGCCACGAAAGTTTACTGAAATGATCTCGGCGATTTTTTTCGTCTGTTTTTGAACATTCATGTAGATTGGCGTCATCAGCATTCCCGCGTCGCAATTGTCGTCATCGAACTCGATCTCTTGATAGACTTTCTTGCTTCGCTTGCCGATGACTTGCAATTTTCGCATGCAAATTCCGGCTTCGGTTTTCGCGTAGATGCCTGAAAACCTGTCGGTAGCGGTCTGCGCCCAGAACGGGATCTCAACGGTTCCGTCAATCTTCCCGTCGCCGGTATCGTCCAGGCTAGCAACTTTCTTGAGCGTGACGGGATGTTTGTCCGCACCCTTGCTCCAGGTTCCTGTTGCGCCGCTTTCACCAATGTCGAGAGAAAATGGGCATCCACTGGTGTCGACGGGCGTTTTCGAACCCATGACCAGCACCTGGTCGAATTCCTTGTCGTCCGCAATCTCGCAAAGGGATACGCTGGTGCCGTTGATCTTGCCGTACACTGCTATCGGGCTTTGCTTCGCGTCGTAGAAATAGCTCCCCTCGACCGTAATCCCGCTGCCGAAACTGTCATTCCTCTGCAGCGACAGATGGACTGGGTAGGCCCAATGAAACCTTCGAAGTTTTCGATCTGATACCAACCCGCGACGGCATTTTGGCTGAACAGCAACAAGAAAAAAATTGCGGAGATAAACTGCATTCCCATGTCGACCCCTCGCCACGCTTCGCAAACGCAATCAACATAGACGCCGGCCTGGCTCATGTCTGCATCGCAATGGTCGTCAGTAACGGCTCATGGTTTGAGTCGGGAAAAAGCTTCAATTATCTGAATCACCTCCTCAAATTCACCACGATGACGCCGCCCAGCGCCAGCGCCCCGCCGATTATGCCGAGCAGCGTCGGCACCTCGCCCAGCCAGAAGAAGCCGATCAGCGTCGCCACCGGGGACACCAGATAGAGGAAGTTCGATGCGCGCGCCGCCGGCAGCCGGGAAAGTGCTGTTGCCCAGGCAGCGTAGGCGATGAGACTGGGCACGATGCCGAGAAAGATGACGGCGCCGAGCCCGGCGGTGTTGGCGGTAGCCGCTTGCGCCAGGCCGCTCGGCAGGAACGGCGACAGGCAGAGCGCGCCGAGCACCATGTTCGAGGCCGAGATGGTCAGCGGGTGGTGGCGACCAAACAGCGGCTTCTGGACGATGGTGTTGACGGCCGAGCACAATGCCGAGCCGAGGACAAGCAGCGCACCATCGTTGAAATGCAAGCCTTGCCCCTCGCCCATGGCGATGATGCCGATACCGGCGAAGGACAGGAATGTGCCGGCCCAGGCCAAGCCTGAGAAGCGTTCGCCGAGCAGCGCCATGGCCATGATGGCGGTGAAGATCGGGCTGACATTGATGATGAAGCCCGCCGCACCTGCCGAAACGGTCAGCTCGCCGAAATTGAGCATCACCGTGTAGAGCGCGACGAAGACGGCACCACCGAAGACAAAGCGCCAGAGTTCGTCGAGCCTGGGCAGAGCCGGCCGCTTGACCGCGAGAAAGATCGCCGCCGGAACGGCGGCGATGGCAAAGCGCAACGCGCCAAGTTCCAGCGGCCCGAAGGCGGCAAGGCCGGCGCGGATCGCCGGAAAGGCCGAAGCCCAGCCGACCACCGTCAGCGCCACCGCGATGGCAGCGGTGGTGTCCATCCGCTGTGTCGGATTCAACGTTCCGGAATAGACGCTCATCTCGGTGTCCTCGCGATCCAATGCCATGAAGTAGAGAAACGCTATTGCGCGTCGATTGACAAACGAACAAATCGAGTATCACCTGTGACTATGGATCACAGCTCAGACTCGATGCTGCCGCTTGAAACCCTGCGCGCCTTCGATGCCGCGGCGCGGGCAGGCAGCTTTTCGGCGGCGGCCGAGAAGCTCAACATCACCCATGGCGCCGTCAGCCGGCAGATCGCCAAGCTCGAGAACTGGCTCGGGCTGAAAGTCTTCGATCGCGGCGCGCGCGGCGTCTCGCTGACCGTCGAGGGCAATCGCCTGCATCTGCGCACCACTGAAGCCTTCGCCCTGATCGCCAGCAATTCGGATCGCTGGGTAGAGCCGCGCGGCACGGCGGTGGTGCGGCTGACCTCGATCCCCTCGGTCAGCGGGCTGTGGTTGATGCCGCGCATGGCGGCGCTGGAGAACCAACCGTCCAAGCTGCGCATCGTGCTCGACGTCGACATCCGCCAGGGCGATCTTGCCGACGAGGGCATCGACCTGTCGATCCGCTGCGGGCGCGGCCGCATTCCGGGCCGGATCTCGGTGCAGCTTTTCGAGGAATATGTGTTCCCGGTCGCCTCGCCGGAATTAGCCAGGGAGATCGGCCGCGGCGATCCGGCCCGGCTGCTCGAATTTCCGGTGATCAACGATTCCGACGCTTCGGCGTGGCGGGCCTGGTTTGCGGCGCAGGAGATGGACTATCGGCCGCGGCCGCACGACCGCCGTTTCGAGGATTACAACCTCGTGCTCGACGCCGCCGCGCACGGGCTCGGCATTGCGCTGGCGCGTCCGCCATTGACGGTGGACCAATTGAAATCGGGCCGCATCGTCGCCGTAGACGAGCGCGGTGCCCTCAGCCCGATATCCTACTGGCTCGACCGGCCGCTGGGGCGGCCGCGCGCCGCGGCAGCCGAACTTGCTCGTCGCATCGCAGTCCAGGCCGGGCTGCCAGCGGAGAGGATCGAAGAGTTTATCATCGCCGAAGAATGAGATGCCTGAAGCGCGTCGCGTTCGACCGGCCTCATGCGACGCGCTTCAGGTTCTTGTGTTTATGCATGTCGTTATCGCAAAACCGCTGCACACTTTTGCGCGACATGCATTGGCATCCGCTTTGCCGGCTTGTTCGAGCAAGTGTCACCAGAAACAGAGGCAGGCAAAGCCAACCAAGCTTGACCTCGCCGCAATTTGTGGCGATGACATCGTCATGAATTTCGGCTCCACCCCATGATGAACCGTTTCGAAGGCCCCGGCGGCAAGGAAGCCCGCATCCGCTATCTCGACGGCGACTTCCAGGTGACTAGCCCCGGCGCCTTCGTTCGCTGTGCGGTGACCGGCGAGAGCATCCCGCTCGACGAGCTCAAATATTGGAGTGTCGCCAGGCAGGAACCCTATCTGAATGCCGCTGCATCATTGCGCCGCGAGATCGAAGCGCATCCGGAACTGCGCCGCCGACGGTAGTCTGACGCAAATGCAAGTCGCCCCGTTGCGATCCTTCGCGCGCCGTCTCCTGCCGCGACGTCAAGCCAGCGACACCGAAACCTTAGAAGTTATCTTGAAATAAAAAACCCGCCTCGGGGCTCGAGGGCGGGTCGTCGGCGAATCATCACCATATACAAATTAGTAGCATAGCTGCCGGCACAAAGCAAGAACAAAATACGCTCGACCGGCGGAAAAATTCCGGTCCCCGCATTGCCTCGGTGCCCAAGCTGCTGGTCAGCCTCTAAGCCTGCGCTGCCGCCAGGCATCCAGCGTCTCGTCGATGATGCGTTGCGGCACATGGTCGAGCTCGAAGACGGTGTCGATCTCCAGCACATCGAGCCGGTCGAGGAATTCCGGCGGCGCTGCGCCGTGACGCAGGCGGGCAGCATCCTTGGCAGTGGTAATGAGGCCAAGCCCGGCTTTACGTGCCGTCGCCGCCAATTCGGCAAGCTCGTCCGCGCTGTAGAAATGATGGTCAGGAAACGGTCGGGTCAGCGCAAGCTCGCCGCCGGCCTCGGCTACGGTGTCGAAAAACTTGTCGGGATGGCCGATGCCGGCGAACGCCAGGAACCGCCTCCCGGCCAGCATCACCGTGCTGCTCGGGGCGGTGTGCGCCTCGAAGATCGGCCTGCCGGCGCGCGCTGCCTGACGCACGACCGTGTCGGCCGCGGTGCCCTCGCCCATCTTCAGCAAGGCGCTGGTGAAGACCAACTGGTCGACGATGTTCGCCCGCAGCGGTCCGCCGGGGATGACGCGGCCATTGCCGATGCCATGGCGCGCGTCGACGACGACCAGCGCATAATCGATGTGGATGCGCGCGCTCTGAAAACCGTCATCCATGATCAGGAAATCGCAGCCGAGCTTCTCCAGCAGAAGCCTGGCGCCGGCGGCCCGGTTCGGCGTCACCGCGACCGGCGCATGTTCGGCCAGAAGCAGCGGCTCGTCGCCGACATGCTTGGCGGCGTCATGGTGCGGATCGACGATATGTGGCTGCGCGAAGGAGCCGCCATGGCCGCGCGACAGGAAACCCGGATTGAGCTGCATGCGCCGGGCCTGCTCGGCCAATGCGATCGCCACTGGCGTCTTGCCGGTGCCGCCGACCGTGAAGTTGCCGATGCAGAGCACCGGCGCCTCGACTTTTTCGCGCGGCGCGTGCCGCATGCGGCGACCGGCGATAAGCGCATAGATGGCGGAAAGCGGTGACAGCGCCATGACCCGCCAGTCCGGCTCTTCCCACCAAAAAGGCGGCGCTTCCGAGGTCACGTCAGCGCCCGTTCGCGCCCTTCAGGCGCGACTTGACGACCAGCGGCTGGATATAGGGCTCGAGCGACCTGAGCGTGTGCGCCAGCGCACCGCGCATCTCGTCGACCGTCGCCGCACCCGCCGCCATCATTTCGTGACGAGCCACCTCGTTGGTCAAAAGGAAATTCACGGCGCCGGCCAGCATATCGCGGTCGCGCACCAGCTTGGCGCCGCCACTGTCGAGCAGGCGCTGATAGGCCTCGCGAAAATTCTGGACGTTGCGGCCGGCAAGCACCGCTGTCTCCAGCATGGCCGGTTCCAGCGGGTTCTGGCCGCCCTCGGAAGTCAGCGAACGGCCGACAAAGGCAATTTCCGTCAGCCTCAGATAAAGCCCCATCTCGCCGATCGTGTCGCCGAGCAGAATATCGGTATCGGCGGTGATCCTGTCGCCCTTGCTGCGCTGCGCCAGCTTCAGGCCCATGCCGGAAATCTGGGCGGCCAGCTGCCCGGCGCGTTCGGGATGGCGCGGCACGATGATCGTCAAAAGCCCGTGGTGCCGCTTGTGCAGCATGGCGTGAACTTCGGCCGCGACCGCCTCTTCGCCGTCATGGGTCGAGATCGCCGCCCAGGTCGGGCGAGCGCCGATCTGGCGTTTCAGCGCCGCCAATGCCCGTTCGTCGGCCGGCGGCGGCGCGGTGTCGACCTTGAGATTGCCGGACACGGTGACCGGCCGGGCGCCGAGCGAAAGGAAGCGCTCGCCATCGAGATCCGACTGGGCGACGACATGGGCGAGATTTTCGAACAATGCTTCGGCGATGTTGGCGCGCTTCTTCCAGGATTTGAAGGAGCGGTCGGACAGCCTGCCATTGACCAGAACCTGCGGCACGCGGCGGGCGCCGAGTTCCAGGATGGTCATCGGCCAGATCTCCGATTCGGCGATGATCGCCAGGTCCGGTTGCCAATGATCGAGGAAGCGGCTGACCGCCGGCTTGAGGTCGAGCGGCACATATTGGTGGATGATGCGGCCGCCCAGCCGTTCTTCGGCGACCTGCGCCGAGGTGACGGTGCCCGTCGTCAGCACGATGTTGACGCCGTAGTCGAGAATGCTCTCGACCAGCGGCACGACGGCGATGGTCTCGCCGACGCTGGCTGCATGGATCCAGATCACCGGGCCTTCGGGGCGCTCGCGTCCGGCGACGCCGTAGCGCTCGCGCCGGCGAATGCGATCCTCCTTGCCTCTGGATGTGCGCCAGGCGACATAAGGTCCGACCAGCGGGTAGGCGGCGGCCCCGGCGAAGCGGTATGCCGTCAGGAAGGCGCGCGCCCAGCGCATACTCATTTCGAACCGTCCACAAGGCGATAGGCCTCGGCGGTCGCGGCATTGAGCGAGGCCGTGACCTCCTGGCGCTTGCGTTCCATTTCCGCGGCGTCTGCGTTGGCCGGCACGAAGACAGGCGTGCCGACGACAATCGAGGAGCGGCCGAAGGGCAAGTTGATCGTCGTCTTGTCCCAGCTGCCCTCGATCACCTTGCGGCGGCTGGTGGCAATCGCGGCAGGCAGGATCGGCCGGCCGGACAGCCGCGCCAGGAGGACGACGCCGAGCCCCGCATCGCGCGGCGTGCCGTGGGGAATATCAGCAATCATGGCGACATTCTTGCCGGTGGCGAGCGACTTTTTGAGGGCGATGAGCGCCTTGGCGCCGCCCTTGTCGAGATGCCTTGCGCTTTCGCGCCCGCCAGAGCCGCGCACCGCCTCGATGCCGAATTTCTCGACCATCAGCGCGTTGAGCTCGGCATCGGCGCTGCGCGACACCATGGCAACCAGTGGCCGTCCCTTGGGATAATAGGCCGGCGTCAGCAGATGCTGGCCGTGCCAGAGCGCGATGATGCCAGGCTCGAGCTGCGCATAGGCGCCGCCAGAAAACTTCGCCGATCCGTCGACCATGCGGTTGGTCAGGCGGACAAGGCGGACGAAATACGCAAACAGCGCGGCAAGCGCATTCTTGACGAATCGCGACTGCGCCAGCGGTTCGCGGATCTTGCGCCAGAACGTCTTCGGCTTGCGACGTCTGACCGCCGACCGCGGGGCTGATCGCTTGACCGCTTCATGGTTCATCGATGTCAACCGGCAGCCTTGTTTTCGGGGTCGAGCAGGCGGTGCAGGTGAACGACGAAATAACGCATATGGGCATTGTCGACGCTGGCTTGCGCCTTGGCCTTCCAGACGGCGTGCGCCGATTGATAGTCGGGATAGATGCCGACTACGTCGAGCGCGTCGAGGTCGCGGAATTCGGTGCCGCCCAGCTTCTTGAGTTCGCCGCCGAACACCAGGTGCAAAAGCTGTTTCTTTCCGTCTTCAGCGGCCATGTCGATCCTTCACATATCGTGAGTTTGGGACAGGTCTAGACCAAAGCCGCCGACTTTGGAACTATTGATGATGGTCAATTGTCCAGCCCGGCGATGACGCCGGCGAGCACAGCGAGGAGTTCGCCGCTGCCGGCGGCAAGCGCGCCGTGGCGGATCACTTCGCCGGCATAGAGCGGCGCGCGGCCGTGCCGATCGAGCACGGCGCCGCCTGCCTCGCGCAGGATGAGGTCGGCCGCGGCGATGTCCCAGTCATGCGCGTTGGCCTTGACGAAGGTGGCATCGAGCTGGCCGCCGGCGATCATCGCCAACCTGTAGGCGAGCGAAGGAATATAGGGCACGCGCTTCAGCCGTTTGTGCCATTTCGCCGGCATCAGGTCGATCATCGCCTTCGGTCCGGCGATTTCGGCCGTTTCCGACGGCGGACGCACGCCGATGCGCTTGCCATTCAGGAATGCGCCCTCGCCCGGCAGCGCCCAATAGATTTCGCCCTTCGCCGGGCAGTCGAGCACGCCGGCAAGCGTGCGGCCGTTCTCGACCACCGCGACGCTGACGCACCATGTGGGCAGGCCTTCGAGGAAGCCGCGCGTGCCGTCGATCGGATCGACGACGAAGGTGCGGCGCGCGACAAGCCTTACCGGGTCGTCGACGGTTTCCTCCGACAACCAGCCATAGTCCGGCCGGGCCGCCAGCAAGGTCTCGCGCAGATATTTGTCGGCGGCGTGATCAGCTTCGCTGACCGGCGAGGTGCCGCCCTTCATCCACACTTGCGGATTGTTGTTGAAGTACTGCATGGCGATGAGCCCCGCCTCGCGGGCAGCGTCGCGCAGCAGCTGCAGGTCTTCAGTAGCGCCGGCCGAGACGGCCGGATCAAGCTCCGGCAAGGGTCATCCCTTCGATCAAAAGCGTGGGCGCGGCAGTGCCGAAATTGCGGTCGAGATCGCTCGCCGGAACCATGTTGAGGAACATCGTCTTCAAATTGGAGGCGATGGTCACCTCGGCAACGGGATAGGCCAGCTCGCCATTCTCGATCCAGAAGCCGGAAGCGCCGCGGCTATATTCGCCCGTCACCATGTCGACCCCCTGGCCGAACACTTCGGTGACGTAGAAGCCGGTCTCGAGCGACTTGATCAGCTCTTCCGGCGTGTTTTCCCCGGGCTCGATGGCGAGATTGGTCGACGATGGCGAGACCGACGAGCCGCTGCGCGAGCCGCGCCCATTGGTGACGAGGCCGAGTTCCCGCGCCGCCGAGGTCGACAGGAACCAGTGGTTGAGCACGCCCTTGTCGACCATGAACAATTTCTCGCCCTCGACGCCTTCGCCGTCGAAGGGGCGCGAGGCCTGGCCGCGGCGCCGGAGCGGCTCGTCGGTGACGGTGATTGCGGCCGAAGCCACCTTCTTGCCCATCATGTCGCGCAGAAAGCTGGTCTTGCGCGCCACCGCGGCGCCATTGATGGCACCGGCGAGATGGCCGGCAATGCCGCGCGCGACGCGCGGATCGAACACCACGTCGACCGGCCCGGTCGCCGCCTTGCGCGCGCCAATGCGGCGTACGGCGCGCTCACCGGCCTTGCGGCCGATGTCTTCCGGCGCGTCGAGATCGGAAAAATGCTGGCGCGAGGAGAATTCGTAATCGCGCTCCATGCCGGTGCCCTCGCCGGCGATCACGCTGGTCGAGCGCGAAAAGCGCGACGTGACATAATGGCCGACAAACCCATGCGAAGTGGCGAGCACAAGGCCGCCGAGCCCGGCGCTGGCGCCGCTGCCGGCCGAATTGGTGACGCCCTTGACGGCAAGCGCCGCCGCCTCGGCGGCAAGGGCTGCTTCCTTCAACTGGTCCGCCGATACCTCGGTGGCGTCGAACAGATCGAGATCGCGCGGCTTTTTGACCAGCAAGGCCGGATCGGCGAGGCCCTGATAGGGATCTTCGGGCGACACTTTGGCCATGGCGACGGCGCGCTCAGCCAGCATATTGGGGTCGGATGCCGCCGTTGCCGAAACGCTCGCCACCCGTCTGCCGACGAAGACGCGCAACGAGACGTCCTCGCTCTCGGACGCCTCTGTGCCTTCGACCTTGCCAAGCCGCACCGACACACCGGTTGAGCGGCCGCGTACTGCAACCGCATCGGCGGCATCGGCGCCGGCCCGTTTGGCAGCCTCGACCAGGGCCGCGACGCGGTCGGTCAGTTTCGCTGCGTCGAGCGTATCGGTCATGCGCATAATCCTGTTATTTCCGGCCGGCTGAAGGGCAGCCGCTGCTGCACCATCTATTGTCCCGATGCAGCTTCTGCAATGGGAGAAGGCGCAAAGCGGGGGCATCAAGCGCCTGAACAGGGCTGCCAGTGTCAGGCAGGTGAGCGGCAATGGCGAGATCGACAATCCCTCAGGAAGCGGCCACCGGCGTCCAGATCACGTCGTCGATCCTGAGCGCGCCGGTGGCGAGCATCACCAGCCGGTCGAAGCCGAGCGCCGCGCCGCTCGCTTGCGGCGTGATGGCGAGGGCGGCGAGGAAATCCTCGTCGATCGGATAGCGTTCGCCATAGACACGCTGCTTTTCGTCCATTTCGGCGGCAAAGCGCCGGCGCTGCTCGGCCGGATCGATCAACTCGCCAAAGGCGTTGGCAAGCTCGACGCCGCAGCAATAAAGCTCAAAACGCTCGGCGGTGCGTGGATCGTCGGCGCTCGGCCTGGCCAATGCCGCCTCCGAGATCGGATATCCGAAAAGAATGGTGGCGCGCCCCTGCCCCAGCGCCGGTTCGATTTTTTCGACCATCACCCGGCTGAACAGGTCGGCCCAATTGTCGTCGGGCGCGGTCCGCAATCCGGCCTGGACCAGGGCGGCATGCAACCCCGCGCGGTCGGTGCTGCCATCGGCTGCCACAGTCGCCAGCAGATCGATGCCGGCATGGCGCATGAAGGCTTCGGCGACGCTCAACCGTTCCGGCTCGGCGAACGGGTCGGCCTCGCGGCCGCGGAAGCTAAAACGCTTTGCGCCCGCCCGTTCGGCCGCCAGCGCGACGAGCTCGGCGCAATCGCGCATCAGGCTCTCATAGGCCTCGCCGACGCGGTACCATTCGAGCATGGTGAACTCCGGATGGTGCAAGGGGCCGCGCTCACGGTTGCGCCACACAGCAGCGAGGCTGAAGATGCGCTCCTCGCCGGCGGCAAGCAGCTTCTTGCAGGCGAATTCCGGCGAAGTGTGGAGGTAGAGCGGCTGGCGCTGCCCGTCCGGCCCGATCGCCTCGGTGGCAAAGGCCGACAGATGCGCTTCATTGCCGGGCGAGATCTGCAGGGCCGATGTCTCCACCTCCACGAAGTCACGGCGGGCGAACCAGTCGCGCATGCCGGCGGCAATGGCGTTGCGCAGGATCAGCCGCGGCCGGCGGTCGGCATGGACATGCGGCGTCCACCATGGCGAAGCGGCGGTCATCGGCTTCAGGCGAATTGCACAGAGGGCTGGCGATTGCGGCCAAGATGCGCTAGGCCGCACCCAACGGCCTCTCCAGCCGATTTGCGCCAACAAATTTTATCAGGATGGAAACCCGTGAAGGTCATCGCCAGCTCCTTACGCAAAGGCAACGTCGTCGAAAAGGACGGCAAGCTTTATGTGATCCTCTTTGCCGAAAACATTCATCCTGGCAAGGGTACGCCGGTCACCCAGCTCGACATGCGGCGTATCTCCGACGGGGTTAAAGTTTCCGAGCGTTACCGCACCACCGAGCAGGTCGAGCGCGCCTATGTCGAGGAGCGCGAGCACACTTTCCTCTACCAGGACGGCGAAGGCTTTCATTTCATGAACCCGGAGAGCTACGACCAGGTGGCGGTGCCGGAGAGCGTGGTCGGCGACATGGCGCCCTACCTGGTGGAAGGCATGCCGGTGCAGATCTCGCAATACAACAGCATCGCCATCTCGCTGGTACTGCCGCAGCGCGCCACTTTCGAGGTGGTCGAGACCGAGCCGGTGACCAAGGGCCAGACGGCGTCCTCGTCCTACAAGCCGGCAACGCTGTCCAACGGCGTGCGTACCCTGGTGCCACCACACATCAGCGCCGGCACCCGCGTGGTGGTGATGACGGCGGATGGCGCGTATGTCGAGCGCGCGAAGGATTGAGGCGCGAAGCCTGAAACGCCTCGCCCTAACGCGCCGAGGCGGCCGGTCATCGTCGACCGCTTTGTGCCAGGGGGCTTTCGAGCATTGGGACGCGGCACGCAGACCGCAGCGTCAACGCCCGGCCAGTTCTTTCCTATTGCACGACGCCAGCGGGCAATCTTTGAGCCTCGAGCAACGCCGACCGTCCCTTTCGCCAGGTGCCAGGTGGAATGCCGACGAACTTTTTGAAGGCGCGATTGAAGGCGGCTTCCGACTCGTAGCCGACGTCGGCACCCGCTTGCGCGATGCTCATTTCGGGCCGTTCGAGCAAACGTCCCGCCAGTTGCAGACGCCAGCGAGCAAGATAGTGCATCGGCGAGACCTCGACATAGTGGGTAAAGCGGCTCGCAAACGCCGTGCGCGAGAGCCCTACTTCGCGGGCGAGCCGGTCCAATGTCCATTCCTCCCTGGGGCGAGCGTGGATGAGCCGGAGCGCCTCGCCGACATGTGGATCCCGTAGGCCTGACAGCCAGCCGCGCGAATCGCCGGGGAGGGTCTCAAGATGGCGGCGGATGATCTCGACAAACATCAGCTCGCTCAGCTTGGCGAGGATCGTTTCACCGCCCGCCCGCCCACTGCCACCTTCGGCCAGCGCCAGCCGAAACAGGTCGATAACCCAGCTGCTTCCATCGGCGGGCTTGCGGGCACACAGGATGGCCGGCAATGCAGCGAGGAGAGGATTGAAGGGACGTGCATCGCAGCCAAGATACCCGCAAATGAACCGGGTCCGCTCGTCTCCCCCGCCACCATGGATCACCGCGAACGGCAGGCTCTCGTCAATCGGCCGATAATACATCGCCATATTGGGTTCGCCCCGCGCTCCGGGCGAAGAGCTCAAGACGTTCGGAACTCCACCGGGGAAGACAACGACATCACCGGCGTTCACGAGCACCGGGGGCACCGAATCGTCTGCCAGCGCGGCCCAGCACGAGCCCGACATCACGGCATGAAAAGAAATGATGTGCTCTGCCTCCGGCATGATGGCGGCGGCAATGTCGGCCGTGCCCGGCGACTCGCCGACCCAGGGAGAGCTGGCGTCGACGTCGAAATAGATCGCACCGGTGAGGCGAACGGCTCGGAGCACATCGGAAAGGACATCCATGCACTACACCTCCGGAAACGATCGGCTACTCCCTTTGACAACGAGTTTTTCGGCCAGGCATCTCGAACTATCCGGCAATACAGCCGCCCGAGCAACTACCCATCCGGTCTAATCCTACTCTGAACGATCGGGCAACAGAAATGGACGATGTGACATTTGCGGGAACAGCGGACGGGATTAGCGTTTCATCGACCGGCCGACAGGTCCAATAACAGGGAGGAATGTCATGCACGATGAAGACATCACCAAATTCGCAGCAAGCCTGCGGGGCGAAGTCATCCGGACCGGCGACGCCCGCTATGATGAGGCCCGCAAGCTCTACAACGGCATGATCGACAAGCGGCCGCTGATCATCGCCCGCTGTGTGGACGTGGCCGACGTGATCACAGCGGTGAATTTCGGCCGCGACAACAATTTGCTGGTTGCGGTACGTGGCGGCGGCCATAACGGACCAGGATTGGGGAGTTGCGACGACGGTCTGGTGATCGACCTGTCGGCGATGAACGGCGTGCGTGTCGATCCGGATGCCCGTACGGCGCGGGTGGGTCCGGGCTGCACTCAGGGCGACCTCGACCACGCAACCCATGCCTTTGGCCTGGCCGTACCGGCGGGCATCATCTCGACCACCGGGGTCGCCGGACTGACGCTGAGCGGCGGCCATGGCTATCTGACGCGCAAATATGGCCTGACCATCGACAATCTGGTCGAGGCCGATGTCGTGCTTGCCGACGGCAGCTTCGTCACCGCCAGCAAGGAGCGGAACCCTAGCCTGTTCTGGGCGCTTCGCGGCGGCGGCGGCAATTTCGGCGTCGTCACCAGCTTTGTGTTCAAGCTCCACCAGGTCAGCATGGTCTTTGCGGGGCCGATCGCATGGGATCAGCGCCAGGCCCGCACCATCATGCAGCATTATCGCGAGTTCCTGCCGCGCGCGCCCGAGGAACTCGGGATCTTCCTCGGGCTCAAGACGATCCTGTCGAGCGCACCGTTCCCGGAAGAGTTTTGGGGAGAGCGGATGTGTCTGCTGATGTGTTGCTACAACGGCCCGGAGGAAAAGGGCAGAGAGGCGCTGGCTCCGCTACTCGATGCGCTCCCCGCGCCCTGGTTCAATTGGATGGGAATGATGCCCTATCCCGCGGTGCAGAGCATGTTCGATGGGCTCTACCCGAAGGGGATGCAGTGGTATTGGCGGGGCGATTTTGTCAAGACGCTGTCCGACGAGGCGATCGACGCTCATCTCGAGCAGGCGGCGAAAACACCGAGCGAGCTATCGCTCATGCATCTCTATCCGATCGACGGCGCGGTCCATCGCGTCGGCAAAGACGAGACACCCTGGAATTACCGTGATGCGACCTGGTCGATGGTCATCGCCGGGATCGATCCGGACCCACAGAAAGCGGGGCCGGTGACGCGCTGGACCAAGGCCTACTGGGAGGCCGTGCATCCGTTCGATCTGGGTGGCGCCTATCTGAACTTCATGATGGATGACGAGGGCGAGGGAAGGCTCAAGGCGGCTTATGGCGATAACTACGAGCGCCTGGCCTCGCTAAAGAAGAAATACGACCCGAACAACCTCTTCCGGGTGAACCAAAACATCCGGCCGGCCGCTTGACGGCCGCCCTCGTCTGGCCAGCAAGTGTTGTATCGTACCGGCCGGACCAGCTAAGGCCCGGCCGGTACGATAGGTTCCGGCCAGGACGCTCGGCGGCCTACAAGCGCGATACTCGGCCGGGCTCGGCGACCATGTTCCATGAGCCATGTCTGACATGCGTCGAAGCGGTCGGCCCGCACGCTCAGGTCACCCGTAGTGCTGCTTCAACAGGCAAGTCCGGGAGCAGGCAATGCGGTCAACGGGTTATGCCTCAGCGACTGCTTCTCGCCAGGCCGATCGCGCCGGCAGCCTACCGATAATTTCACGCTTCGATGCGGACGTCCGACGTCACCACGACACCCTTCAGTCCTCCTCGAGGATCGGTATCCCCTTCAGAACTAACTAAATTAGCAGTTTCTTAATTGCCTTTGGAACTTTGTAGCTTGCGTTCCATTTTCAACCGCATGCGAGAGTCTGTGGTCCAAGGCCCGGGAATAACGGTGAACAGGTCACCGCCGCGCTACTCGCTGGTCCTGCCCGTATACAATGAAGAACAGGTGCTGCCTCGGCTGATCGAGCGGATCAGTTCGCTTATCGGCCGGCTGGACGGCGAAACGGAGGCCATCTTCGTCGATGACGGAAGCCGCGATGGAAGCGTCGAATACCTTCAAAAAGTGGTCGCCGCCGAGCCGCGCTTTCGGCTGATCGAATTTTCCCGCAATTTCGGCCACCAGGTGGCGATTACCGCCGGCATGGACGCCGCTGCGGGCGATGCCGTCATCGTCATGGATGCGGACCTGCAGGATCCGCCGGAAGTCGTTCTCGATCTGGTGGCTAAGTGGAAGGAAGGTTTCGAGATCGTCTACGCCCGCCGGGTCAAGCGCGAGGGCGAATCCTGGTTCAAGCGCTTTACGGCAAGTCTTTTCTATCGCCTGCTGGAGAAAATGACGTCGGTCGATATTCCGCGCGACGTCGGCGACTTCCGCCTAGTCGGCCGCAAGGCGCTGGAAACCTTCAAGCGTATGCCCGAACATGACCGCTTCGTCAGGGGCATGTTCGGCTGGATGGGGTTCAAGCAGACGGCCGTGCCATTTGAGCGCCACGCACGAACCCTGGGCCAGACCAAATACCCGTTCTGGAAGATGATGCACCTTGCGGTTCACGGCATCGTCAGTTTCTCCGAGAAGCCGTTGCGCCTGGCGCTCTGGGGCGGGTTGGTCATTTCCGCGCTTGCGGGGGTCTTTGGCGCCTACGCCATCTTTGCCTGGTTTTTTGAAACCGGGATCATTGCCGGGTGGACATCCACGGTGGTGATCGTGTCGCTCCTGTGCGGGATCAACCTTTTCATGACCGGCGTGGTCGGACTCTACGTCGGCAGCATCCACGCCGAGGTGAAACGCCGCCCGCTTTATGTCATCGATCGGCTCACCGGCTTCGACGAGTCGATGCGTGCCGCCTCCGGTGAGCGCCGCCGATCGTTTCACAAACCCAGGAGTGGAGTCCCCGCCAATGGCCGAACTCTTCGACAGCTATAAATCCAACTATGGCGAGGCGGTCGAAGGGTCCATCCGGTTTTCCGGACTCAGCCACGACTTCTTCCTTGTCGCCAAGGCGGATCTGCTGCGGCGTCTGGTCTTCGAGCGAAAGCTTCGGCAGGGTGGGTCGGCTGTAAGGGCGCTGGATGTCGGCTGCGGCGTCGGTTCGCTCCACCCCTACCTCGACGGTGCTTTCGACAGCGTCGATGGTTGCGATGTCTCGCAAGAATCGATTTTGCACGCCAGCCAACACAATCCGCGTGTGGCCTACAGGACCTGCAGCACTCAGGGGCTGCCTTACGAGGACGGCACGTTCGATCTGGCTTTCGCTAGTTGCGTCGTCCATCACGTTCCGCCCTCCTCCTGGCTCGATTTCTTCCTGGAAATGCGGCGCGTCGTACGGCCGGGCGGCGTCGCCTGCATTATCGAGCACAATCCCTACAATCCACTGACGCGCCTTGCTGTGTTCCGGTGTCCGTTCGATCACGACGCGGTTCTGCTCAACGCCGCCAAAGCGAGGTCCGTTTTTCAGGAAACAGGCTTCCGGGACATCCGCTCCGAGCATTTCCTGCTGCTGCCATCGGCAAGGCCCTTGGCCAGAAGGGTCGAGCGGGTATTCGCGCCTTTGCCGCTTGGAGCGCAGTATGCGTGTAGTGCGCGTGTCTGAGCGCCGTTCAACCGGCGACGCCGGGCTGAGGGTGCTGGCGCGCTTCGGGTCGGTCGGCATCGCCGCAACGATCCTTTATGCAGTGATGGCCACCGCTTTGGTAAAATGGCAACGGTTCGGCCTCTCGCCGGTCGGTGCCTCGCTCGCGGCTTACACCGCAGCCGCCCTGTTTTCTTATCTCGCGCATAAGTTCGTGACTTTCGCGTCGAGCGGATCGCATCGATCGGAAGCTCCGCGTTTTTTCTTGCTGACGGCGACAGGCTTCGCCGTTGCCTGCGCGGCGCCGGCGGTTTTGACGGCCAAACTCGGCCTGCCGCCGATCATCGCCATTCTGGTTACATGCTTGCTTGTTCCAGCGGTCAATCTTCTCATGCTCGACCGGTGGGTTTTTGCGCAGCGAAGACCCGGCCAGCAACGTGATCGCCCGCCCTAACCCGGCTCAACAGGATCGAGCCGGAACGACAACAATTTGATGGCGCGCTTGTAGATGTTGCTGGCGGCCGAACTTGGCGGAATGCCGTCGAGGTAGTCGAAGGCGACATCGAGTATCCTGGCCTCGGCGAGGGCCGCCGTTGGAATGACGAACGAGACCGTTCGCGGCTCTTTGCCGGACAGCGTCACCGCATGCACCCGAACGCCATTCACCGAAATAATAATCCGCTGCGTGACCTGCGGCGGGCGAATGGCGGCGGCCATTTGCAGCGTGGCCGTCACACTGTCGTGGAGCGGCGGTATCTTCAGCCGAAGCCGCGAGGTCTCGCCTAGGGAATGGGTGCCGTCGGCAACGGGTCCCGACCAGCCGCAGACCCTCATGCCGGCTGCCTTTTTGGCTCCGTCGGACCGGAACGACACCGTCTCGCCTAGGGTATAGCTGCCGACCGCATCGCGATTGAGGCAGGTCGTCGTCCGGTCAATGTAATAGGCGCGATAATCGGCGTTGACATTCGGATTGAGAGCAAGCGCAAGAATGACGATTTCCGTTCCCGCCAGAACCGCCGCCAGCGCGTAGCTGGCAAGCCTGGCCCCGCGCAGATACCGGCCCGAAATGTCAGACCAGGGCAAGATAGCCTCCGATCCATGCCACGGTCATGAAATAACAGGCGCCCAGGAAGAGAGCCAGAGCCGCAAGAAAAGTCAGCTTCGACGCCGACGACAGCATGGCCAGCAATATTGTCAGAGGTGCAAGCCCAACGACGTATCTGACCATCGAGGCCAGGTTCGTGATCAGCGGCAGGATGATGCAGCAGGCGCAGAACAACGCGGCGCCATATTGCCTGCGAACCGCCAGAACCGCCGATAGCGCCAGTCCGATGAGTGCGGCGAGCGCGCTCCATTGCGGCGCCGTGGGCAGCCATCCAGTTGTCGGAACGGCCGAAAACCCGTCCCATATAAAGGCGAGCGGATTGCCCGGCACCCGTCCAAACGCGCGCTGCACGTGCAGGAAGGCAAAGCCGTCGCCGACGGTCAGATAGAGAAACAGGATGTAGGCGAATAGGCCGGCTGGCGAGATGAAGATGGCGACCAGCAGATCCGGTCGGCCAAGCAGCCAACGCGGGAACGACAGCGTCGATCCGCCCTTTGCGCGGTAATCCGTGAACATCTGAATGACGGTCGCGAATACAACGAGCACCCCGACGAGCCTGGTTGCCGACAGGAGAGCCGATGACAGTCCCGCAGCCAGATAGCTGGAGCGTTTGAACGCCAGAAAAACGCACGAAGTCAGGAGTACGAAAAGAGGTTCGGTCAGGAAAGTCGTGAAGTGATAGGAGAACGGGCCGCTGAGCAGGAAGGCGCAATACAGAACATAAGCGCGCATGTTCTTCTCGAGCAGTGGCCACGCCACCAGACAGGCGGCATAGCTGCACGCAATCGATGTGATCGACGCGACGAGTATCGTCGGAAAGCGGAAAACAGACCGGATTGCCGCCACCAGCATCGGATAGAGCGGGAAAAAGCCCCAGCGTCCGACATTGCTCTGGCCTGGAATGGGAAAGCGCTCATAGCCGTGTTCGGAAATGCCGACATACCACGCGCAATCCCAGCGGCAGAGCGCCTGGGCATAGGCCGCGAAGCCGGGTTCTGCCGAAACCGAAGCAAATGCGGCATAGCGAATGGCCAGCCCACTGACGACGAAAGCCAACGGCACCGCGACGACGGCTACCGCAACAAAGCGGCCACCGGCGTTCGGACGCGCGACAGCTTCGAGCGCCAAAATCTGCCTCCACCCGTTCAAATGGCAGGCGCCACTCAAAGCTAGATGACGCGCGCCCCGGCGAATTCAAGGCGTTCACGCGGCTCAAATTGGCGATACCGCTATCCGGCGCTTCTGAGCCAGACCAGCATCTCGCCGGGGTCGCGGTTGTGCCAGGCGAAATGCGGCACGGCGCCGACTTTCACTTCCTCGACCGCCGGCGGTTCGGTGCGGTAGAGCCCCTTTCCAGTTTTCGAAAGTCTCCTTTTGGCAATCGCCGAAAGCGTGACGCCGCCGCCCAGACGGTTCGCTGCTTGTGTGCCTCGATCTCAGCCGTTCGCGGCAGAGCGATGCGGTGCCGTGGCTGGAATTCGACGCGCAAAAGTCCGCCGCGTATTTTGTGCGATTCCGTCAAGCTGTTGTACACGACAGTTTTGAACCCTGATGCCGCGCCCGCGTACTCGGCCCTTGAGAATCCTCCAGCCTTCGGCAACATGGCGGCAAAGCTGAGAGTGTGAGGATGAGCAAGGTCATTTCCGCCGCATCGCGGCGTCAGTCGGCGCCGCGCAAGTCACCGATGGCGCTGACCGAGGCGCTGGTCGCCCGCACCTTGCGGGCGGTCGAGGACGCCGGGCCGACGCCGGGCATGGTCTACATGACCGATGCCGATTACGCGCGCATTCGCGACGAGGTGCTGGCCGGCGCGCCGGCCGGGCCGGTGAAGCTGTTCGCCTATGGTTCGCTGCTATGGAAGCCGGCCGGCGAGGTCAGGGGTGGCGAACGGGCCGTAGCGACGGGCTGGCACCGTTCGTTCTGTTTTACGGTGCAGCGCTTCAGGGGCACGGTGGAGCAGCCCGGCCTGATGATGGCGCTCGACCGCGGCGGCCAATGCCAGGGGATGGTGTTCGAGATCGCCGAGCCAGTGGCGGCCAATCTCGAAGCGCTGCTGCGCCGCGAGATGACCATCCTGCCGGCCGTCAACGTGCCGCGCTGGCTGCAGGTCAGGACGGGCGATGGCATGCGCCAAGCGCTTGGTTTCGTTGTCGATCCCGCCAATCCGCGTTATGCCGGCAAGCTCGAAAAGCGAGCGATAGCGGCGACCCTGGCCACGGCCGTCGGCCATTGGGGTTCGGGCGCCGAATATCTGTTCGAGACCATTCGCCATCTCGACGCCTGCGGCATCCGCGACCGCAATCTCTGGCAGCTGCAGGAACTTGTGGCCGAGGAGATCGGCCGGGCGCCGCCGTCGGGCTTTATTCGTCCCTGAGCCAGACCAGCATCTCGCCGGGATCGCGGTTGTCCCAGGCGAAGTACGGCACGGCGGTGACTTTCGCTTCCTCGACCGCCGGCGGTTCGGTGCGGTAGAGCCCCTCTTCCCAGTTTTCGAAAGCCTCCTTTTTGGCAATCGCGGAAAGCGTGACGACGCCGCCCAAAAGGTTCGGCTGTTTGTGTGTCTCGATGTCGGCCGTTCGCGGCAGGGCGATGCGGTGCAGCTGGCTGGAATTGTCGGTCTCCTCGACGCAATAGATCAGCGGACCGCGTGCCAGTGCGACGCGGCCAATATCCTGCCGCACCTGCGGATTGGCGTAGAGGCGGTCGACGGCCATTTCGAGATCGAGCTCGACGCGGTCGCCTTTGCGCCATTCGCGGCGGATCGCGGCATAGCCGTCACTGGTGACAGCATCCAAACCGATATCGGCGCCGTTGACCTTAAGCGCCGCCTTGCGGCACCAGGCCGGCAGGCGCAGGTGCAAGGTGAACGCGGTCGGCGACTCGGGTTCGACGGAGATCGAGACCGCGCCGTCCCAGGGATAATTGCTGGTCTGGGTGAGCTCTATTTGCGTCCCGGCGATATCGAAACGAGCCGTGCCGTTTCCATAGAGGTGGACGGCAAGTGCTGTGTCCGACAGGCCGTAGAAATAGCTGCCGATCGAGGCGACCATGCGCCCGACATTGGGCGGGCAGCACGGGCAGCGGTGCCATTTCCAGCGGTGGTGGGCGCCGCGGCTTTCGAGCGGATTTTCGTAGAAGAACAGCGAGCCATCGAGCGACAGGCCCGAGATCGAGCCGTTGTAGAGGGCCCGCTCCATGATGTCGGCGTAGCGCGCATTGGGACCCATGCCGAGCATGCGGCTTGCCCAGAACACCAGGCCGACCGAAGCGCAGGTCTCGGCATAGGCGGTGTCGTTGGGCAGGTCGTAATCGGCAGTGAAACCCTCATTGTGCGACGATGGCCCGAGACCGCCAGTCACGTAAAGGTTCTTGGTCATGAGATCGTCCCACAGCCGGTCAAGCGCCACCCGCAGCGTGTCGTCGCCATATTCGGTGGCGATGTCGGCCATGCCCGAATAGAGGTACATCGCCCGCACCGCATGGCCGACGACCTTGTCCTGCTCGCGAACGGGCTTGTGCGACTGGTTGTATTCGTAGGTCTTGAAGTGATAGGCCTTCGGGTCGGCGCCGCGGGCGCGCGCCTCCTCGTCGAAATAATGCGGCTGCTGGCCGCGCTGATCGATGAAGTATTTGGCAAGCTCCATGTATTTGCGCTCGCCCGTCACCCGCGCCAGCTTGACCAGCGCCAGTTCGATCTCCTCGTGGCCGCAATAGCCCTTCTTCTTGCCGGGCTCGGGACCGAACGTCTCGGCGATATGGTCGGCATAGCGGCACATGATGTCGAGCAGCTTGCGCTTGCCCGTGGCCTGGTAATAGGCGACGGCGCCCTCGATCAGATGGCCGGCGCAATAGAGCTCATGGCAGTCGCGCAGGTTGGTCCAGCGCAGGCCCGGCTGGATGCGCTGGTACCAACTCGACAGATAGCCGTCGGGCTGCTGCAGCCTGCCATACATGTCGATGACGGCGTCGATCTTCTTCTCCAGCTCCTCGTTGCGGCGGCGGTAGAGCGAATAGGCGGCGGTCTCGATGGTCTTGCCCCAGTCCGAGTCCCAGAACATCTGGGTGGTCACCGTCGATCCGGTGAATTCGTTGCCGGCGGTGGCCGCCTCGTCCGGCGAGGGTGAGTGGAACGGAATGACGACGCCGGGCGACGGCCGGTCGGGATCGATCTGCTCGAGCATGCGCGCCTCGACGCATCGGTCGTAGAGGATGCCGGCGGTCTTGCTGGCAACGGCATCGACACGGTCGCCCCAGAAGCCGCGCACGTCGACCTGCGGTACCGGCAGCGGGCGGAATGCGAGTTTCGGCTTGGCGCCCTGACTGGCGGATTGCGATGCGGTCATCAACTTACTCCGTTCGATTTCTTGTGGTCACTTCACGGCCCCTGCCATCAGGCCGCGGATGTAGAAGCGCTGCAGCAGCAGGAAGAGCACCAGGCACGGCACCATCATCACGGTGACGCCGGCCTGCACCGCGCCCCAGTCGATGGCGCCGAAGCGGCCGGACTGGAGTGCGGTCATCATGATCGGCAGCGTGAATTTGGACTGGTCTGTCATCAGCACGAGTGCTGCCAGAAACTCGTTCCAGGCGCCGAGGAAAGCGAACAGCGCAATGGTGACGATGCCCGGCCAGACCAGCGGCAGCATGACCCTCAACAGCATGGTGACATTGTTGGCGCCGTCCATGCGCGCGGCCTCCTCGATCTCGCGCGGGACCGCGTCGAAGGCGTTGCGCATCATGAAGATTGAGAACGGCAGCTGCAGCGTGACGTAGACGCAGACCAGCCCGGTCAGCGTGTTGTGCAGGCCGATTTTTGTCAGCACCAGGAAGATCGGCGTCAGGATCGACTGGAACGGGATCATGATCGTCGACAGGATGACGACGAAGAGCAGGTTCTTCAGCGGAAAACGGAAGCGCGAGAAACCGTAGCCGGCGAGCACGCTGACGATCACCGACAGCACCACGGTCATGACCGAGACGTAGATGCTGTTTTGGGCCGGCAGCCACAGCCCGTCACCAAAGGTGTTGAGCGTGGCGTAGTTCTCGAGCGAGATGCCGCTGGTCGGCCAGGGCGGCAGCGGCGGCTGGCGCGCTTCCTGCGCCGGCTTGAAGGCCGAAAGCACCGTCCAGGCGATCGGCGCCAGGAACAGAATGGACGCGATGATGCCGGTCGAGTGCTCGGCAATCTGCATGCCGATGCGGCGTTTGCGGCTCCTTGCCTGCGCCATCAGTCGACCCCCTCGGGCTGGCGCAGCAGCCGCAGCTGGATGAGGCTGAGCGCCACCAGGATGACCAGCAGGACCATCGAAAGTGCGGCGCCATAGCCGAGCTTGAACGACACGAAGGACTGGTTGAAGATCCAGTAGACGGCGGTCAGCGTCTGGTTGCGCGGGCCGCCGCGCAGGATGATGTAGAACTGGTCGAAGGCGAGGATCGAGCCGGCCACCGACAGGATCAGCGCCAGCGCCAGCGTGCGGCGCATCAAGGGCAAGGTGATGGCGCGAAACCGCGCGAGTGGCCCTGCCCCGTCGATCATCGCCGCCTCCTGCAGGTCCGGCGGGATCGACTGCAGGCCGGTCATCAGGATGACCATGGTGAAGCCCGCCACCTTCCACACCACCATGGCGATGATCGACCAGAAGGCCGGCTGGAAGGTCGCCAGCAGGTTGAATTTCTTCTCGGTCAGGCCAAGCTCGAAAGCGGCCGGGCTGAACAGGCCGGAATCGACGTTGAGCAGCCATGACCACAAAAGGCTGGCCGAGGCAAAACCGATGACCGCCGGCATGAAGAAGGACGTGCGGTAGAAGCCGGTCAGCTGCCGCGGCCTTTCGATGAACAGCGCCAGCGGAAAGGCGACGGCGAAGATCGCGATCGTCACCACCACCGTGTAGTAGCCGGTGAACCGCAGCGCGTTCCAGAAGCGGGTGTCGCGCAGGATCGCCCAGTAATTGTCGAGCCCGACAAAGCTGTGCGCGCCCATCAGCGGCCAGTTGTGCAGCGACATCCAGGCGGTCATGCAAAGCGGCACGATGAAGAAGACGACGACCAGGGCGACGGCCGGCGCGACATAGAGCAGGCCGATCCACTGCCGGCGGCCGGCGCCGACCAGTTTGTATGCGCGTGCCGGGGTGGCGGTGGTTGCTGTGATGGTGGTCATGCGCGGTTCTTGCGGTTGAATGGTTGCAAATCTTCGGTCTCCCGCCCCAAGTCAATCGCGTCTGGTTTGCGCTGCCCCTCATCGCCCTGCCGGGCACTTCTCCCCGTATAGTGACGGGGAGAAGGGTGCCTTCGCAAAGGATTTCGCCAACATCCCGCGTTGCAGAAAGGGTGCCAGGGTCGCGGCCAGCCCCTTCTCCCCGTCACTATACGGGGAGAAGGTGCCGGCAGGCGGATGAGGGGCGGTGCCGACATTAACAATCGGTCCTTCCAAGGTGAGTTGCGGGCGGTCTTCCGATGCAATGTCCGGCCACCCGCCCAGGGAGACAGGCGGGCGGCCGGAGCGCCGGCGCTTTACTTCTGCGGCGCCGAATCGATGATCGACTGCATGGTCTCCTGCGCGTTGGCGATGGCGCCGTCGACGTCTTCACCGAAGAAGACCTCGTTCATCATCTGGTTCCACGGACCGTTGGCCGAGTTGATCAGGTCGTTGAACACCACCGAATAGGGCGTGCGGCCCTTGGACATTGCCTCCGCGGCGACCTTGTAGCGCGGGTCGAGATCTTTCAGCGCCTCATTGGCGATGTCGCCGCGCACCGGCAGGCTGCCGTATTTCGCCAGGATGGTCTGGCCCTCGAGCGAATAGGCGAAGTCGAGAAACTCCTTCACCACCGCGACCTTGGTGGTGCCCTTGGTGACGACGAAATTATCGCCGCCGGCAAACGACGACCAGGCGCCGTCCTTGCCGGGCAGGAAGGTGATGCCGTAGTCGATATCGGGATATTGCGTGTTGAGCGCGCCGATGGCGAAGGCGCCGGACGGCGAGATGCCGATATTGCCGGTGGCGAAGGCGGCAAAGAAGTTGGAGCCGGTGTCGGTCTGCGCGCCTGAAGGCACCAGGTCTTTCTTGACCATCGAACGGTAGAGGTCGATGGCGCCGCGCATCTGCGGGGTGTCCAGCGTCGCCTTGGAGCCGTCCTCGGTCAGGATATCGCCGCCCGAGGCCCAGATCAGTGGCGTGAAGGTGAAGATGTTGCAGCCGCCGCAATTGCCGGAGAAGTAGAAGCCCTTGATGTCGCCGCCGAGCGCGTTGACCTTTTCGGCGTCGGCTTCGATTTCGGCCCAGTTGGTCGGGCCCTTTTCCGGATCGAGGCCGGCCTGCTTGAACAGCTTCTTGTTCCAGATCAGCACCGAGGAATCGGCCGAGAACGGCAGCCCGTAGATGCGGCCCTTATAGGTGCCGGTCTTGACATGCGCCGGCGACAGGCTGGCGAAATAGGGCAGCGATTTCGCCCAGTCGGTGATGTCCTCCAGCTGGCCGGCGGCGGCGAAGGACGGCGTGTAGATCAGGTCGAGCGACAGCGCATCGGGCGCCGTGCCGCCGGCGGCGGCAGCGCCGTATTTCGGGATGATTTCGGCGTTGGGGATGATGTCCAGCTTGATCTGGTTCTGATGCCCCTTGTTGAAGGCATCGACGATGCGCGGCATGAAGTTCGACCCGTCGGCGCGAACCCAGATGTTGGCGGTATCGGCGGCGGCCGAGCCGACCGTCGCAAGCGTGCCGAAAATGCTCGCGGCGATGGCGAGCCCGGTAATGGTGGTTCTCATGCTTCTCCTCCACATGGTTCTAATTTAGCGTCTTAATTTAGCCGCGCCCCCAAGCGGGTGACTATCGACACGGCCCGTTTCGTTCAGCCGTCCGGCGGACGGCCGCATGACTGACGCACCACCAGCCGGCACGGCAGTTTTCTGATGCCCGGCAGAGCGGGTTCGCCGCCGACGAGCGAAAGCAAGGCAAGGCCGGCCTCGCGGCCAAGTGCTGCGAGATTCATGTCGACCGAGGTCAGCGGCGGTCGGGTTGCCTCGGCGACGATCTGCCAATTGTCGAAGCCGATGACGCCGACCTCGTCCGGCACGCCGATACCGCGCTCGCGCAAGGCGTCGATGACGCCGCGCGCGATCTGGTCGTTGCCGCAAAACACCGCATCGGGCTTTTCGCGCGTACCGTCGTCGCCGTCGAACAGTTTTCTGACCGCCTCGTGGCCCCAGGCTTCCGACCACGGGCCGAGCAGCGGCTCCATGACCGGCAGGTTATTTTCGGCCAGCACCTCGCGATAGGCTTCGGCCCGGGCATGCACCACGGCAAAGCTTGCGGGACCGCTGACATGGGCGATGCGCCGGCGCCCGAGCCGGCAAAAATGCTCGACCGCCAGCCGCGCCCCGCCGGCATCGTCGGACACGAAAGCGATGGCGTTGGGATCGGGCTCGGTGAAGGCGTAGATCGCCGGAATGCCGAGATTGGCGAGGTCGACTGGCAGGTGGCGGTCGATGCGCTTGCCGGTGGCGATGATGCCGTCGACGCGCTTGTCGAGCATGGCATCGACATGCAGCTGGGCAAGGCGCGGGTCGTCCTCGACATTGCACAGAAACACCGAGACGCCGGCATCGACCAGCGCATCGGAAACGCCGGCCATCAGCGGCAGCGAAAAGCGGCCATAGGTGTCGTTGGTCAACAGCCCGACGGTAAAGGAGCGCCGCCTGAGCAGGCTCTGCGCCAGGCTGTTCGGGCGAAAGCCAAGCCGCTGCGCCGTCTCGCGAATACGGGTCCGCGTCTCAGCCGTCATCCGCCCCTGCCCGTTCAGCGCTTTTGACGCCGTGGCAACGCTGACGCCGGCAATGGCCGCCACCTCACGGAGCGTGACGGGCTGCTTGGCGGGCGTTGGCTGGACGTCGGACGCCATGATTTTGGTATCGATCCTCCCGGTTGAGAAAAGCTTTTCTCTTATGGCCCCTGCGGGTGCCGAATGGTGAGGTCAGCGGACGCAGGGCGATGTGGGAAAAGGTTTTCTCAAGGGGGAGATTAGGACGAAGGATGTGGGGATGGCAAGGGGGAATGGCGGGCACCGCGATCGAATAATCGCGGTGCCGCAGCCTACCCGTACTAGCAGCTCTCAGTCTGTGGATCGCACGCCTTGTTTTTCTGTTTCTGCGGCTTGGCCGCCTGCTCGGGCTCGGCTTGCTGCTGCTCGGCCGCTGGCTGCTCCTTGGCCTTCGGCTTCTCAGGCTTGGCCGCCTGCTCGGGCTCGGCCTGCTGCTGTTCCGCGGCGGGCTGCTTCCTGGTCTTCGGTTTCTCAGGCTTGGCCGCCTGTTCCGGTTCGGCCTGCTGCTGCTCGGCGGCGGGCTGCTCGCCGACCTTCGGCTTCTCAGGCTTGGCCGCCTTTTCGGGCTCGGCCTGCTGCTGCTCGGCGGCGGGCTGCTTCTTGGCCTTCGGCTTCTCAGGCTTGGCCGCCTTGCCGGGCTCTGTCTGCTGCTGCTCGGCGGCAGGTTGCTCCTTGGCCTTCGGCTTCTCTGGCTTGGCCGCCTGCTCGGGCTCGGCCTGCTGCTGCTCGGCGGCGGGCTGCTCGCCGACCTTCGGCTTCTCAGGCTTGGCGGTTTCTTCGGGCTTGGCCTGCTCGGTCGTTGCAGCGCCTTCGGTCGGCTTCGATTTCCGGCCAGCCTGAACCTGCTTCACCTCCTCGATGTCTTTGAGCTTAGCTGGTTTGGCCTTAGGGTCGGCTTTCACCTCGCCCTCAAAGACAGCGACCGTATCGTTTTCCAGTTTGCCGGACTGCTCGGGCGCGTCGGTCTTGCTGACCTTGACGGCAGTCACCTTCTGGTTCGTCTCCTTTTCGATCACATCGACATCAATGACTTTGTTGATCACCAAATTGTTCTGGATCGTCACGTCGCCGGCCGGCTCGGCCGCCTCGACGATGCGCACAAACTCCGGCTCATCACGGATAACGACCACAGAAATGTCCGCGGCAAGGAATTCGCGGGTGGGGACGACAACCCAGTAATAGTCCGGCGTCGTGTCGAAGGTCACCTCGATTGAAATCAGATCCGGATCGCGGCGCGGCGGCAGCGGAGCCCAGATCATATGCTCCCTGTCACGACGCCAACTCACCCATGCCGGCGCCCAACGAGTGCCCGGAACCCAGTACCAGCCGATATCGTCGGCATAGCCCCACCGGCCGTAATGGTACGTCGCCCAGCCGAATGGCTCGTCGGATATCCACAGCCAGCCATACTGCTCGGTATAGGCCCAGTGTCCAACGGTATACGGACGCCAACCGTCAGGTACATCAACCGGCACGAAAACGGACGCTCCGTGATACGAGACCCAATCACCATAGGAAGACAGGTCTTCGTAGAACGTGCTGATCGAAACGGTGGTGGCAGCCCTTGCCTCGGACACAAGCGACAATGGCGCAATCGGGTTGGGAATCTCGACGACCGTGAGCAGACAGGCGCCGCCGAGCATCAGTCGTACCGCATGGTGGGCAAGGACGCGTTTCATCGCAATCTTCCTCCGAAACAGATCGCCCTTCATCCTACAAACCCGCCGGCTGCCGGATTGTTCCGCTTGCCGACGTTAGCCGCTTCCCCGTGTCGCGATGGTTTGGCATCGCACGATGGTACCAAATGTCAGAGTAGCTTCATGAGGGCGGTGACCGTCACAAATGCGAAGGCGCGGCGAAAGGTCGTCGGTCAGCGGGCCCGATGGTAAAGGAGCCGCCGCAACGGGTTCTGCGCCAGGCTGTTCGGACGATGGCCAAGCCGCTGCGCCGTCTCGCGAATCCGGGCCTGCGTCTCCGCCGTCATCCGCCCCTGCCCGTTCAGGGCTTTCGAGGCGGTGGCGACGCTGACGCCGGCGATGATGGGCGTGTCCGAGGTTCGTGAGAAATGCAGTCACTTACACCGCTCTGCGCCAGAACCGAACATCTGGTGTTGGCCGACGCAGCTTCCATTTAGAGTGGCGGAGCCACTTGGTGATAGGGGCGGCGGCCTGTATTCTTGACCAATGAACAAGAGCACCCCCAGAAGCGCAGTTGTCAGTCCTCGGGCGAGAGACTCCAAGATCAAATTCAGCGAGTTCTCCATTGATTCGGAGAAGCATCCGGAGTTCAAAGCGAAGGTACTTGAGGCAGCACATGCGGGAGTGGCCGAGTTCCCAAACCAGCTCGCCCTCATAAAGGATCAGCTCAAGGACAGCGAGGCGTTGGGCGTTCTTGCCTCCTTGGCAAGTTACGGCCTGCGGGCCTACGTCTCCGACAAAGGTGTCGAGCAGCGTGGGAAGCGTTCGATCGATGTCGAGCAGCATCATGCCGAACTGCTGCAAGCCATTCTGCTCACTATTCCCACAAATGAGGTAAGCAAGGGCATACTTACCCCGGACGTAATGCAGACGGTATTCGACACACTCCCTAAGCTAGCGGAAGCTTTCTACTTCCAGCGCATTATCGACGCAGAGAGCATTGAAGACAAAGCCGAACACATTGTGCGCTCGCTGCAGGAGCGCGTCCGACTGCATACGCAGGCAGTGCGCAACTGGGGCTACTTCGACGAGGTCGTGCGGCTAACGCTCGACCTCTTCCAGCCGCTCGATGCGAACCTGAGAGCTCACTACGGGTTCGGCGCAACGGATCTGATCGAGACCATGCTCGCCGTCGTTCGGGAATATGAACGCAGGCAAAGCGAGCATTTTAGTACGCTGGCGAAGGTTTTTCGCGGGGGCTCGGTGCGCCAGATGGTCAGGCTCTACTACAAGCACGTTCCCGACCTCCAAGGAACTCCGGAAGCGTTCTTGGCAGCTTTGCCACCGGGGGTTACGCCTAATCAGCTCATGAGCATGACAATGGCACATTTCGATCTGCGACTGGCCGATCGGGCACAATTTGCGCCCGATGAGCTGGCTACGATAACAGGTAAGTCGCCCGAAATCGTGAAGGCGATCTTCAAAGAACTGTCGCTGCCACTTGGCGCCCTGGTGGATACAAAACCCGAGTACCTCTTCCTCGGAAACCCGGTCTGGGAAACGCCGCTTATTGATCTTGGCGATTCCTATTTCATCCCGCTACCGCAGGTGGTCTTTAGCCATATCCATCGCGTCATGGATAGACTCGCCTCCGGCGCGAAGATCAAGGAGAAACTCTCGGGCAGAAGGTCGCGCTTCCTCGAAGACCAACTCGAAGGCGCTTTCCGCAAGATGTTTCCCGACGCGGATATTCGCCCCGCTGTGAAATGGCGTGTCGGGGATCAGCAATTCGAGACCGATCTCCTTGTCCTGATCGACCGAACCGTTGTGATCGCCGAGGCGAAGTCGCATCGGCTGACTGCCGAGGGACTACGGGGCGCGCCTGACCGCGTAAAGCGCCATATCAAGGATATGGTCCTCGACCCGTCGATGCAGTCGGCTCGTCTCGAACAGTTGATTGCCGGGGCACGGAAGGGTGACGTTGCTGCTCTTGAGATCATGAGGGCGATGAAGATCGACACTTCAGTCGTCGACCGTGTCATTCGCGTCTCCGTGACGCTTGATGACCTATCCGTACTCAGCTCCGCTGAGCCGGACTTCAAGAAAGCTGGTTGGGTGCCAGAGGACCATAAACTCGCGCCGACGATTTTGATTGCCGATCTCATCTGCATTGCCGAGATATTGGATAACCCGCTACTGTTCCTGCACTACCTGAGCGAACGATCTTACTTCCAGGGCTCCCTGGAGTTGCTAGGCGACGAGTTGGACTTCCTCGGCCTATATCTCTCGACGGGCTTCAACATTAGCGCTCTGCGAGACGAGAATATTCGCTTCATTCCGAGTGGGATGTCCCTGCCGATCGACCGGTACTTCATGAGCCTCGAAGTGGGCGTGAAACTACCCAAGCCGAAAGCAGAACTGCGACCGCTCTTTCGGCAGATTGTCAATCGTCTCGTCGAAACAAAACCGCATGGCTGGACGACCGTCGGTCTGCATCTGCTTTCATGCGCTGATCCAGCAGAGCAGGCAGCAGTTGAGCGTTCGCTAGCGAGACTCCGCGCAATGGTGCGCAAGAATTATCGTGATCCAGTTCATCTGAGCTCACTTCAGATACAGCCCCCGGAGGAGCGGAAGGCGCGCGTGATCTTTCACCTGTTCCCGGAACAGCATCGCAGCGAGACAAAGAAGGCAATGGAGCAGTTTGCGGCCATGGCGCTCACAGATGACCGTGTCGACGCCTGCGTTGTCTTTGCTCGCGGCACAGAAACCTGGGGACGTCCCTACGAGGCCGTGATGCTGGTGCAGCGCGACGAAGAAGTTACTGACCCCTCCGTGACATAGCGTTTTGTGGGACGCAATCTGTTTCGGTGCGCCCTTAGCAGTCTCGCCAAAAGGAGAGCGCCATGCGAAAACTTGTCGTCGCCGAATTCATCAGCGTCTATGGCATTACCGGGTCGAGAAGCTACTTGGCGTGACCTGGTATGGCGAGATGAACAGGTTCAAGGAGGATGAGCTTGCCGACAGCCGCGCCATGCTTTTGGAGTGCACGACCCATGAGATCTTCGCCGGTTCCAGACTGAAGGAAACCGGAGATTTTGCCGACCAATTACTCAATGCAGCGTACATCTAGGCGGTGCATTGTCATGCGGCTTTGGAGGCCGAAGGCTTATTGTCGCGCCGTGCATCGATCAGTACCACATCTTTGTTGTCGTCAAGGCCGAGCCGCTTAACGATGCCCTTCACCCTCACCAGTTCGGATGCGCTGAAGTAGATGATGGCCTTGATTGCGTGCTTCGCGTCGCTTGCCGCCTGGTAGATCTCGGCCTGTTTCGCGAGGTTTTGCTCGAGCTTGGTATTCTTAGCCAGTTTCATTTCGACCAAGGTCTTGTCTCGGCCCCGGCTGATTTTGAAATCCACTGGGCCACGGCCGTCGTTAGCCTCAGCGCCGGCATCGGAAGGCGTCCCGAACCAGACAAGGCGGTAGAGAACGTGCAAATCCTTTTCTCGCTCGATCGGCTGGCCCTTATCATCATAGAAAAAGCGGTGGCCGCCTTTGTTTTCTATGACGTCCTTTAGGTAGGCTAGGCGGGCGTGCGCTTCCTCATAGGTCGTCATACCGACCTTATAGAAATCCGTCTCTGACAGCAGGACGGATTGGAGTTCCTGCAGTTGCTGGATAAACAGGTATTCGATCGCGAGGACTTTTTCCTCGCTGACATCCTTTGCCTCATCGCCGCGCATTTCCTTCAAGCGGATGTAGTAGTCAATGATCTGCGGAAATTTCCGCATGGTTGCGACGACGGCAGCCGAGCGATCCTTTTGAGTGGGCTTTCTCTCCTTATGTGGTCTTCGTTCCTTGTTCTGGCTTGCCGGTTTTGGTCTGCGATGGAGCTCTTGCTCGAAGTAGTTAAAAACGGCCGATCTTAGCTGCGAGTCGGGTATAGCGGTGGGAACTTCCTCGAATCCTGAAATCAGGTCGCCCCGATTGATCCAATTGTCGTCACGGGTGAGCATGTCCTTCGGTGTCAAGATGACGTAGTCGCCATTGACCCAAGGAAGCTTGTAGCGCGTTCGTGCCCAGGCTTGCGTCTTATAGTTAAATCGGGCGCGTTCGACCCACACCTCACGTACCGCTTGGTCCGGCAAATGCTCTGTGCCGAACTTTTCCGTGTATTGGCAGAGGAAATCCTTGATCAGGTTAGTCGTAAAATCGCTGATGTTGTCGCGACCTACACCGTCCGACACTAGGCAGACTTTCTCGATGTGGCTGCTCTCGGTGATCCTCTCGGCACCAAAGTTGGAAAATACGACATGCAAGTTGGCGTGCAGATTTCTGGCGAAGTCCATGCCAAGGCCGACTCCATCGTTGCCCGTTTCCGAGAAACCGAGCCAATTCTGCTTAACTTCCGGGAAGCAGTACCAGTTTCTTAGCTGACCATCGTCAAGACGCCCTTCTGCAGCGCGATCCCGTAAGAACACAAGATATCCGATAATCTGCTCGTGAAGCGCCACGTACTCGGGCCTTTCGCTATGGAAAAGCAGGAACGGGTCTATAAACAATGGTAGGTCGTTTACGATAGATATGTTAACAGCCCCGTAGTCGTCGAATACAGATTCCGCGATGCCAAAGTAGTCGCTGAGAAACGTCGCCATAATCCCTCCAAGTCGGCATAGATTACAGCGGCCTGGTATTTTCTCAAACAGATTATTCGAATATCCTCATGCTTCCCGCAGCAGTCCGTTTCATTGCACAAGTTGCCCAAGGAAGGCTCCTCCGATGCTGAGCTAAATCAACCAAGCGCCGCGCTATTTCTCACCGAGCATGTCGCATTGCCCGCGCCATCCGTCCTCTGACCATCAGGAGAGCGCCATGCCAAAACTCATCATCAGCGTCGATGGCATCGCCGAGGTCGAGAAGCTGCCAAGCGTGACCTGGAACGATGAGATGCAAAAATTCAAGGACGACGAACTTGCCGACAGCGGCGCCATGCTTTTGGGGCGCACGACCTATGAGATTCTTGCCGGCTCCTGGGCAAGGAAACCGGAGATTTCGCCGACCGGTTCAACGCGCTGCCGAAATATGTCGCCTCGACGAGCTGACGCCGCGCCTCCCGCCATTGATGCGATCGAGTTGGCAGCCACCAGGCGGAAGGTTCTGATCCGCCCTTTCTTGCTGCTGCGGAGTTCTTGATTCAGCCACAAGCCCAAATTGCTGGATTTGGCAGCCCAGGAAGCGTAGGCTTGGTTTTTGGTTCAGCGATGGAACAGAGACTGGCCGCAATTCTGGCTGCCGATATGGCGGGCTACAGTCGGCTAATGGAGGCCGATGAATCCGGCACGCTCGCACGCCTTCGCACCCATCGCATAGAACTGGTCGATCCCGCCATCGCGAAGAACAAGGGCCGGATCATCAAGACCACCGGAGACGGCATGCTCGTTGAGTTCCAGAGCGTGACTGATGCCGTGAAATGCGCCGTGGAAATCCAACAGCGCATGAAACGGCGCAATTCGGATGTACCGCAAGAACGGCGCATCGAATTCAGGATCGGCATAAATCTCGGCGACATCATTTTCGACGATGACGACATTTTCGGCGACGGCGTCAATATTGCCTCGCGCATCGAGCAACTCGCCGACGTCGGCGGTATCTGCGTGACCGCAGCGGTGGCGACCCAGATTGCCGACCGTCTCGAAATCGCCATGGAGGACCTGGGCGAGAAGACGTTAAAGAACATCAGCCGCCCGGTTCGCCTCTATCGCGTTGGGTTTGACAGTCCTGTCCTGCCACAAGTCGAGGCAAAGCGATCCATCTCGAAACCTTCGATAGTGGTGCTGCCATTCAGCAACATGAGCGGCGACCCCGAGCAGGAATTTTTCGCGGACGGACTGACCGAGGACATCATCACCGAACTGTCCCGCCACCATGAGCTGTTCGTCATCTCGCGCAATTCCGCCTTCGTCTACAAGAACCGCGCCGTGAATGTGCGCGAGGTGGCCGAAAAACTCGACGTCCAATACCTGGTGGAGGGAAGCGTCCGCAAGATCGGCGACAGGGTGCGCGTGACGGTTCAGCTCATCGACACGGCGAATGACGCTCATATCTGGGCAGACAAATATGACCGGAAGCTGGTCGACATATTCGCGATTCAGGATGAGGTGACCGCGGCGATCGCAGCCACGCTGCCCGGGCGTGTCGAGGCGGCTCAGCGGGACCAGCTCGCGCGGGCGAAACCTGCAAACATGGCCGCGTATGAATGTGTGCTTGCTGCCAAGGTGCTGCATCACCGAAGCACGATTGCGGATAATGAACGCGCGCAAACCTTGATAGAAAGGGCCGTCACGCTCGACCCCGATTATGCCCATGCCCATGCCTGGCATGCCTGCATTCTTGGCCAGGCCTGGGTCCATAGCTGGTGCCAAGACAAGGATGCCGTCTGGAACAACATCATGGCAGCGCTCGACAGGGCGCTGGCGCTGGACAACAACGATGCCGATGTCCACCGCATCCTCGCGGCAGTGAACGTGAACAACAATGAGCTGACCACAGCGCGCTACCATCAAGAGCGGGCGCTGGCCCTCAATCCCAATTACGACCTCGTGGTGGTGCAGCAAGGCGAGTTATTGACCTGGTTGGGGAGGCCGGAAGAGGGAATTGAGTGGATCCGCAAGGCAATGCAGTTGAACCCGCACCACCCGGAGAGGTTCTGGAGCCATCTGGGAAAGGCGCATTTCGCCGCGCGCCAGTATGGCGAGGCGATCGAAGCTTTCATGCATCTGTCAACCATGGACTCGGTTCAGCACGCTTTCGCCGCTGCCTGCTACGGCTGGCTCGGCGACGAAATCGCGGCCGCGGCGCATCTAGGCAAGATCAGAACGCTCGATCCCCAATTCGACCTCGATTCATTCATCGCCACCCTGCACTATGCCCAGGAGTCTGATGTGCAGCACGTCCGCGAAGGACTGCTGAAAGCCGGTATTGCCCGCCTGTAGCCAGCCCGCAATTACGAACCAGATCCAATCGGGGACAGGCAAAAAAGACCGCCCCCACCCGACGCGGACCTCGTGGCATGGCCGAACGACGGGCAGGTCGGAGACGCTTTTCCCACGGTATCGGTCTTTGGAAGCGAACGGGGAAAACCCCTCCACCTGAAAAAGCGCCGCGCTAGTTGACGGTGCAGTTCGCACAAGACCCGCACGGCCGCCCCGACAGAAGGAACCCGCCATGAGAAAACTCATCATCACCGAATTCATCAGCGTCGATGGCATTGCCGAGGTTGAAAAGCTGCCGAGCGTGGCCTGGAACGATGAAATGCAAAAATTCAAGGACGACGAGCTTGCCGACAGCGGCGCCATGCTTTTGGGGCGCACGACTTATCAGATCTTTGCCGGCTCGTGGCCCAAGGAGACCGGAGACTTCGCCGACCGCTTCAACGCGCTGCCGAAATATATCGCCTCGACCAACTTGACGGCGCTGGACTGGCAGCCGGCCGAGTTGCTGCAGGGCGCCTTGCCGGCCGCGGTCAGAGGGCTGAAGCAAGGCAGCGGCGGCAACATCTATGTGCATGGCAGCCTCAGCGTCGCGCAGGAATTGCTGCGCCATGGCCTCGTCGACCGCATCAGGCTGCTCAGCTACCCCGGTGCCGTCGGCCAGGGCAAGCTGCTATTCCCGCCCGGCGCGCAATTGCCGCTCGAGCTGATCTCCGCCACGCAATTCAGCAACGGGGTGGTGGCGCTGGAGTATGCGGCGGGGAAGGCGTGATGAGCCAATCTCCCCCCTCGTGGGGGAGATGCCCGGCAGGGCAGAGGGGGGCGCGAAAGAACGCCGGCCTTTGTTTCAACGTGTGATGAGCTGGAACTTGCGCGGGTACGCTAAGGCCATCGACTGATAGGTCGGCGGGACAGCGCCCCCCTCTGGCCTGCCGGCCATCTCCCCCACGTGGGGGGAGATCGCGGCTTCCGCCTTGGCGCTCATCCTGCAACGCTGGCGAAAGCGCCGATGACAGCCAATCTCCCCCTGAGGGTCCCCTTGAGGGGGAGATGCCCGGCAGGGCAGAGGGGGGCGCGAAAGAACGCCGGCCTTCGTTTCAACTTTAGCAAGCGCATCGGGGCATGGGCCCCCACACCCGGATTGCCAACCTAATTGCGAAGGGCAATTCGGGGCAATCCGACCTCTCCCCGAGGGGAGAGGAGGTCGCCGGCGTTAACGCCAGCCTCTTCTCCCCAGCGGGGAGAAGGTGGCCGCGAAGCGGCCGGATGAGGGGGGCCCCCTATGCGATAGCCCTGCCGTTGGGGGGGAGATCGCTGCTTCGCCCATCAGCGCCCCCGCCCGCCTGCCTCCAGCTTCTGCTCGGCCGCAATCAGCATCTCGACAAACCTCGTCACCTTGGGCGGGCGGAAGCGGGCGGCGGGGTAGACTGTGTAGATGCCGCCGGAGGGCAGCCGCCACTCGGGCAGGACCTGCACCAGCCGCCCGGCGGCCAGCTCGTCCCGCACCAGAAAGTCCGGCAGCACCGACAGGCCGGCGCCGGCGCGGACGGCCGCCAGCACTGCCGGCGTCGCGTCAATGGCGATCGTTGCCTGCATGCGCACGACCTGCTGCTCGTTGTCGCCGCGCGAAAATTGCCATAGCAGCGGTTCGCGCAGCGCCATGTTGGCGATGAAGGGCAGCCCGGCAAGGTCTTGCGGTTCCCCGGCCGTGAACCGGCCTTCAAACCCGGCGCCGCACACCATGAATTGTTGGAAGGTGCCGATGCGCCGCGCCTGCAGGCTGGAATCGGCCAGCCAGCCGACGCGGATGGCCACGTCGATGTGGCCGGAAACCAGGTCGATCGTCTCGTCGCCCAGCGTCAGCTCCTGCCGTAGTCGTTGGACGCCGCGATGCGCAGCGTGCCGGTCGGCTCGGCGGCGGCCTGCGCGAGCTCGTCGAAGGCATCCTCGGCCTGCTGCAGAACCTGCAGGCAGCGGGCATGGAATGTCCGGCCGGCCTCGGTCGGATGGACGCGGCGCGTCGTGCGGATCAGCAGCGTCGTTCCGACATCGCGCTCCAGCCGCGCCACCTGTTGGCTGACGACCGCCTTGGTGATGCCCAGCCGCTCGGCGGCCCGCGTGAACGAGCCGGCGTCGACCACCGCCGCGAAATAGGCCAGCCGGTTCAGGTTCATGCGTGGCTCATGGCAGATGCAGCCCCATTGTCAGGCGAAAGCATACATTACGTCTATTTTGTCGGCCTTCAATATGCATTCCGTTTTTGCCATCTTGCGGCATCGAGGCCGCCGAATTCCGCATTCCCAGGAGACATCCATGTTCACACGGAGAAGCATCATGAAAACCACCCTCGCCGCCGGCGCTGCCGCGGTCTTTGCTCCCGCCGGGCTTGGCCATGCGGCCAGCGGGCTTTCCTGGAAGCATTTTCCCGCCGGCGAAAACGGCTTCTTCCGCGCCCCGGTGCTGGTCTCCGGCGCCACCGAAGCCGTGCTGATCGATTCCGGTTTCACCTACCCCGACGGCCGGGCCGTGGCCGAGGCGATCAAGGCGACCGGCAAGACGCTCACCACCATCTATGTCAGCCAGTCCGACCCCGACTATTATTTCGGCCTCAAGCGGATCAAGCAGACGTTCCCGCAGGCACGGGTGATCGCCGCAGCCGAGACGGTGGCCGCCATCAACGGCAATGTCGAAAAGAAGCTCGCCGTCTGGGGGCCGCAGCTGAAGGAAAATGGCCCGCAGGCGCTGGCCGACGTCGTCATCCCGGAAGCGTTCGACGGCAAGACGCTCAGCGTCGACGGCGAGAGCATCGAGATCGTCGCCGCGGAAGGCCTCGGCAACCGGCGCTATCTGTTCGTGCCGTCGCTGAACGCGGTGTTCGGCGGGGTGATGATCTTTGCCGGCGTGCATGTCTGGACCGCCGACACCCCGACCAGGGAACTGCGCGCCGCCTGGCTGGCCAACCTCGAAAAGATCGCGGCGCGCAAGCCGGCGATCGTCGTGCCTGGGCACATGACGCCTGGGGCGGCGACCGACCTTTCGGGCGTCGAGCACACAAAAACCTATCTCATCGCCTTCGAGGAAGAACTGGCCAAGGCCAAGGACGCTGCCGCGCTGAAGAGCGCCATGGAAGCCCGCTTCCCCGGCCTCGGCATGGGGGTTGCGCTCGACATCGGCTCCAAGGTCGCCACCGGCGAGATGAAGTGGGGCTGAGATTGGCGCCAATCTCGAGCTGATCCGCACCACTTACGAAGGATACGCTCATGGTCCAGCGGGCGTTGACGCCGGGCGCCTGACGGCTGTCATCCGCCGAGACGGTTGGTGCGCTTGCTGGCTTCGGCCTTGGCCCGCGCCTCGACCGCCCTTTCGATCTCGCGCTTCAGCTCGTCCTTGATCGCCACCGTCTCGGCCATCAGCGCCTCGACCTTCATGAAATCGAGCACGCGGTATTTCGACACCGCCGGCCGGATCAGGATGTCGGGCCGGCTCTGGTTCAGCTTACTGGCGATGATCGACTGCATCATCAGCTGCGTGGCGCCGAACATCAGGTCGACGGAGGTCGGGAATTTGCGCCCGGCCTCGGTCGGCGCGCCGACCACGTCGACGGCGATGACGATGTCGGCGTCGAGCTCGATCAGATCGAACGGCACGGGATTGTAGATGCCGCCGTCGATCAGCAGCCTGCCGTCGCGCATCACCGGGCGGAACACCGCCGGGATCGCCGCCGAAGCGGCCAGCGCCGAATGGAGCTCGCCTTCGTCGAGCACCGCGAGCTTGTGGCCATAAAAGTCCGTTGCCGTCACCTTCAGCGGTATTTTGAGTTCGGCGAAGGTCTCGGGGATGGCATCGGGCAGGAACGCCTTGAGGATGCGCTCGACATTGAACTGGCTGACCCGCAAGCCGCCCTGCAACGCTTCGGCAAAGGTGCCGGGCCGCGCCCGCCACATGCGCGTCGCCACTTCGGCGCGGCGGCCGAGGATCGAGCGCGTATAGTCGTGAATGTCCTTGCCGGTCATGCCCGAGGCCATGCCGGCGCCCATGATGGCGCCGATCGACGAGCCAGCGATTGCCGCCGGCCTTATGCCCAGTTCGTCCAGCACCTCGATGACGTGGATATGCGCCAGCCCACGCGCGCCGCCGCCGCCAAAGGCGATGCCGAAGCTAGGGCTCATCCCTTGTTGGCCTCACCCAGCTTCGGCCCGACCACCATGACGGCCGGCTCGGCGGAGAGCAGCTTTTTCGCCGCTGCCTTGACCTGGTCCAGCGTCACCGCGTTTATCAGCGCGGCGCGGCGCTGCATGTAGTCGATGCCGAGCTTGCCGAGCTGGATCTCGACCAGCGTTGCGGCGATCGCGCCGGAGGAATTCAGATTGTTGATGGCATAGGCGCCGATCATGTATTTCTTGGTCGCCGCCAGCTCGGCTTCGGTCGGCCCCTCCTCGGCCATGCGCTTGACCACGTCGCGCACCACGGCCAGCGTCTCGGCCGCCCTGTCGGCGCGGGTCGAGGTGGTGATGGAAAGCGCCTCGGAATGCTGGTGGTCGACGAGGTCGGAGCTGACGCTATAGGCCAGGCCGCGCTTCTCGCGCACCTCGTCGAACAGCCGCGAGGTGAAAGTGCCGCCACCGAGGATCTCGTTCATCAGCACCGCGGCGAAGAAATCCGGCGCGTTCCGCTTCACGCCGGGATAGGCGAGTTGCAGCGAGGCCTGCGGCTGGTCGTAAACGACCTCGAGCTGCTGGCCAAGTTTCAGGTCGATGTCGGGAACGGGCGTAAGCGCCTGCTTTTCCGGCAGGCTGCCGAATACCAGGTCGAGCTTCTGCTTCAGCGTCTCGGCGTCGATGGCGCCGACCACCGCGACATGCAGACCGTCGCGGGCGAAATTCGCCTTGTGGAAAGCGCTGAGATCGGACGGCGTGATCGTCGCGATGCTTTGCCTGGTGCCCTGGTCCGGCCGCGCATAGGGATGCCTGCCGTAGATCGCGTCCAGCCATTTGCGCTGGGCGAGCGTATCGGGATCGCGCTCGTTGGCGATGATGCCGGACAGGATTTGCGCGCGGATGCGGTCGATCGGCACCTGGTCGAAGCGCGGCTGGTTGACCGCCACGCGCAGCAGGTCGAAGGCGCCGTCGCGCTGCTCGGCCAGCATGCGCATCGAGCCGTAGATTCCGTCGCGCTGCGCATCGAAGCTCATCTCGGCGCCGACATCGTCAAGCTTGACCTGGAAGGCCTCGCTGTCGAGGTCGCCGGCGCCTTCGTCGAACAGACCGCTCATCAGGTTGGCAAGCCCTTCCTTACCGGGCGGATCCTGCGTCGCGCCGCCATCGAAGACGAAGCGGATGGCGACGATCGGCACCGAATAATCCTCCACCAGCCAGGCGGTGATGCCCTTCGACGAGGTCACCTCCTGGATGTTCATGGCAGCACGAGCCGAAAGCGCCGGCAGGATGAGGAAGACGAGGGAGAGGATGAGGGTCGCTAGAAGAGGGCCGGAGCGCGCGTGCTTCCCTTCTCCCCTTGTGGGAGAAGGTGGATCGGCGCGAAGCGCCGAGACGGTTGAGGGGTGTTGGACGGAGTGCCGTTGGTGCCAAGCTGGAACACCCCTCATCCGACCGAGCTTTGCTCGGCCACCTTCTCCCACAAGGGGAGAAGGGGAGGAGCCCGGGGGAGAAGGCAGAGCGGGACCGTGCTGGTTCATCATCAAATCAATTCCCAGCCTGGGTTTGCGGCAGAAGATAGCCGGTCGTTGCGTGGTCGAGATTGAGATAGCGGGCAGCGACCGCCTTGACCTGGTCGGCGGTGACCTTGCGGATGCGGTCGGGCCATTGCTGGACGTCCTGGACGTTGCCGCCGGTGGCGAGCGTCGAGCCGTAGATGTTGGCCATGTCCTCCTGCTTGTCGCGGGCAAAGATCATCGAGCGGACGAAACGGTCCTTGGATTTTTCCAGCTCATCGCTGGTGACGCCGTCTTTCGCGATGCGGGCGATCTCGACGTCGACCGCGGCCTCGACGTCTGCAAGCTTGGCATCGCCGCGCGGCGCGCCATAGACGGTGAAATTGCTGTCGTCGAGCATGGTGCCTTGGAAGAAGGCGCCGGCCGCGGCGGCTATCCCTTGCCTGACGACAAGCTCCTGGTAGAGCCGGCTGCGGTTGCCGCCGCCGAGGATTTCGGACAGCACGTCGAGCGCTTCGGCTTCGCCGGGCTTTGCCGTGTGATAGGACGGAACCACCCACTGCGTCGTAAAGCTCGGCACGCTGACGCGCCCGTCGGTCAGCGTCACCGTGCGCCTGGTGTTCTGCTCGGGCTCGATCGGGCGGATGCGCGGCGGCAGATCCGGGCCGCGCGCGATCTTGCCATAGGTCTTTTCGGCCAGCGTCTTGACCGTTTCCGGCTCAACATCGCCGGCCACCACCAGCACGGCGTTATTGGGCGTATAATATTTGTTGTAGAAGGCCATCGCGTCGGTGCGGTTCAGCTTCTCCATCTCCTGCATCCAGCCGATGACCGGGATGCGGTAGGGCTGGTTCTGCCACAGCGTGGCGTCGATCTCCTCGTCGAGCACCGCCTGCGGATTGGAGTCGATGCGCGAGCGGCGCTCCTCGAGGATGACGTCGCGCTCGGTCTTGATGACATCGTCGTTGAGGATGAGATTGCGCATGCGGTCGGCCTCGAAGCCCATCATCTCACCGAGCGCCTGCGGCACCACTGTCTCATGAAAAGCGGTGTAGTCGTAGGAGGTGAAGGCGTTGTCCGAGCCGCCGATGGCGGCGACGGCGCGATCGAGCTCGCCGGCCGCATGGTTGCTGGTCGCCTTGAACATCAAATGCTCGAAGAAATGGGCAATGCCGGATTTGCCCGGCGGCTCGTCGGCGCTGCCGATCTTGTACCAGACCATATGGGTGACGATCGGGGCGCGGTGGTCGGGGATGACGACGACCTCCATGCCGTTGTCGAGCAAGAAATCCGTCACTGCGCCGTCGTCGGGATTGTTGTCCGCCAGAGCCGGCTCGGCCATCACCAGGGCCAGTCCCAAGAGCGTTCCGCGCAGCCATTCAGCCTGAAATGTCATAGATGGCTCCGGTTTGGGGTGGAACGATAGGCGGGGTTGCTGGTCGAGGCAAAGCGAATTGTTCGTCATTTTGAAGGCGCGGCTTCCTCGCCAATTGCGGGGCCTCACCCAACCTCGATGAAGCGGATGACCGTCTCGCCATAGTTGCGCTCGTCGACAACCGAAAAGCCCGGCCCTGCCTCGAACGGCGCCGCCGCCGCTTCCTCGACTACGCAGAGCGCGCCGGGGGCGAGCCAGCCGCCGGCCTTGGCCGAGCGCAACGCGCGTTCGCCAAGGCTCTTGCCATAGGGCGGATCGGCAAAGACCAGGCCGAATGCAGCGATGGTGCCCGCCTCGCCCAAGGCCGTCGCGTCGCGACGGAATATCTTGGTGCGCCCAGTGAGGCCGAAAGCCTCGACATTGGTGCGGATCAGGCCGCGCCCTTCGGCGGATTCCTCCATGAAGACAGCATAGGCAGCGCCGCGCGACAGCGCTTCGAGGCCGAGCGCGCCGGTGCCGGCGAACAGGTCGAGCACGCGCGCGCCGTTCAGTTTTTCGGGAAAGCGATGCGCCAGCACGTTGAAGACCGCCTCACGCGTGCGGTCGGTCGTCGGGCGGATGGCAAAGGTGCGGGGCGTCGCCAGCGGACGCCCGCGAAGCTCACCGCCGACGATCCGCATTGCTTCCTTTCGGGCCGCCACGCGGCCGGTCGCCACCGCTATCCGAACGTTCGCCACGAGGCTTGCCGAACGGCTTTGCACCGCCGGGCTTGCCATAAGACGGCTTGAAAGCGGCCTTGCGCGCCTTGTTTTCCGCCGCCTTGGCGGCGTCTGCCTCCGCCCTGCCCTTGCCGATCGGCCGCGCCCCCGGCGCCATCCAGACATTGGCCTTGCGCTGGCCCGGCGGTTCGATCGGCCGCTGCTCGCGTTCGGATTTCTTGCCGCCGAAGCCGCCACGAGGCTTGTCGCCACGGGGTTTGTCCCCGAAGTCGCCGCGTTCAGGTTTGGCGCCACGCTCGCCAAAGCTCCTCTCCGGTTTTGTCGACAGCTTGCCGAGCGCTTCGTCGCGGCTGCCTTCGCGGCGCTTGCGGTTCTTGATCAGGCCGCCCTCGCCGATCGGACGGCGTTCGCCGTCACGGGTGAATTTCGGCCGCTCGGGCTCCTCCTCCCGCTCACGCCTGACCGGCTTGTTGGAAAACGGCTTGGCGATATCGGCGTCGAAATTGGCACCGGACTCTTCGACCAGGCGCTCGCCGAGCTGGTCGCGCAGCACGCGGCCCTTGATCTCCAACACATGGCCTTCCGGCAAATCGTCGAGCTGGAACGGCCCGTAGGAAATGCGGATAAGCCGCGTCACGTCGAGACCGAGCGAGCCCAGGATGTTCCTGACCTCACGGTTCTTGCCTTCCCGCAGGCCGAGCGTCAGCCAGGCATTCGAACCCTGCTCGCGGTCCAGCGTCGCCTCGATGGCGCCATAAAAGACACCGTCAACGGCAATGCCTTCGCGCAGGCCCGCGAGCGCGCTTTCCTCGACCTTGCCGTGGACGCGCACGCGGTAGCGCCGCAGCCAGCCGGTCGCCGGCAGTTCGAGCACGCGCGACAGGCCGCCATCATTGGTGAGCAGCAGCAGCCCTTCGGTGTTGATGTCGAGCCGGCCGATGGTCATCAGCCGCGGCAGCCCGGGGGGCAGCACGTCGAAGACGGTCTTGCGGCCTTCGGGATCGCGGTTGGTGGTGACCACGCCGGCCGGCTTGTTGAACAGGAACAGCCGCGTGCGCTCGATCGGCGGGATCTCCATGCCGTCGAGATGGATGATGTCGCCGGGCATCACGTTGAAGGCCGGCGAGGTCAGCGCCCTGCCGTTGACCTTGACGCGGCCGGCCGCGATCAGTTCCTCGGCATCGCGGCGCGAGGCCAGGCCGGCACGCGCCAGCCGCTTGGCAATGCGTTCGCCGGCTTCTTCCGTTGCCTCGACGCGACGCGGACGCGGCTTGAAGCCGCCCTCCGATGCCGCCTGTGCCCTTTGTGCCCCTTGCGGCCGATCGCCGCCAAAATCACGCTTAGGACGATCCCCGAAGTCACGCTTGGGACGGTCGAAGCGCTTTTCGCCGTGCTCGCCTTCGGCAGCGGCCGGCCGGTCGCCGCGCGGCGCGTAGGGCTTGCGCGGACCTTCGCGCTTCTCATAAGGCTTGCCCTCCGGACGCGGCCCTTTGCTGAATGGCCTCTCGCTGCCTTTGAAGTCGCGCTTCGGCCGCTCGCCTTCGGCAGCTGCTGGCCGGTCGCCGCGCGGTGCATAAGGCTTGCGTGGACCTTCGCGGTTCTCATAAGGCTTGCCTTCCGGACGCGGCCCTTTGCTGAACGGCCTGTCGCCTTCGCGCTTCGGCTTGAAGTCACGCTTCGGCCGTTCGCCTTCGGCCGCCGCCGGCCGATCGCCGCGCGGTGCATAAGGCTTGCGTGGACCTTCGCGCTTCTCATAAGGCTTGCCTTCCGGACGCGGCCCTTTGCCGAACGGCCGGTCGCCTTCGCGCTTCGGCTTGAAGTCGCGTTTCGGCCGTTCGCCTTCGGCCGCCGCCGGCCGATCGCCGCGCGGAGTGTAGGGTTTTTTGACGCCGAAGGACGGCTTGCCACCCTTGCCGGGAGCGCCATCGCGACCACGCGGCCCCGCCGGTTTCGGGCCGGCCTTGCGCGGGAATTTCTTGTTTTTGTCGTCCATGTGGCCTTTGCTCGTTTGCGCGGGTAGTAACAGGATCGCGCTCTAGTGGCGAGGAGATAATCGGAATGGAAACCGCGTGAGGCGGCAGGATTTCATGGCGCTGGCGCTGAAAGAAGCCGAAGCCGCCGCCCTGCGTGGCGAGGTGCCGGTTGGCGCGGTCGTCGTCGGCGGCGATACGGTCGTTGCGAGTGCCGGCAACCGCACCCGCGAGTTCGCCGATCCGACCGCCCATGCCGAGATGCTGGCGATCCGCGAGGCCTGCCGCAAGCTTTCCAGCGAGCGGCTCAGCGGCCACGATCTCTATGTGACGCTGGAGCCGTGCACCATGTGCGCCGGCGCCATCTCTTTCGCCAGGCTGCGCCGGCTCTATTTCGGCGTCGCCGACGAGAAGGGCGGCGCAGTCGTCAATGGCGTTCGCTTCTTCACGTCACCGACCTGCCATCATGTGCCCGACATCTATCCTGGCATGGCCGAGAACGCTGCAGCAGCATTGCTGAAGGACTTTTTTCGCGAGCGACGCGGACCCTGATTTTCCTGGTTCGGCAGACGGACCGAATCCAAGTCAGCCAATCCAGTTCAGCCAATCCAGGCCAGAACGTCTCTGGCGCCGTCAGTCTACCAGGGCAGCCAGTCGAACATGCCGCTGCTCTTGCTCTTGGCGGCCGCCTCCCTTTTGAGGCGGCGTTCCTTCTTGTACTCGTCCTCGCCGAGGTCACCCTGCGGCGCAGTGTCGGCGGCAGCGCGGTATTGCACCGGCGGCTCGCTCAGATATCTGCGGGTGGTCGGGTCGCCCTGTTTGCCTTCAGCCCGGCGGCGCATGATTTCCGCGGCGCGGTCCTTGTCCGAATCGGCCGGAGTCCAGGCTGGCGGGTGGCTCGAGCCCGACTGCTTCAGCGCGGCCTTGACCGACGCCGGATCCGTCTGCACGTCATCGATGACCTGCGCCTGGTAGGCCGGGTCGTCCTGATGCAGGGTGGCATCGGCGCGCAGGCGGGCACGGCGCTGCTCCGGCGATTCGGGCCATTCGGCACTCGCCGTCTCGATGCTTTCCTGCGGCGGCGGCAAGACTTCCTTCTGCCCCGGCCCTGGCTTCACCAGCGTGGGGCGCGGCTTGTAGTCGATACTATCCTTGCGTTTGGGTGCGAAGGAAAAAGCCCCGGTGAGGTCGCCGGCAAGCTGCGCGCCCGCGGTCTTGTCGGTCCCGTAGGTGGGCGAGCCCATGCAGCCGGACAAGGCGAGGCTCGATACGACAAGCGGCGCCAGCAGCGCGACGCGCGCGTAAGTTCTCTCGGTCATGCCAAAAAGTCCCACTGTAGACAGCCTCTCGATTGCCGCCGGCCAAAGAAAGGTCCGGCCCCCATCGCCTATGCTCTTCCGACGGAATTCCGGCGACAATTTGTCGTCCGGAGTTTCGCGTGTTTACCTCAACCACTCGTTAAGGGCAACGCACGGGGGCCGATCGGCCGCCCGCCGTGGCAATTGTGCACCGCCTTAAAGGCGGCTCAAAGCCTTCAGCTCATGCAGGACAGCTGCGTCACGGGCCGAAACATCCGGGAATTCCGGATCTGAGCCGACATCGGCGGTGTAGCGCCAGGAGCGTGCGCATTTCACCAGGCCGCGGTCCTCCGCCTTCTCGACGACCACGGCGACGCCTTTGACATCGTCGAGGGTAAAGCCGCCCGCCGGCGCCTTGCCGTGCGCGATAACCAGATCGCTGGTGATCGCCATCTCGGCCATGTCGACATCGGCGATCGCCGCTTCGAGTAGGGCATCGTCGAGAGTGACGACCGGCACCGCTTCCAGCGAAGAGCCGATGACCTTCTGCGCGCGGGCGATCTCCAGCGCGCCGGTGACGACACGGCGGACCTGCCGCACCTTGCGCCACTTCTCCGCCAGCGCCTCGTCCTTCCAGTCCGCCGGGATCTCCGGGAACTGGTCGAGATGCACCGAGACGACATCCGGATGACGGTCGAGCCAAGCCTCTTCCATGGTGAAAGGCAGCATCGGCGCCAGCCATTTCACCAGACAGTCGAAGAGATGGCGCACCACCTGCACGGAAGCCTTGCGCTTCACGCTGGAAGGCGCTTCGCAGTAGAGCGCATCCTTGCGGATATCGAAATAGAAGGCCGACAGCTCGATCACCATGAAGTCGAGCAGCGCGCGGGTGATGCGCTTGAATTCGAAGGCGTCGTAGCCCGAGCGTACGACTTCATCGAGCTCGGCGAGCCGGTGCAGCATCAGCCGCTCCAGCTCCGGCATCTTGTCCAGCGGCACCTCCTCGCCATCGTCATGGGCGAGCGTGCCCAGCATCCAGCGGATGGTGTTGCGCAGCTTGCGGTAGGCGTCGATGTTGGTCTGCAGCACGTTTTTGCCGAGCCGCTGGTCTTCCCAATAATCGGTCGTCACCACCCACAGCCGCAAGATGTCGGCGCCGGACTGTTTGATGACGTCCTGCGGCACGACGGTGTTGCCGAGCGACTTCGACATTTTCCGCCCCTCCTCATCCATGGTGAAGCCATGGGTGACGACGGTTTCGTAGGGCGCCCTGCCCCTGGTGCCGCAGCTTTCGAGCAGCGAGGAGTGGAACCAGCCGCGATGCTGATCGGAGCCTTCGAGATAGACGTCGGCCGGCCATTTCAGGTCGGGCCGGTCCTCAAGCGTGAAGGCATGCGTCGAGCCTGAATCGAACCAGACATCGAGGATGTCCATCACCTGCTGCCATTTCGAGGCATCGTGATTGCCGAGGAAACGCTCCTTGGCGCCGGCGGCGAACCAGGCGTCGGCACCTTCCTTCTCGAAGGCGTCCATGATGCGCTGGTTGACTGCCTCGTCGCGCAGGACATTGCCGTCGGCATCGGCAAAGACGGCGATCGGCACGCCCCAGGCGCGCTGGCGCGACAGCACCCAGTCAGGGCGCTCCTCGATCATGGCGCGGATGCGGTTCTGGCCGGCGGCGGGTACGAAACGGGTATCGTCGATGGCTTTCAGGGCGCGGCTGCGCAGCGTCGTGCCGTCGCCAAGCTCCTTGTCCATATAGACGAACCATTGCGGCGTGTTGCGGAAGATGATCGGCTTCTTCGAGCGCCAGGAATGCGGATAGGAGTGCTTCAGCCGGCCGCGCGCGAACAGCGCGTTTCGCTTGATCAGCTCGTCGATGACGGCCTGGTTGGCGTTGCCCTTCTTGCCATCGTCGTCGATAACGCGCGCCGCTCCACCCTCGCGGTCCGGGCCGAAGCCCGGCGCGTCCTTGGTGAAGAAGCCGGCATCGTCGACGGTGAAGGGGATCGCGGTGTCGATGCCACGCTGGCGAAGATCAGAGGCGGCATCCATCCAGGCGTCGAAGTCTTCTCGGCCGTGTCCCGGCGCGGTGTGGACGAATCCGGTGCCCGCATCGTCGGTGACATGATCGCCGGCCAGCATCGGCACAGGGAATTCGTAGCCACCACCCAGACTTTTGAGGGGATGCGAAAGCGTAAGATTTTCAAGCTCTTCGGCGCCAACGCTGCGAAGACGATTCAGGGTGACGTTGGCCTTCGCGGCAGCGTCGTCTGCAAGTTTCTCGGCAAAGATCAGCTTTTCGCCGGGCTGGGGGCCAAAGGCGTTCTCGGCCGCCGTGACCTCGTAGAGACCATAGTTGATGCGCGGCGAGTAATTGACGGCGCGGTTGCCGGGGATGGTCCACGGCGTCGTGGTCCAGATGACGACGTTGGCATCAAGCAGATCGAGCGACGTCTGCGTCAGCTTGGGATCCAGGGCTGGCTGCCCATCATCGATGTTGATGACCTGGCGAGCGAGGCTGACGACCGGAAACTTCGCCCAGATCGTGTCCGACTCATAGTCCTGGTATTCGACCTCCGCCTCGGCCAGCGCGGTGCGCTCGACCACACTCCACATCACCGGCTTGGAGCCGCGATAGAGCTGGCCGGACATGGCGAATTTCAGCAGCTCGCCGGCGATGCGCGCCTCGGCGTGGAAAGCCATCGTCGTATAGGGATTGTCGAAGTCGCCGACGACGCCGAGGCGCTGGAATTCGGAACCCTGCACCTTGATCCAGTGCGCCGCAAACTCGCGGCATTCCTGCCGGAACTCGTTGACCGGCACCTCGTCCTTGTTCTTGCCCTTGGCGCGGTACTGCTCTTCGATCTTCCATTCGATCGGCAGGCCGTGGCAATCCCAACCGGGTACATAGTTCGAGTCATAGCCGCGCATCTGGAATGAGCGGGTGATGACGTCCTTGAGGATCTTGTTCAGCGCATGGCCGATATGAATGTTGCCATTGGCATAGGGCGGGCCGTCGTGCAGCACGTATTTTTCGCGGCCGGCTGCGTCTTCGCGCAGCTTGCGGTAAAGGTCCATATCCTGCCAGCGCTTGACCAGCAGCGGTTCCTTTTCCGGCAAACCGGCGCGCATCGGAAAATCCGTCTGCGGCAGGTAGAGCGTTTTGGAATAGTCGATCGTCTCGGCGGTCTCGGTATCAGTCATTCGTCTGCCATATGCGTTGCCCGTCGGCAAAAGAGCCCGGGCGTTGAACTATCATGATCTGGAAAAAGCGCGAGAGGCCGCGCGCAAGATTCCCGGCGGCTCCGGCGGCGGTCAAGCCGCCCGGAACACCGGGCCTGTAATTCGTATCGCAGTCGCGAGAAGGCGCGAAAAGCTCGTCATGGTGGGCTTTTAACTGAGACAGGCGATGTTGAAAAGCCCGAACTCTGATGCTTCCGCTAGGAGCGTACACCAATTGCGCCTATGTTTGTCGGTAGATGGCGTCGAGAGACCAGCATCTTCGGTTTGCATTTCACAGTTTAGCGCGCTGGAAGGACGGAATGTGACCCTGACGACTACCGAGTCCGCCTTGCGACTTGAACGCATTTCAACGATGGCGAATCGCGTTTTTGGCAACCATGAAAAGGCGCAACGCTGGCTGCGTAAGCGAAGTCGGGTTCTCAACGACGCGCCCATCGATCTCCCTCAGTCTGCAACAGGTGCCACGCTTGTGGAAGAGGAACTCAACCGGATCGGCTACGGCATAGTCGTCTGAGCCTTGCGGCTCTCCGTCGTGCACAACCCGCCCGCTCACATCGAGAAATCGAAGCGATAGGTCGTCGACACGCCGATCATGAACTGATCCCTGGAGCCCCGCTCCTTGACCAGGCTGGAATCGGCGGCCGGGCCCATCAGGCGGGAATATTCGCCGAACAGACTGGCCGTCATCGGCTCGGTCACCTTCCAGGTCACCGCGCCGCCCAGGCCCGCAGATTTCACCCCGCCGCCTGGATGATATTCGCTGAGCCCCGAGGCCAGTGACTCCTTGGCATCAACGCCATAATAGGCGTCGAAATAGTCCGATGAGGCGAATGAAACGCGCGGCCCGCCGGAAATCCTGACGTCGGGCGTCACATCGTAAAAGGCGTCGGCGGCGATGTCGGCGACAAAGCCGTTATGGGCGCGAATGCCGTGCCGCAATTCGGCGCGGGCACGCAGCCAATCCAAAGGATAGAATTCGAAGAAGCCGCCAGCCTCGCCGCCCCAGCGCACCGGGTCGAGACCCTTCAATTCGTCGGCGTCACCACCATCGCGGGAAAACAGGAACTTGCCTGTCAGGCCGGCGCGGACGCCGCCATCGTCGATCAATGCCAATGAGATATTGTCGTTGCGCGAGTTGAAGCGCGCCGCGGGACCAGCCTTGCCGAGCGAGATGATCGGCGAGGCGCTGAGCAGGTACTTCTTGCCGCCCTCGAAATTCGGCGCGACCATGCCGGTGGCGCCGACCGTCAGGTACCAGTCTCCGGACAGCCAGCCGAAGGTGCCCTCGCCGGCCTTGGCAACGCCGCAGGTGCCGAGCATGAATGCGGCCAAGACCCGTCGGGATCGTCGGGACTGACCGCATCGTTACTCCATACGTCGAACGCATTGGCCGATACAACCAGCCTTCATCCAAGCCATGGCGCCATTTCGGTAAAATTTGACTTAATATCCGTAACATTGGCGGCGTTGGCCCTGTTTTCCGCATAGCAACGAATCGTATTGGCGCACCAAGATCCCAGATCAAGACGTCTGGAATGCGCCAGCAGTTGCCTCGGCAAGGGTTATAAATACTCGTGGACAAACATGCCCGCGCTGTGAAGAGCGCGGCGACCGGCACTCAACCGCGCATTCCAAACCGGCCAAGCGTGAATCATATGCGGCCAAATTTCGAGACGTACTTTGACGTCAGTCGCGCCAGCGGCTTCCGCGAGCCGAGTTGCGTCCGACAACAGCGTCTCGGCCGAACCGACTTGTATAAGCATTGGGGGAAATCCGCTCAGATCGGCGAACAACGGCGAGATCAGGGGATCGCGCCGACCAACGCCATTGGGAACATAGGCGGTTGCCAGTTCCTCCAAATACGCCCGGTGGATGATGGGGTCGATTGCGTCCTTGGTTGATAGTGTCGCGCCGGACATCGAAAGGTCCGTCCAGGGCGAAACCAGCCAAAGACATCGCGGCAACGGCTCGCCTGCCGCGCGCAATATACTGACCAGGCACAGGGTGAGGTTGCCGCCCGCACTGTCTCCGCCAACCACGATGCGATCCGGCGCGATCCCTTGCCGCCTCAGAAAGCGCCATGCGGTGAGTGCGTCTTCATGTTGCGCAGGGAAAGGATGTTCCGGTGCGCGTCGATAGTCGATCGCGAGAGTGCGCATTCCCATTGCCCGACCTGCCTCTGTCACCATTCGACGATGACTTTTAGGAGAGCCGGAGCAGTAGCCACCACCGTGGAAAAACAGCAGAACCTTATCCCTGTCACTCCCAGGCGCCAGGGACCACTCTCCCTCGAGGCCATCGAAAACCACATCCTCGCATCGGATGTCCTCGGCAATCGGCCACACCGAACCAACCTCGTCGAGCCGTGCCCGGCGTTCGTCCCAGCGGACCGTTCGTGGCTTTGAGGTCAACAACCTGCGGACGGCGTTGATCTCCGTCAGATCGAGGTGTTCGTCCACGTCGCCCATTTTGCTTCCCTAGCCTCATCAAGCGTAGAAAACGGCGTACAGCAGCACGTCATCGATAAAGGGCCAATGCCAGCGCTGGGGATTTTTCGTTACACTTGCGTCATGGCGAATACACGAGACGGCGGGTCGCCCCTAAACCCACTCGTCATCTTTAGCACTCCCCTCGCATATGGTCGAATATTCCATCTGATATTTGGCCTCTTCGGGACAAAGCGGAAGTGTGGCAAGCGGATCGCTCGGGGCGTGGCGCTCGCAGCCTGCTCGCTGGACGGGCAAGGCGATCGGCGCTACCTTCCGGAACAAAGAAGCTAGGCAACCTTGAGGGAGAAGGGTGATGACACTGCACGGCGACGCCTTGAAAGACGCCATTGGCCAGACGCGGGCGAAGTGGGGATGGTTCGTCGCGCTTGGGGTGCTGCTGCTTGTCTTCGGCGGCATCGCTTTCGGCAATCTGTTCATCGCAACCGTCGCCTCCGTCTTTGTCGTGGGCTGGCTGATGCTGATGGCCGGCGTTGTCGAGATCATCCATGCCTTCGGCGTGAAGACATGGGGCCGCTTCTTCTATTGGCTGCTCAGCGGCCTCCTCTACGCCGTCGCCGGCTTCTTCGCCTTCGACAATCCGGTCCTCGCCTCGACGGTACTAACCTTCCTCCTGGCAGTCGCACTCCTTGCTTCAGGCGTGCTCAGGGCCTGGGTCGGCTACAGCCACCGGCCGCAGCCGGGCTGGGGCTGGGTGGTCGCGGCCGGCATCATCAGCGCGCTGGCGGGACTGGTCATCGCCATGGGCTGGCCGGTCAACAGCGTGTGGGTGCTCGGCCTGTTCCTGGCCGTCGACCTGATTTTCCAAGGCTGGACCTTCATTGCCGTCGGCTTGGCGCTGAAAAAGTAGATTCAGAAAGCTATGGCCGCGTCGAGCCCGGAAAGCGGCCTGACGCCGGCGAGCAGTGCCTTCGCCTCAGCCTCATCGCGCTTCATCTGTGCGACCAGCGCATCAAGCCCGTCGAACTTCACCTCCGAACGCAGGTAGCCGAAAAAGGACACGGCACAAATCTCGCCGTAGAGGTCGCCGGAAAAGTCGAACACAAAAGTCTCCAGCAATGGTGCGCCATTGTCGTCGACCGTCGGCCGGCGGCCGAAGCTGGCGACGCCATCATGAAGCGAGCCGTCGGCGCGGCGGAAGCGGACTGCATAAATTCCGTCCTTCAGGGTGGCTTCCGGCGAAAGCCTCATGTTTGCGGTCGGAAAGCCGAGTGTCCGGCCGAGCTGCTGGCCGCCGATCACCTCCGCCTCGACGGTGAAACGGTAGCCGAGCAGGCCGGCGGCCTCGGCCACATTGCCCTCGCACAGCAGCGTGCGAATGCGGCTCGACGACACCACCTCGGCGCTTTCGTCGCGGAAGGCATCGACTAGCGTGACGCCGAAGCCGTGGCGCTCGCCGGCCGCCATCAGATAGGCCGGGCCGCCTTGGCGGTCCTTGCCGAAATGGAAATCGAAGCCGGTGACGGCGTGGCTTATGCCGAGGTTGCGCTCGAGCACGCCGGTGACGAAAGCCTCCGCCGACAAGGAGGCGAACTCGCGTGTGAACGGCTGCTCGACCAGCGCCGCAAAGCCCAGATGCGACAGCAGCCGCGCCTTCATCGGCGGTGGCGTCAACACGAACAGCGGCATGTCCGGCCTGAACACTTTTCGCGGATGCGGCACGAAGGTCAGCACCAGGGCAGGTACGCCGCGACGCTCCGCTTCGGCGCGCGCGCGTTCGAGCACCGCCTGGTGGCCGCGGTGGACGCCGTCGAAATTGCCGATCGCCACCACGCCGCCACGCAGATGGGCCGGCAGCGGTGCGGTTGCGGAAATGCGTTCGAACATTGCCGTCATAGCTTGAACCTATTGCAGTCTGGGCTTGAACCTATTGCAGTCTGGGCCTGAACTTATTGCAGTCTGGGAATCACCGCGACCGGCCTGTAGCCGTATTTTTCGAGAAAGGCCGCGAGCCTGGCCGGGTCTGGCTGCAGCGCTTCACCGTAATCGCGGGCATGGATGCCGCCCGATACGTAGAGCACGTCGAAGCCATTATCGGCCGCGCCCTTGATGTCGGTCATCATGCCGTCGCCGATGGCCAGAACTTGCGAACGCTCGACCGTGCGGCCGAGAATGACGGCGATCTCTTTCATGGCGACCTCATAAACCGGCGCATAGGGTTTCCCGGCGATCAGGGTGCGCCCGCCAAGCTGCGCGTATTCGCGGGCCAAAGCCCCTGCGCACCAGATCATGCGTTCGCCGCGCTCGACGACGATGTCGGGATTGGCGCAGATGAAGGGCAGGTTCCTGGCACGCAGCCGCCGCAGAAGATCGGCATAATCTTCCGGCTTTTCCACCTCGTCATTGAACAAGCCGGTGCAGACCACGCCGGATGCTTCGAACTCCTCGACAAGCTCGACGTCGAGACCATCATAGAGCGTGAAATCTCGATCGGCGCCTATATGGAAGATCTTTCGCGGCCCGTCGGCGATCAGGTCGCGGGTCACGTCGCCGGACGTCACGACACGATCGTAGGCGGCGGAAGGAACACCGATAGCGTTCATCTGCGCCACCACGTCGGCGCTGCGGCGCGGCGAATTGGTGATCAGCACGACAGGTATTTTCGCCGCGCGAGCAGTGATCAGCGCGGCAGCAGCCGCGGGGAAATGCCATTCGCCATTGTGCACCACGCCCCAGACATCGCACAGGATGGCTGAATAGGCTCCCGACAGGTCTGCGAGCGAACCGATGATGTCGGGCGAATCCACCATGCCGTTGTCCCTGTACCATGATGCTTGCAAGCGCCGCGACCGACGGTCCGTAGCGGCCGGCCCGGATTAACCGAAGCGCTTCGCTCTGTCACCAGCTTTCGTTGTGCCCGCAAGATTGCCGCCCGAGGCGCCGGCGGGGAAGTGATGGCGAAAGCTTTTCTTTCCCAGCGCCTTATCCCGCTTTTAGGGACTTTGCCGAGGGGAGCGCGGAGCGGCATTGCCGATTGCGGACGTGTGGTTAACGGGGATTGAAAAACCGTACCGACCTTGGACGTATTTTAGCAATCGGAAATTTAAAAATGCGTGGCATCGTCCGGGAAAAATAGGGCGGGGCGGGAATGCTGAAGGCAATAATCGGAAAATTCCGACACGACAGACGTGGCAACTACTCCTTAATGACTGCAATCACCATTGTGCCGCTGATGGCCGGTCTGGCGCTCAGTGTCGATTACGGGGAGTTGCTGCGCCAAAAGCACGAAACGCTGAACGCACTTGATGCGGCCGGCCTCGCCGCCGCCCAGCAGATCGTCGCCGGCGCCAGCGAGGACGACGTCAAGGCCTACGCCAAAACATTTTTCGAAACCAATCTCGCACGCATCGACCCGGCGAACACAGCGCTGACCGTCACGCTGCCCAACAACAATGCCGGTGGCGGCACCTTGAAGCTCTGCGCCAGCCTCACCTTCTACCCCTATTTTCTCCCGGCCGCCAGCCTGCTGATTGGCGGCACGGCAAGCGACACGACCTTCACCGAATGTTCGGAACTCCGCCTCAAGAACACCCTCGAAGTCGCGCTTGTGCTGGATAATTCCGGCTCAATGACCGATCTCGGCTCCGGCACCGGCGAAAAGCGAATAGACCTGCTGAAGTCGGCCGCCAAGCAGCTTGTCGATACGCTGGCGCTTCAGGCGCAGCAGATGAAGCAGATCACCAAACCGGTGCAGTTCTCGCTCGTGCCGTTCGCGGCCTCGGTCAATGTCGGCCCTACCCACGACCAGGACGGCTGGATGGATCAGGACGGCATCTCCCCGATCCAGCATGAAGATTTCGACTGGACGACGATGAGTGCAGCCAACAATCCGGACAAATATGCCGAGAAGCTCAATGGCATCTGGTACAAGCGCGGCACCGGCTGGGGCGAGACCAAGGACCAGCCGCTGACGCGTTTCAGCCTCTACGCCGACATGACGGTCGAATCGGGCCGCGAAGAGGTACCCAATTCGAAGCAATATGTCTGCGACACATACAAGAAGAACGGCACCTGCCAGTACGGCCATTGGAGCGCACCGGAATATATTTATACGACGAGCCGCTATGCGAGTTGGCAGGGTTGCGTCGAGGCACGGCCATATCCCTACAATGTCGACGACACCACGCCCGACACAGCCGCGCCGGCCACGCTTTTCGTGCCGATGTTTGCCCCGGATGAGGCTGGCACTCTGTGGCTCGATTTCAACCGTGACGGCATCAACGACGTCATCAGCACGTCTTACAATTACGGCAACAACTGGTGGGCCGATTGGCCCTATGTCGCCGGTCCTACCGCATCGCAGCGACAGTCTGACATGCGCAAATATTTCCTGGTAAAACCGTACGGTTCGCAATCCGCAGCCGCGGGCGATGGGCCGAATTCCTCCTGCACCACCAACCCGATCACGCCGTTGAAGGACGTCAGCCAGGACGCAGAGAAGCAGGAGATCAAGGATGCCATCGACGCCATGGCGCCGAACGGCAACACCAACGTGCCGGAGGGCATTGCCTGGGGCTGGCGAACGGTATCGAGCAACCCACCGTTCACCGATGGCCGGCCGAACAGCGAGAGGGGCAACGACAAGGTGGTCGTGGTGCTGACCGACGGAGCCAATACCTATAGCGCCGTCAGCGACGGCAGCTATGCCAACAACAGGTCGACCTACGCCGCCTACGGCTACACTGGCCTGACCTATCCGGGATCTGGAAGCGTGACCCGCCTGTTCATGAATACCAGCACCGATATCGGCAAGACCACCTATACCGGTGCCAACTACACGGCAGCACTCGACGAGCAGATGAAAACGCTCTGCGCCAATGCAAAGAATTCGAACATTCTGGTGATGACGGTGGCGCTCGACCTGTCGCCCACAGATACTGGCGACAAGAAGGCGATCGATGCGCTGAAGGCGTGTTCCTCGGATTCGCGCTTCCGCAAGGATCCGGCCGACCCGAGCAAGCCGGCCAAGTTGTTCTGGAATGCGACGGGCGCGACGCTGTCCGACAATTTTAAGGAAATCGCCAACGAATTGTCGAACCTGCGCATCGTCGGCTGAAGGCGATGGGATTAGCGACGTAAAGGCAGAGGGGCGCAGCGCGCTGGCGCAAAGGCTCCTGCCCTCATGCCCTTGCGGGTGGGGGAAGCATGTGGTGAGTGTCCCCATCCGGAGATACGCTCTTGCCTGAACCCGCCAACCATCTCGCCTTCGCGCTGGTCTGCCTCGGCATGGTGCTGACGCCCGGCCCGAACATGATTTATCTGATTTCGCGCTCGCTGTCGCAAGGGCCGAAGGCCGGGCTGATCTCGCTGGGGGGCGTGGCGCTCGGTTTTTTATTCTACGTGCTGTCAGCGGCGTTCGGCATCACCGCGCTGCTGCTCGCCGTGCCCTTCGCCTATGACGTGCTGCGCCTTGCCGGCGCGTTCTATCTGCTGTGGCTTGCCTGGCAAGCGGTGAAGCCGGGCGGGCGCTCGCTCTTCCAGATCCGCGAACTGCCTAAGGACAGGCCGCGCAAGCTGTTCGCCATGGGCCTGATGACCAACCTGCTCAACCCGAAGGTGGCAGTGCTCTATCTGTCGCTGCTGCCGCAGTTCATCAGCCCTGGCAAGGGCCACGTGCTGTCGCAGCTTCTGGTGCTCGGTGCCACGCAGGTCGCCATCAGCCTGACCGTCAACGCCATCATCGCGGTGACGGCCGGCTCGATCGCCATCTTCCTCGCCGGGCGGCCGCTATGGCTGGTGATCCAGCGCTGGATGATGGGCACGGTGCTGACCGCGCTGGCCGTCAAGATGGCAACCGATGCGCAACGCTGATCGGGCCTACATCGGCCGTCTGACCTGCTGTGCCCGCTCCGGTTCGACCACCCTGCGGTAGAGATGCCAGGTCGCGTGGCCAAGGACGGGCATGACGACGGCAAGCCCGGCAAATAGCGGGATCGAGCCGATGACCAGGAGCACGGCGACCATTAGGCCCCACAGCGCCAGCTGCAGCGGGTTTGTCATAACTGCGCGCGCCGACGTCTCGACTGCCGAGACCGCGCCGACATCGCGGTCGAGCAGCAGCGGAAAGGCGACGACAGTCGTCGCCAGCACGATCGCGGCGAAGGCGAACCCGGCCAGGTTGCCGAGCAGGATCAGTGTCCAGCCCTTGCTGGTCGTCAGCACCTCGCGAATAAAGCCGACGATAGAGGTCGGAGGCTGATTGCCGTACAGGCTGGTGTAGATCGATTGCGCGGTGAACAGCCAGAGCAGGAACAGTACCAGCAGCATGATGCCGATGACCGCAATCGCGGGCAGCGCCGGCGAGTGGCGCACGTCGAGCGCATGCCACCAGGATGTATCCATGCCGAACTCGCGCCGACGGCTGATTTCGTAAAGCCCGATAGCGGCGAACGGACCGACCAAAGCGAAGCCGGACATCAGCGGATAGATGAGCTGGATGGCATTCGAGCCCGACGTCCACTGCGTCAGGATCAGGCCGACCACCGGATAGATCAGGCACAGGAACACATAATGCGACGGCTTGGCCCAGAAATCCTCTACGCCGAGACGGAGCGCATCGATCAGATCCTCGGTGCTGATGCGGCGCACCGTGGGCTGTACATGCATTCCACGCGCGTCCGCCATGACATGAAAGCCAGCCATAACCTTTCTCCCGTGTGTCGGGGCGGTCACCGCCAGGATGGCCGCCCGCAGCTGCCACTTCAAGAACGGCGATATGATAGCCGATCTCGGCGCGCTTGTCGCCACCACCCGGCGCCAGGGCGCGCCGGGCGGCTGAACGAACAGATTAGGCCGCGAAGCGATCGATCACCTCGGCCAGCCGCACGTGACCGAGGCAAGCGCCTGACCCGGCCGGCTTTTCACCATCCTCGATGGCCTGCGCAAATCGCACGTCCGGATCGCTTTCGATCCGGCGGCGCAACGCCGCCAGCTTGGGATAAGCTGCGCCGTCGACCGCCTTGTGGAACTCCGCCCAGCGCGCCACGCCGATCAGCGTGGTATCGGCAAGCGTCAGCCGGTCGCCGACCAGGAAATCCGTGTCGAGGATCATCGCCTCGAGCTGGTCATGGCGGTTGGTAACGACCTGCGGCCAAAGTCACGCAAGGTTGCCAGCAGCACCGGCTCGGCCGATTCCATTTCATATGCGGCCCAGAGCGGGGTGAAAGCGGCGGTGAAGCCGGTGTTCACGAAAGCCATCAGCTGGTGCATCCGGTCGGCTTCCGGCGAGCGAGGCTCAAAGCTGATACGACGTTGCGTATCGCGGGCTTCGAGCCAAGCGGCAATCGCCATGGTCTCGGTGAGCACCCTGCCTTCGTCGGTGATCAACACCGGCGTTTCCTGACGGCCGTTGATGCTGGCATAGGCGTCGTTCTTCATTTCAGTGAGCATGTCGACTCGACACAGGCGGTAGGGCTGTCCGACGCGTTCAAATGCAGCGACGAGCCCCATCGAACTTCCCAGCGGGAAGCCATAAAGGAGGATAGGTTCCATTTCTTTGTCTCTTCCATAATTTAGGGATTACGCTGCGCAGCGAAACTTGACCCTAAACGCTGGTCGCCCCATGTAAATTACGCACTATTCTGTAACCAGGTCCCCCCATGAAAGATGTCGTCTCACGCTGCCCGATCGAAGAGACCATGCGTGTGCTCAGCGGTCGCTGGCCCACCTTGCTGCTCTACTATCTCAAGGACGGCACCAAGCGCTTCAGCGATCTGAGGCGTGACAACCCGACCGTGTCGCACCGCATTCTGGCTCTCGAACTGCGCAAGCTGGAGGACGCCGGGATTGTGCGGCGAACGGCGCATGCCGGCTATCCGCTACGCGTGGATTACGACCTCACGACGCCCGGTCTCAAGCTTGTGCCGCTCATCGAGGCCTTGGGCAGATGGTGGGAACATACCGGGGACGACCGGGTCGGCCAGGCTCCACCGATGCCGGAAACGAGGCTAGACACAGCGGCCTAGCCGATCGTGAAAATCTGACGCTTGCTATCCGAGGCTGGACAACCGCTTTGGATAGGATCCGGCCGAATATCGGAATGCACGGACAGCGCCAGAAGCTGTCATTGCCGAGCAGATACTCTAACGTCGCGTTTGGGCCGGAAGCGGAGATCCGCTTTCGGGATGATTGGGCCAAAAAGCTGACCTTCGCGTCCAGCATAGCGTGGGCTGGTTTGCGCCACTTGCGGACCTTTGCCAATGATGCCGCGAAGGTCGCGTCTCGGACCCGTTGCTGCCCTTCGGTCACAGCTTGGGGCATATCAAAGGTGTGAACACGACAGACAAGCCAGTCGCGGAAATTGGCAACCGGGATGTCTGAACCGAAGGCGCTACCCCAGCCGGCGAACCGCTCGGTATTCGCGCGAGACGCTGAAAAAAACAGCTGTGACCACGAACGCGGCCGGCTGCTGCGGCTGAAGGGACGAGGCGTCGCGATCTGCGGCCCCCTCAGCCGGTCGACTTCTTGAAGTTGGCGAGGGCCTTGTCCCAGTTCACCACGCGCCACCATTCCTTGAGGTAGTCGGCGCGGCGGTTCTGATACTTGAGATAATAGGCGTGTTCCCAGACGTCGACGCCAATCACCGGACGCGCCCCTAGCTCGAGCGGCGTGTCCTGGTTGGCTGTGCTGACGATGTCGAGCTTCTTGTCCTTGTTCACGACAAGCCATACCCAGCCGGAGCCAAAGCGGCCAAGGCCAACCGCCGTGAGCTTTTCGGTCAGGCCCGCATAGCTGCCGAAGGTGCTGCTTATGGCGGCGTCGAGGTCGCCACCGGGCTGGTTGGGCCCCCGGGAGTCATCAGCTCCCAGAAGTGAGTGTGATTCCAATGTCCCCCAAGATTGTTGCGCACGCCTTCCGGGACCTTGCCCAGATCTGCCAGAATAGCCTCCATCGGCGTGCTGGCGAGCTCGGGCCAAAGCGGCACGAGTTGATTGCAGGCATTCACATAAGCGGCGTGATGGCGGTCGTGATGGATCATCATCGTGGTCGCGTCGATGTGCGGCTCTAATGCGTTGTTCGCGTAGCCGAGCGGTGGGAGCTTGAAGGGTTGGGTCTCCTGCGCAAAGGCCGCGGCGCCCAACAGGGTTGTGTTGGCTGCCGCGGCCGATGCTCCTGCGAGAAATAGAAGACTCTGACGCCTGTTCATGGTGTAGCTCCGGGTGAAAGTGGAACGCCAATGCTGCATGCTGTTCGTTTACGAGGTGTCGCGACTCCAAGCATCGCTTCGCGAAATTCCCTGAGGGTTAGCCATTGTTCCGATCAGTGTTGAACGAGATAGGTTTCAATCCTGCCGACACCTGCCAGTTCTACATTACAGCGCGGTTCGAGCTTCCAGGAGGTGTGCAGGGCCTGCTTGGTTGCCTCCGAAATCTGCATGCGGTCGGCCACGCCCTGGGACTCGAGCCGGCTTGCAGTATTCACGGTTTCGCCCCAGACGTCGTAGACGAACCGATGCCGGCCGATCAGGCCCGCGATCACCGGTCCCGTGTGCACGCCAATGCGGATCCGAAAACCATCGTTGCCCCACGCTAAGGGCTTCAACGCGTCCAGCATGGATTTCCCCAGTGCCACGATCCTGTCGGCATGGTCAGCTGCCGGTTCCGGAACACCGCCCGCAGCCATATAGGCGTCTCCGATGGTCTTGATTTTCTCCACGGCATGCTTCTCCGCCAAGACGTCGAACGTGCTGAATAGCCCGTCGAGGCGTTTGATCAGGTCCGACGGCGGCAACCTTGCCGCTATGCTCGAGAAACCGACAATATCGGCAAAAAGAATGGTCACTTCATCGAACCGGTCGGCAATGAACTCTTCGCCCCGTTGCAGCCGTGCCACGATCTGACCGGGCAGGATCGCATGGAGAAGCGAGTCAGCCCGCCGCTTCTCCGCCTCGATCCGCTGAAGATACTGGTGCTCGCGGTCGAGCCAACGTTTCTTCTCCAAACTCGAGTTGATCCGGGCGCGCAGCAGGACCGGATTGAAAGGTTTAGGCAAGTAGTCGTCGGCCCCTGCCTCGATGCAGCGGACCACCGCGTCCACTTCGTCCAACCCCGATATCATGATGACAGGGATATGCCGCCATCGGCGCTCCGCTTTCAATCGCGAGAGCACCTCGATGCCGTTCATGTCCGGCATTAGGACGTCCAGCAGAACCAGGTCGAACTCGTGTTCCGCGAGGTGAGTCAGCGCCGACGGACCGGACTCGGCAGTTACTACCTGATGACCGTCACGTTGCAAGCGGCGCGAGAGGAGACCGCGGTTGCTGGTGATGTCGTCGACGACAAGTATGCGGCCACCGTGACCGGAGCTTGCGTCGTGCTCTGCCTTGATCAGTGCCCGTTCGAGCCCTGCCACATCGATCTCAGCCTGATCCGTGGTCCGCGGTTCCTCGCTGTCGGGTGCGCGCGAGAGGCCGGCAATCGCATCGACATGCGCCAGCAACTCAGCCGCCGCGGCGAGCATCACCCTGACATCCTCTTCCAGCGCGTATTCGTGCAATTCTTCGGCTTCTTCACGAATCATTTCGGAATAGCCGATGATGGCGTTGAGCGGCGTTCGCAAGTCGTGGCGCAGTTTCGCCTCGATCTCGACCCCTGCCCGGTTCTGATTGTCCGCTTTGCCGTGGATCAAGCTGTCGATCAGGCTACTCAATTCGCAAGCAGCGGCGCCAACCTTCTCTAGATCCGGTCTCATGTGGCCCAGACCGAGATCCTGCACCTGCTCGGTTAGCAACTCCTGAAATCCTGAGATTGCCCGCGCCGGTCCGGCGAGCTGTTGCGCCAGATGGACGGCGATCGCATGGCGTTGGAACTTGTTCTTAGCAGGCATATTTTCAAACCGTCGGTCCGCGCCTCATCGATTCGCGGCAAGCAATTGTTCAATTTTCTGGACAAGTCGCGACAGGTCCACCGGCTTGCTATCGTAGTCATCGCAGCCTGCCTCGAGTGCCATTTCGCGATCGTTGGCCATCGCGTGCGCAGAAAGCGCAATGATCGGGATCCCGGAGGTGGCCGGATCAGCCTTGATCCGCCGGGTCGCCTCCCACCCGTCCATGACCGGCAAGCTCATATCCATGAGGATGAGATCGGGCCTTTCCGAAACGGTGAGTTCCACGCCCGACTGTCCGTTTTCCGCAATGAGGACTTCGAACCCACGCCGTGACAACCGCCGCAAAAGCATGTCGCGGTTCAATTCGTTGTCTTCTACGAGAAGGATCCTCGTCATCTTTAGCTTCCTTCAGCCATGGGGGTGGTTCCGCGATCGGCAATGCTGGCACCTGTCGACCCAAGTGGGAAGATCTGGCGCTCGAGGGCCTCGACCAACTGAGACCGACTATTTGCGCCCTTGATTACAACCGCGACCGCCCTGTCGCGAAGCCACTTGAGCTCGTCCGCCGATAAATCCTTGGAAGTCACGACGACGACCGGAATGTTCTGAAGCTCGGGCACCTGCTGCATCTCGTTCAGGGTCTGGAACCCGTCCATTTCGGGCATCAGCAGATCAAGCAGGACCAGACGCGGTAACAACCGCTTCATCAGCTTGAGGCCGCGCAGGCCATCGCTTGCCTCGTGAACCCGCCAATCCTTCTTGATCAGGATACGCCGAAGGAAGTCGCGGGAGGCTTGATCGTCGTCAATAACAAGCACATCGCGGTTGCCGCCGCCGCAAGCCTCTATTGTTCGTATAAGCTTCTGGGTGTCGATCGGCTTCGTGAGGTATTCGACCGCACCGAGTGAGAGGCCGAGTTCGCGATCTGCAAGTATCGTCGCAAGGATTACCGGAATCTCGCAGAGCTCCTTATCGCCCTTCAGTGAGCGCAGCACTGACCAGCCGTCCTGATGCGGCATGATGATGTCGAGAACGATTGCGGCCGGGCGATGCGCTCGCGCCGCGGCTATGCCTTCCTCGCCGCTTGCTGCTTCGATTGATGCCAGTCCCGCCTCAGCCAAGGACCTGGCGATGAGAGTTCGGGCGGCTGGTTCGTCATCTATGATCAGAACCGCCTGCTCCGAGGGCCTCGACGACAGCGGCTCGGCGGGTTTCTGCTCGCCAGGTTCTTCGTCGCACTCGGCTGGAATCTCCATTGTGAAAGTCGAGCCTTTTCCGAACTCGCTTTTAACGGTTACAACGCCTCCGATCATGCGGCAGAAACTCCGGGTTATGCTGAGGCCCAATCCCGTCCCGCCGTAGTTGCGAGTGGTGGAGGCGTCTGCCTGCGTAAAAGCATCAAAGAGCCGTTCTTGCTGCTTTGGCGTCATCCCGATCCCGGTGTCGGACACTGTGAATATCAGCCAGTCGCCGTCCGATCTCCTCTCGCGTCGAATCGCCAGTGTTACACGGCCCCCCTCGGTGAACTTGGCTGCGTTACTGAGGAGATTGAAGAGGTTCTGACGCAACTTCGTCTGGTCCGAATGCATCTTCCCGAGGTCGCCCGCGAGGTCCATAACGAAACTGTTTCGGTTTTTCGCCATCAGTGGCGCGACTGTGGCCTGGACATCGCGCAACAAGTCGGCGACGTCGAAAGTCTCCAGGAAATTTGCCATCTTATTTGCCTCGATCTTCGACAGATCGAGGATGTCGTTAATGAGCGCGAGGAGATGGCGACCGGCCCCGGCGATCTTTTCCACATCTGGCACGAACTCATTCATTTGCTGGTCGCTCGCCTCTTCGATCAGCATCTCGCTGTAGCCAATGATCGCGTTCAGTGGAGTGCGCAGCTCGTGGCTCATGGACGCGAGGAAGCTGCTCTTGGCCTCATTTGCCGCTTCAGCATGACTCTTGGCCCGCTCGAGTTCGACCTCTCTCTGCTTCAGTTCCGTGATGTCGGTGTAAACGGCGACGGTCCCGCCGTCAGGGGTCTTTCGTTTGCTGACGCGGACCCAGCGTTCTCCAAAGCGACCCTCGTGGACGAAGCCTGCCGGATCCTTCTGGATGCGCAGCCTCTTCGCAATCCATTCCTCCGGCGACGCGCCCTCAAGGTCGACGTGCCCGCTCGCCAAGCGTCTTTTCAGAATATCCTGAAGGCTTTGCCCCGGCAGAGTAGCTCGGTCATTGTCGGGAAAGATTTCGCAGTATTTGCTGTTGGCAAGAAGGACCTTGTCCTCCGAATCGAACAGGACAAATCCGTCAGAAATCGCCTCGAGTGCCGCTCCGATCGTCCGTCTTTGCCGCTCCGCCTCATCCTCCAGTCGTTGCTTTGCAATTGCGCTCGCCCGGAAAAGCCGAAGCGTCCGCGCCATCGCGCCGAGCTCGTCCCCTCCCTCTGCCTGTATTTCGACGTCGTAGCGTCCTTCCGTCAGATTTCCGATTACCCGGTTCAGCCGCCGCAACGGTCCGACGATCGAGCGAAGAACAAGGATGGTGAGAAGCGAACCGATCATCACCACGATGGCCACCAGAACAGCAGCAGTAGTCGCCGTTTTCTGGGTTTCCGTTACGACCTCGTTGCGAGCGGCTTCTGCCTCGGCGCTCGCTCGGTCGACGAGTTTGTTAAGCGCAGCATCCACGTTTGCGCTGTGGGTACGCGCCTCGGCGAGGAGAGTGTTGCCGATGATGCGGTTGTCTTGAGTATAGCTGTCTGCCGCCTCTAGCGCTGTTTTGACATAGGCATCCATCTCAACGCGGATTTCCCTGACCGCATCCGGTGATGATTTCGAAAGGCGGTCCAGATGTGCCAGTAGTCGCTCGCGCGCCTGCTCGGCATTACGCTGGGAATTCATCAATAAGCTAACCGACAGATCAGTCAGCCAGTATCGCAATTCGCCGAATGTTGCGTGCGCCGCAGCCGCAGTGGACGCGGCGTCGAAAAATGCTTTGGTCTCCGCAGTTCGATCTGCACTGCGATAAAGTGCCTGTGTGAGAAAGATTGACGATACGATGAGGCTGATAAGGCCGGCCGCTGTCAGCGCAGCTATGCGGGCCGAAATCGGTAGATGGGCAAAGGGACGCGCAAAGGGCCTCGCCGGCGCCGATACCGTTTCCACGCGGTGCGGTGATTGTTCCAAAGCGCTCATTTGAACAAGACGATGCTTATCGCGCCTCCCAGATCGCCCGCTTTGCCGCCCTCCTTTGGGTAGCCTGTCACGTCGATCTCGCCCTTCGGCTCGCCGTGGCAGGAAAGACACGAGCCAGTATAGTATTCGGGCAGCAGCATTCGAAATGCAGGGCGTCCATCCGCCTCGGTGACTTCCGTGTAGGCTTCTCCCTTTGCTCTCTGCGGATCCAGCAAGACGCTTTCGATGATCCGTGCTTCCCATGCGTCCGGAAGCGATTTGCGGTTGCGCACGAGTTGCTCTGGCGCGGTCACGCGCACCCGAGCTTCGTTGCCGGCCTTGGCAGCGAACTTGTCATTCATCAGACGCGCAAACACCGCCGGCACGAAGCCTTTGAAAGCGGTTCCCGCGCGGTTGATGTTATCTTGCTGTTCGTCCACCACCTCTCGCATCGCCTCAATCTGGGCCTCAAGCAGACGCCGGTCGCGCTCGGTCAATCCGCCCGAAAGCGGGTCGTGGCCGGTGTGTTTTGAGTATGCGGCGATGGCTTCTCTCGTAATGCGCTCACCGTCGAGGTGCTTGTCGCCAAGAGCAGGATCATTGATGAGCGTCTGATAGTTCGAGATGATGCTTCGCCCCGCACGGAGCAATTCCGCGAGTCGCGTTCCCGTCACGACATCCTCGGTAACTCCCGCTCCGATGGCAGACGACACGACGAGTGCGCAGCCGACAAGAACAGCGGCAATGAAAGTCCGGGTCAACGTTGACATGGCGGACATTTCCGTTCCCTTCAAGGACGGCCTTTAGGGTATATTAGCATAACACGATAAAAGGCGGGGACCCAGCGGCAAACTTTGCTGGTTCCGCAACGAACAGTCTGGGCGACTTGCGACCCGCGAGCTCGGCCCTTTTTGTTGCGCTGTGGGTCGGCTTGAGCGAGATTCTAATCGCCTGCCCGGCAAAAGCCATGATCACCGCTATGTCAGGCGGGCATGACCGTTGCGAGAATTGAAAATTATGAAGGCAAACCAAGCCTGAACAGGCGCATGCTGCTCAGAGCTGCCGGCCTTGGCGCCCTTGCCGGGCTCGCCGCCTGCGCAACCGCCGTGCTGCCCACCGGCGAAGGCGCCGGTGTCTCTGCTTCCGCGGCCGGCACCCTGAGCGGCATTCGGGCCTCAGCCGGTCTTGGACCGCTTGTCGCCGATCCTCGTCTCGAACAGGCGGCCTTGCAGCAGGCCGGCTACATGGCGCGCCGCGGCCGCATGAATCACACCACCGGCTGGGGCAAGGACTTTGCCTCGCGCGTCAAAGACAATGGCATTGCCGGCGCCGCCGCCGAGAACATCGCCGAAGGCCGCTTCGACCAGCAGAAGCTGTTCGATATCTGGGTGCATTCGCCAGGCCACCGCCGCAACATGCTAGACCCGCGCTTCACCCGCTTCGGCCTCGCCTATGTACGCGACGGCCGCGACAACACGCTTCGCTACTGGTGCCTTGTGCTCGGAAGATAGCACGGTTTCGCCTTTGGTCGGCGGAGTCCGTGCCGGATGATCGAGCCGTCAGTCTTTGCGGCCGCCGAGCAACTCCTCGATGTCCTGCGCACAAACCGGTCTGCTGAAATGATAGCCTTGCATTTCGTCGCAATTGTTCCTGCGCAGGAAGGCCACCTGATCATCTGTCTCAACGCCCTCGGCGATGACCCTCAGGTTGAGATTTTGCCCCAATGAAATCACCGCGCTGGCCACAGCCTGGTCGTTCTCGTCGGCGGCGAGGTCCTTGATGAAGGACTTGTCGATCTTCAGCCGCGCCACGGGAAAGGTTTTGAGTGCGCTGAGGCTGGAATAGCCTGTGCCGAAATCATCGATCGAGATCTGGACACCCAGGCTTTGCAGGGCGTTCATGGTCGCGACGGCGAGCTCGATATCCTGCATGATAAGGCTCTCGGTCACCTCCAGTTCGAGATACCTGGCCTCCAGGCCGCTGTCCTTCAGCGCGCTGACGATGCGATCGATCAGGTTGCGCTCCCTGAATTGCCGCGCCGACACATTCACGCAAACGGTCAAGGGCGGCAGCCCGGCGTCTTGCCAGGCTTTGTTCTGCCGGCACGCCTCATGCAGAACCCAGTCGCCGATCGGTACGATCAGACCTGTCTCCTCGGCGGTCGGGATGAACATCGTCGGCATTATCGTGCCAAGCGTTGGATGGTTCCAGCGTATCAGCGCCTCGACCGCAAAAATCCGACCTGACCGAAGGTCCACTTGCGGTTGGTAGAGCAGAGTGAATTCCGAACGCGCCAAGGCGTTTCGCAACTCTTCCTGAAGCACGAATTTTTCATGCGCCCGGGTATTGAACTCCGGAGCGTAAAACTGGAAATTGTCGCGGCCGAACTCCTTGGCGCGATACATGGCCGCATCGGCATTTGCCAGCAGCGTATCGGGATCAGTCCCATCCTTCGGATAGTTGGCAATGCCTATGCTGGCCGTCGCCCGCACAAGATGCGCTCCGAGCCGAACCGGTTCGGCGAGTGCCGACCTGAGCTTTTGCAAGGTCTCGGAAACGAGATCGACGTTCGCCGGCTGGTCGAAAAGCACGATGACGAATTCGTCGCCGCCAAGCCGCACGACGGTATCGGTTGCCCTCACGCAGTCGACCATGCGACTTGCGACGATCTTCAGAAGCTCGTCTCCGGCATTGTGGCCGAGCGTGTCGTTGACAAATTTGAAATTGTCCAGATCGATGAACACCACCGTCACCCAGCGATCGTATCGCTGGGCGTACAGGACCGCCTGCGAAAGCCGATCCTCGAGCAAGGCGCGATTGGGAAGCCCGGTCAGCACGTCATGATTGGCCATGAAGTGGATCCGGTCTTCAGCCTGTTTGCGTTCGATGGCGATCCCGGCGATGCGCGTGGTGAAATCGATCAGGCGGGTCTCGGCCTCGGTCGGTTCGCGCACCGTCATCGAATACATCGCAAAGACGCCAAGCACCGCGCCCTGATGCGACAGGATCGGGGTCGACCAGCACGAACGCAAACCGTGCGGCCGCGCGAGTTCGCGATAATCCTGCCAAAGCGGATCCTGCATGATGTCAGCGACAATCGCCGGCTCGTGCCGATAGACCGCCGTTCCGCAAGACCCCGCCCGAGGGCCGACCGCGGCGCCGTCGACGGCGTCGGTGTAGTCTTTCGCCAGGCTCGGCGCGGCGGCGTGGCGCAAGTGGCTGCCATCCTTGTCGAGCAGCAAGACCGAACCGAATATCCCCGCCAGTTGGGACTCGACCAGACGCATGAGCCGCTCGAGCACGTCTTCGAGGGGAGCGCTCTTTGCGATCATCTCGAGGATATGCGCCTGCCCATCGCGAAGGATTTCGGCCTGCTTGCGCGCAGTGATGTCGCGGGCAATGCCGACGAGGCCGAAAATGTTGTTTTGAACGTTGCGCAACGGCAGTTTCGTAGACAGGAACCATTTGCCGGTGCCTGACGCATCGACGACGAACTCCTCCTCGTCGATCATCGGTTGTCCGTCGCGCATCAGTTGCTGCTCGACGAAGCGAAATTTCTGCGCAAGATCCGGCGCGTGAAGGTCGAAGTCGCTCAGGCCGATCATGTCGCTCGTGCTGTCTCGACCGCTGTCGGACGCAATGGCTCGGTTGGCGACGACGAAGCGGCTTTCGGTGTCCTTCACCCACATGTAGTCAGGCACCAGGTCGATCAGCGTCTGCAAGGAGATACGCTCGTCGACAACCAAGCGGTTGGCGCTGAGCTCGCTGATGTCCTCGTGCGTGGCCACCCAGCCGCCGTCAGGCATCGGTTGATGGCAGACCTGAATTGTCCGGCCATCGGCGAGCTCGGCTGTCCAGTTCCCCGAAGCAGTGCCCGAATTGACTGCCCGGGCCAACGCCAGATAGGCGTCCGCATTCATTGCCGAGGTCCCGACAGCGACGCGCCGCTCGACGATTTCGCGCAGCGCCGCCCCCGGCTGCAATTGCTCCGGCGCAAGGCGATAGATTTCCGCATAGCGCCGGTTGCACAGGATCAGCCGTTCATCGGCGTCAAAAAAGCAGATGCCTTGCGAGATGTTCTCGATCGCGGTCTGGAACCGCAGTGCCTGGTCTTGAAGCGCTGCAATCGTGGCGCGAAGCTCGCGCTCGAGCGCCTCATATGAGGCAGTCGCCAGTTGTGCCAGCGTCGTCAAATTGGCGGATTCGGGCACTTCGGCGGTTTGCCTGGATGATTTCGTGGCCAAATACAGTTCCTCCCGCTGATGCTTGAGGCAAGCAAAGGAGGCTCGCCTTCAACCCAAAAGCGAGTGCATATTGGTCGGGATATACTAATGGCAGGTGAACCGGCTCAACGCCGACGCGACCGGCACAGGCAACGGAAGCCGTGAGTCGGTCGCGGTTGCCGGAGCCGTGAGACTTAGTCCATATGCGCGGCAGGCGCTCCACCGGCGGGCGGCGCAGCCTTTGGCTTGCGCAGCAGGAAAACAAACGGGACGGCAAGCAGTGTCATCATCATCAGCAGCTTGAAGTCATTGACGTAGGAGACCATCATCGCCTGGATATTGACCATGCCATCCATCAGCGACAGCGCCGTCGGATCGCCGCCCGCCGCTGCCGGCGACGCCGCCCAGAGGTTGGGATTGAACGGATTGATATAGGCCGAGAGCTCAGCGTGGTTGATCTGCGTGTTGCGTACCAGCAGAACCGTCACCACCGACACGCCGATCGACGAGCCAAGATTGCGCACCAGGCTGAACAACGCCGTGGCATCGGTGCGGAAGCGTGCGTCGAGCGTGGCGAAGGCCACGGTGGACAGCGGCACGAACACCATTCCCATTCCAAGGCCCTGGATGACGCCGGAGCTGAGGATAAGCCAGTTGTCCATCTGCGGCGAGAAGCTGGACATCGTATAGAGCGATTGCGCGGTCAGCAGGAAGCCGATGACGACGAGGATCCTGGCATCGATCCTGTGCATGATCCGCCCGACGAACAGCATCGCGATCATCGTGCCGACACCGCGTGGCCCCAGGACGATGCCGATGGTGAGGGTCGGATAGCCGAAGATGGTCGACAGCATTGGCGGCAGCAGCGACATGCTCGCCAAAATGAGCACGCCCATGACAAAGATGAACGCCAGCCCGGTGACGAAATTGCGATCGAGGAAGATCTTCGGGTCGATAAAGGGGTGCTCCGCCGTCAACGTGTGAATGGTGAATACCCAGAAGCCGGTGATGGAAAGACCAAGCTCGATCCATATCTCGATCGAGGAAAACCAGTCGACCTCACCGCCACGATCGAGCATCAGTTGCAGCGCGCCGACACCGAGCGAGAGCATGGCGAAGCCGAAGAAATCGAAGCTGCGCACCCGCCGGGCCACGCTGGGGAGATATGCGGCCATGCCGAGGAAGGCGATGATGCCGACCGGCAGGTTGATGAAGAACACCCAGCGCCAGTTGAAATTCTCGGTCAGCCAGCCACCCAGCGTCGGGCCAAGGATCGGTCCCAGCATGATGCCGGCGCCCCAGATGGCCATGGCCTGGCCGTGGCGTTCCCTAGGGTTGATGTCGAGCAGGAAGGTCTGCGACAGCGGCACGATGGCCGCGCCGAAGACGCCTTGCATCAGCCGGAAGAGAACGATGGTCTCCAGGCTCCAGGCTATGCCGCACAGCATGGAGAAGACGGTGAAGCCGACCACCGCCGTCAGGAACAGCTCCTTGCGACCGAAGCGGTCGGCAAGCCAGCCGGTCACCGGCGTCATGATCGCGGCGGCAACGATGTAGGAGGTCAGCACCCAGTTGATGTTGTCGGGGGAGGCGCCGAGATCGCCGGTCATGGTCGGCAGCGCGACGTTGGCGATCGTCGTGTCGAGCGCCTGCATGATCGTCGCCAGCATGAGCGCAACTGTGATCAGGCCGCGGTGCGGTACTTCGCGAAAGGGTTCTGGGGTGCTCATGACGTAAAACTTCCAGCAGGTAACAAAAACGTGTACATTAGGTTTCCGGACGGCGAGGCCCTCGCTGCAGAGAGACCCTCATCGCGGTGGGACGCGAGCATCGATGTGGGGGTTACATCGACTGAGCGTCTCGACAAAGCGGGCGCCTGCCGCCCGGAAACCTGAGGACCGAAGATCCTGCGCAACGTTGTCTGGTTTAGCCAGGCCGCAGCGCAGCCCGTCTACGCATTCAACTCTTCCTGCGCCTCCCTCGGACCAATCCTGTCACCTGCATCCATCTCGCTGTTTGCCATGCGGCCGCTGTCAGGCCTCTTTACTTGGCCTCGCCTGCCGTGGCGCGGCGGAAAATGCCCGGCAGCCCGCGGGAAACGCCGGTGTCCACCGTGACGGTCGCGCTCATGCCGGTGCGCAGCGCCATCTTGGCGTCGGCGTCGGTCAACTCCAGGCGGACCGGAATGCGCTGCGTGACCTTGACCCAGTTGCCGGTGGCGTTCTGCGCGGGCAGCAGCGAGAACTCGGCCCCGGTGCCGGCGCCAATCGCCTTGACGGTGGCTTCGAACGTCTTGCCCGGATAGGTGTCGACCACGATTTCGGCCTTTTGGCCCGGATTCATGTTGGTGAGCTGCGTTTCCTTGAAATTGGCGTCGACCCAGGTATCGCCGGTCTCGACCAGCGAAAACAGCGGCGTGCCCGAGCCGACATACTGGCCGACCTTGAACGAAGCGGCCTGGCTGATGATGCCGTCGGCAGGCGCTTTGACTGTTGTCTGGACCAGATCGTAGGCCGCCTTGTTGCGTGCGGCGAGCGCCGCCATCACTGTCGGATGCTTGTCGGTCTCGATGTCGGGATTGCCGCCAAGTGCCGCCTTGGCGCTGACGATCCCTTGCTGGGCCACGGCCAGCTGCTGCTTGGCCTTGTCGAGGTCGTTCTTGGCCTCGTCCAGCGACGACTTGGCGTTGATGCCCTTGCGGGCAAGGTCGGCGGCGCGGTCATACTGCGACTGCGCGTACTGGACCTGGCTTTCGTCGGACTTCTCTTGCGCCAGCGCCTGGCTATAGGCCGCACGCAGCTGCTCGACATTGAGCCGCGCGCCGGCCACCGCCGCATCGGCCTGGGCCAATGCGATCCGGTAGGGCTCGGGATCGATGGCGAACAACACGTCGCCCTGCTTGACAGACTGGTTGTCGAAAATATCGACCTGAACGATGCGGCCCGCCGTATCGGCGGCTATCGACACCTTGGCCTGCTGCAGATTGGCGTTCTCGGTCTCCTGATAGCGGCCGCCGGTCACCCAGACATAGCTGCCGCCGGCGATCAACGCAGCGGGCAGCACAAACATCAAAAGGAAGCGGCCGGCACGACGCTTCTTCTTCGGCGCCACTGGCGCCGGAGCTACCTGCGGAGCGACCGTTACCGGAGCTGCCGCCGGCTTCGCGGGAGCTTCCATCTCCAGCTTGGCCGCATTCTTATCTACTTTGGCTACCGCGTTCATGCTGCTGCGCCTTCCGTATTCTTCACTTTTTCCGAGGGCGGCGTCTCACCATCCGCAAGATTCTGCACCATTGTCTCCAGCGCCTTGACCAGGACGCGGCGATCTTCCGGCGAAACGCCAACGAGCGATTCCTCATACACCTCGCCGGCAAGGCTCTTGACGTGGGCGTAGGCTGCGTTCGCCTTGGCGGTCGGGAAAATCATGCGCACTCGTCTGTCGGTTGCGTCGGGACGGCGCTCGATCCAGCCGCCCTCCTCCATGCGATCGACAAGGCGCGAGACGCTGATCGGCTCGATTTCGAGAAGCTCGGCAAGCCGCGCCTGCGCGACACCCGCCTCCTTGGCGACACGGACCAGAAGCCGCCATTGCGCCGAAGAAAGGCCGAAACCACTGGCGCGCGCCTCGAAGCGCTTGCGCATCAGGCGCTGCACGTCGTGGATCAAAAAGCCCAATCTGTCGATGCCGTCGGAAACCATGAGCGACATATATAATAAGCGTGCTCATAATTCAAGGAACCCGGATTGTGCCCGAAGGCGGCAAATGTACATGGCAGTCACATCATGAGCGATTGCGAATGAGCATCGTGACCACGAAGAAAGCGCCGACCGAACTGGTGATGATGCCGATCGGCAGTTCCTGCGGCGGCAGCAGCGTGCGCGCGAGAAGGTCGCTTGCCAGCAACAGCACCGCTCCGAAGAGGGCGCAGCTTGCAATCAGGCGCAGATGAAGCGGGCCGGCCAGGGTCCTGGACAGATGTGGGATCATCAAGCCAACGAAACCTATGACGCCTGCGACCGAGACAAGGATCGCCGTCGAGAAAGCGGCGACGAGAAATGTCATCCTGCGCATCCGCGCAACCGGGACGCCGAGGCTTCAGCGGCATTCTCGCCGGCCAGGAAAGCGTCGAGCCGGCGGTGGTTCCAAAGTCCATAAACAAGGATGGTGCCTGCGCCCAGAGCAGCCAGCTCGATATTGTCCCAACGGGCCAGCCCGAGCTCGCCCATCGTCCAGAACAACACCGAGTGAGCGGCGCGCTGGTCTCCGGCAAAGACGAGATAGTTAGTCAAGGCGGTGAACATGAACGAGACGGCAAGCCCGGCGAGGATCAGCCGTTCGGGGCCTTGCCCCCTCACCCGCGAAACCAGCAAAAGCACGATGCCGGCGGCTAATACGCCGCCCGTGAAGGCCGCGACCGGCAACGTCCAGATACCGAAATGGTCGCCAAAAATGGTGATGACGGAAACCGCGCCGGCCGCGGCTCCGGACGACAGGCCGAACAAGAACGGATCTGCGAGGTCGTTGCGCGTTACCGTCTGCAGCAGCGCGCCGATGACGCCCAGCCCGGCGCCGACACAGATGGCCATAATCGTGCGCGGTAGCCTAAGATCGAGGACGATCTTGGCAATCGGGATCTTGCCGGCCGGACCGGACACGATGTCTCCGTCCAGCCCGGCGGCATGTCCGAGCGCAGCAATCACGTCGCTCAACGCGATGACCGTCGATCCATAGGCAATCGACAGCAGAGCAAGAGCGGCAATCGCTGCTGCTCCTGCTGTCATCGCCAATTCGAACGCTCTCTGGCGCAAGCTCAGAAAGCTTCCGGGTGCATCGCCCTGGCGATCTTGCCGATCGCCTCGATGTTGGCAGGCCCAGGCGTCAGTTCGGCATAGCGCAGCGCAATGAAGTGCTCATTTTTGACCGCCTCAGTCTCCTTCATCGCCGGATGAGCTTTCAGGAAATCGAGCAGTTTTCTGTAGCCGCCGTCCTGGTAGTCGAGCAGGATAAGAAATTGCGGATTGCGGGCCGCCACCGTCTCCCAATCCGTATTGCCCCAGCTCGTCGGCATGTCGGCCATGATGTTGTCGCCGCCGGCTGCGGCGATCATGGCGCTGGGGATCGCGAACTTGCCTGATGTGAAGGGTTTGTCTTCGCCGGAGTCGTAAAGAAACACACGCGTTCCCGTGCGGTCGCCGATCTTTGCCGTGATATCGGCGAGCTGCGCCTTCCAGTTCGAAACAAGCTTTCCCGCCTCCGCCTCCTTGCCAAAAATCTTGCCCAGCTTTTCGACATCACCATAGAGCAGGTCCATCGAGGCGGCGGGGCGGTTCTGGTCGAGATGGACGCAACTTTCCGTCAGCACCAGCGTCTTGATACCGTGCGGGGCCAGCGTATCGGGCGTCACCTCGCCGCCAGGCTTCATGCCGTAATACCAGCCGGCGAAGAAGAAATCGGGCTCGACGGCGACGAGGTTTTCGATGGTCGGGTATTTCGGCGCGAGTTCCGGGATCGCGCCCTGCTCGGCCTTGAATTCCGGACCGACCTTATACCATCCGGTGATGCCGGTCAGGCCGACGATCGATGGTTGCAGCCCCAGCGCGAAGGCCATCTCCGCCATGTTCAGATCTTGGATGACGGCGCGCTTCGGCGCGGCGTCGAACGTCAGCGGCGTGCCGCAGCTATCAACGGTTACCGGGAAAGCGAAGGCGGTCTGGGCAAGTAGGAGGGAGGCAAAAGACAGTACGAGGCGTTTCACGGATGTTGCTCCTTGGTCAAATCGGGATGTGAAGAGGCGCGGTTCGGAACGTCGAAGTCCGTGAGTTCGCGGTCTTCGGTGGGATGGCGCAGCCAAAGCACGTCAACGCCGAAAATCTCGCGGATCAACTTCTTGGTCAGCGCCTCGCGCGGACTGGCAAGTGCCTGCAGGCGGGCCTCGTTCATCACCGCGACCCTGGTGGCAAATGGCGTGACAAGCGACAGATCATTGAAGCACCGCCACGACGGTCATGCCAAACTGCGATACGAGTTCGAGAAGGTCGCTGCGGGCGCGCGGATCGAGATGATTGGTCGGTTCATCGAGGAACAGGATTTTGGGCTCCTGGGCGATGGCGCGCGCCAACTGGGCGCGTTGCCGCTCGCCACCGGATAGCGAGCCGATCGTGCGGCCGAGCAGCGGCAGCAGGCCGGTTCTGCGAAGTGCTTCAATGACGATGTCGCGTTGCTCGCTCCTCCGTCGCAAGCCGGCATGCGGGACGCGCCCAAGCTCGACGTAGTCGATCACGGCAAGCCGCGGATCAGGCTGGTCGGTCTGGCCAACGACCGCCATGTGCAGTGCCCGCTCGGCGGCCGAAAACCTCTCCAGCCGGCGTCCGGAAAATCTCACATCTCCCGCGCTTGGCCGCAGCGTACCGCATAGCATGCGCAGCAGCGTCGTCTTGCCGGCGCCGTTGGGGCCGATGATGGCGAGGCGGTCGCCCGGCGCTATCGAAAGGCTCACCGCGCTGACCAGGCACCGGCCATTCGTCGTCGCGCTCAGTTCACACGCTTCAAGAAGAGGCTGGGAGGCGTCCAACTTACCGTCACTTTCTCAATGGCGACGGAAGGAAGCTGGACGGACCGGCCGACAAGACCGATGTCCACGTCTCCTCCCGGCACACCCCGTCCGGTCAACTCATGCTGATGGCAGGTCTCCTGGCTCGCGGGTCTTTGCGCCATCCTGCCTTCCCAGCCTTGCCGGCCAGTGGCACTTCGGATTTTGCTAACCGCTTACAGTTGCGGGGGCAGCCACGGCCTCGATCCGAAGATCTCACCGTGTTCCCTTTTCACCCCTTGCCTTTCGACTCGGGGACCATCAGTCAGCCACCCTAGTTTTCCGCCAATCACAGCGCAATAAGTCTTGTCAGAAGGAGCCATATAGACCTCGTGATGTAATAACGTTACATTTAAAAGGACGTTTGCCCGCTTCCTGTCAAGCCTTTTCGCGCGACGCCTGCGACTTGCCGACGACCGTCGCTCTCGATTTGCGCAGTGCGCAATTTCGATCAAACTGCCTCCGCCAGGAAGCGGCACCATAATCTTGCCAATATAAGACATGGCCAATGTAAAGACTGGGCCATGTAAAGACTGGGCCAATGCGGAGACTGGGCCAATGCGAGGTGCCAAATGAATCCGACCGAGAAGGCGCTGTGGTTCGTCGAAAGCCATCTGCCCGAAGCAGTCTCGCTGGACGATGTCGCCAAGAGCAGCGGGGTGTCGCGCTTTCATGTGACGCGGGCTTTCGGCGCGGCTACCGGCCGTTCGGTGATGAGCTACGTCCGTTCTCGCCGACTGACCGAAGCGGCGCGCAAGCTTGGCGCCGGCGCACCCGACATCCTCTCGGTCGCGCTCGACGCCGGCTATGCCTCGCATGAGGCCTTCACCCGCGCCTTCCGCGACCAGTTCGGCACCACGCCGGAACTGGTACGCGCACAAGGCTCGCTCGACAACCTCGATCTTGTGGAGCCGATCCTGATGGACCAGTCCTTTCTCGCCACTCTCGAACCACCGCGTTTTGAGACCAGCCGGCCGTTTCTCATCGCCGGTCTCGGCGAGCGCTACAGCTGCGAAACCAGCGCCGGCATCCCGATGCAGTGGCAGCGGTTCGGCCCCTATATTGGCAACATTCCTGGCGAGATCGGCGACGTCGCCTATGGCGTCTGCGTCAACGGCGACGACGCCGGCAATTTCGACTACATCGCTGGCGTCGAAGTGTCCGATTTTTCGGACCTGCCGAGGGAGTTTTGGCGTGTGCGCGTGCCGACGCAGAAATACGGCGTGTTCGCCCATCGTGACCATATCTCGACCATCCGCCGCACGGTCAACACGATCTGGAACAAATGGCTGCCAGCCTCTGGGCACGAGATCGCCGATGCGCCGGAATTCGAGCGTTACGGCCCCGAATTTGATCCGCGCAGCGGCAATGGCGGGCTGGAAATCTGGATACCGATCAAAGGGTGAGGCACGGCAGGCCGACGCCGAAGCGCCGGAAGCGCTGCTACAGTTCCAGGTTCCAGTTCTGGCCGACCAGATCCCTGCCGAAGGAATGGTGGAACTCCTCGTTGGTCAATTTAAAGCCCACAGACTCATAGATGTGGCGGGCGGCGGCGAGCACGTCGTTGGTCCACAGCGTCAGTGTCCTGTAACCCGTGGCGCGGCAAAAGCCGATACATTCCTCGACCAGCCGCTTGCCGATGCCGAGACCTCGCGCCGAGGGCTCGACGTAGAGCAGGCGCAATTTCGCCACCGCGTCCGACTGGCGCACGACGAAGACGGAGCCGACGACCTCGCTTTCCCGCTCGGCGATCCAGCTGCGTTCCCATTTCGGATCGAAGGATTTGACGAATGTGCCGAGGATTTCAGCGACCAGCGCCTCATAGGTTTCGTCCCAGCCATATTCCTGCGCGTAGAGCAGGCCCTGGCGATGGATGATCCAGCCGATGTGGCCGACCTGCAGAGGCCGCAGCGTGTAGGGAATGTTGGGTTCGGCGGTCGCGCCCAGCAGACGCTGCACCGTCTGCATGGCCTTGACCAGCCTGTCCTGTTCGGGAACCGAAAGCCGGTCGAGCAATGCCGCGACCTGGTCGTGCGAGCCCTGGTTCAGCGGCGCGAAAGTCTGCCGCCCGGCCTTGGTCAGGGCGATCGACGAACGCCTTGCATCCGCCTCGATCGTGGCGCGCTCGACCAGATGACGTTCCTCGAATTTCTTCAGCAGCCGGCTGAGATAACCGGGATCGAGGCCGAGATCGCGCCCAAGGTCCGTGGCGGTCAGGCCATCGCGATGCGCCAGTTCATAGAGCACCCGCGCCTCGGTCAGCGAGAAGGTGCTTTTCAGCAGCCCTTCGTCGAGCAGCCCGATCTGGCGGGTATAGAAGCGGTTGAAGGCTCGCACCGCGTCGATCCGCTCCTTGCCTGGGTGATGATGAATGGTCATGGCATCCTCCTGCCGGTAAGATCAGCCATTTAGTTGACTTGGTCAAGTATCTGTTTGAAGCATCCGTTTGAAGCAATTGTTCTGATGATGCTCACCGGGCGCCTTGACTCGCGCGAGTTGCCAGACTATTTCAGCGCCACGTTAGCACTCCCCCAAGATGAGTGCTAACCATGTCCGGCGCCGCCGGACGGAGGAACTGTTCTCACCATTCTCATCGAGGAATAAAAAATGGCAAAGTCGAAGTTCCGCCCGCTTCATGACCGCGTGGTCGTTCGTCGGGTCGAATCCGAATCCAAGACCGCGGGCGGGATCATCATCCCCGACACGGCGAAGGAAAAGCCGCAGGAAGGCGAGATCATCGCCGTCGGTTCCGGCGCCCGTGACGAAGCCGGCAAGCTCGTCCCGCTGGACGTCAAGGCCGGCGACCGCATCCTGTTCGGCAAGTGGTCGGGCACCGAAGTCAAGCTCAATGGCGAAGACCTTCTGATCATGAAGGAAGCCGACATTATGGGCATCATCGGCTGAATATCGGCCTCACCCTCATTTAAATCTTCGGGCTCAATCCAAGCCCCTGCCAGGAGCTAAAAATGGCTGCCAAAGACGTAAAATTCTCCCGCGACGCTCGTGAGCGCATGCTGCGCGGCGTCAACATCCTCGCCGACGCGGTGAAGGTCACGCTCGGCCCCAAGGGCCGCAACGTCGTCATCGACAAGTCGTTCGGCGCACCGCGCATTACCAAGGACGGCGTCACCGTCGCCAAGGAAATCGAGCTTGAAGACAAGTTCGAGAACATGGGCGCGCAGATGGTCCGCGAAGTTGCTTCGAAGACCAACGACATCGCCGGCGACGGCACCACGACCGCGACCGTTCTGGCACAGTCGATCGTCCAGGAAGGCCACAAGGCGGTTGCCGCCGGCATGAACCCGATGGACCTCAAGCGCGGCATCGACCTCGCCGTCGCCGACGTCGTCGCGACGCTGATCAAGAACGCCAAGAAGATCAAGACCTCGGAAGAGGTTGCCCAGGTCGGCACCATCGCCGGCAATGGCGACGTTTCGGTCGGCTCGATGATCGCGGAAGCGATGCAGAAGGTCGGCAATGAGGGCGTCATCACCGTCGAGGAAGCCAAGACCGCCGAGACCGAGCTCGAAGTCGTCGAAGGCATGCAGTTCGACCGCGGTTATCTCTCGCCCTACTTCGTCACCAACGCCGAGAAGATGGTTGCGGATCTGGAAGACGCCTACATTCTTCTCCACGAGAAGAAGCTCTCCAACCTGCAGGCCATGCTGCCGATCCTCGAGGCTGTCGTGCAGACCTCGAAGCCGCTGGTCATCATTTCGGAAGACGTCGAGGGCGAGGCCTTGGCCACGCTCGTCGTCAACAAGCTGCGTGGCGGCCTGAAGATCGCCGCCGTCAAGGCGCCTGGCTTCGGTGATCGCCGCAAGGCCATGCTGGAAGACATCGCTATCCTCACCGGTGGCCAGGTCATCTCCGAAGACCTCGGCATCAAGCTCGAGAATGTCGGCCTGAACATGCTCGGCCGCGCCAAGAAGGTGTCGATCTCCAAGGAGAACACCACCATCGTCGACGGCGCCGGCAAGAAGGCCGAGATCCAGGGCCGCGTCGCCCAGATCAAGCAGCAGATCGAGGAGACCACCTCGGACTACGACAAGGAGAAGCTGCAGGAACGTCTCGCCAAGCTGGCGGGCGGCGTTGCCGTCATCCGCGTCGGCGGTGCGACCGAAGTGGAAGTCAAGGAAAAGAAGGACCGCGTCGATGACGCCCTCAACGCGACCCGTGCGGCCGTCGAAGAAGGCATCGTTCCCGGCGGCGGCGTCGCACTGCTGCGCGCTTCGCTGAGCATCAAGGCAACCGGCGCCAACTCCGACCAGACCGCCGGCATCAGCATCGTGCGTCGCGCGCTGCAGGCTCCGGCCCGTCAGATCGCGGCCAACGCCGGTGCGGAAGCATCGATCGTTGCCGGCAAGATCCTTGAGAACAAGGGCGCGACCTTCGGCTACAACGCCCAGACCGGCGAATATGGCGACATGATCGCCATGGGTATCGTCGATCCGGTCAAGGTTGTGCGCACGGCTCTGCAGGACGCGGCCTCGGTCGCCGGCCTGCTGGTCACCACCGAAGCCATGATTGCGGAGGCTCCGAAGAAGGAGTCGGCTGGCGGCGGCATGCCTGGCGGCATGGGCGGCGGCGGCATGGGCGGCATGGGCGGTATGGATTTCTAATCCAACCCATCAGCCTTCATGTACGGAAAGGGCGGCCGAGAGGTCGCCCTTTTTCGTTGATGGGACGGAGGATGAGAGGCGGTCCGATTCCAAAGCAAGCGGAAGCATACCCCTGACCGTTTCTTCGGCGTCGGCGCAGAACGTGAATTGCAGAGCTGGAGCGTCGGCCCTTCGGCAGGGCTCCGCGCTGGCCTCGATGCCGTGGAAGCGCGAAACGTCAATGCGCCGTGACTGCGATCTCTTTCGCCGGCAATGCCCCCTCAATCAGCGCCGCGACCTCATCGGCTACCGCCAGCACCGGGGCGCGGTCGCGGGTGGCGCGTGCGATCACCATCAGCCCTTCCAGCGATGATTCGACCAGCAGCGCCAGCGCGTGCGCGCGGCGCTCGGGCACCCCTGCCCTGACGAAGGCCGCCCTGAGCAGGCCTATCCATTGCTCGAAGGCCGACCGGCACAACTCAGCCAACTCCGGCATGTCGGTCGGCGAATCCAACACCACGGGCGCGATCGGGCAACCGAGCGTGAACTGGTTGTCTTCCAGCATGCGCGCGACCGATTGGTAGATGTGGTGGACCGCCACCGCCGGATCTTTTTCGGCAGCGAGCGCGGCGTCCAGCCTCTGCGTCACATCGGCGACGCTATCGCGCGTAACCTCGACGACCAGCTGATCCTTGCCGCCCGGAAAGTGGAAGTAGAGCGAGCCTCTCGGTGCGCCTGAGGCGCTCAATATGTCGTTGAGCGACGTGCCGTGGTAGCCGCGCTGCCTTAGCAGCAGCGCCGTCGTCTCGAGTATGCGGGTGCGGGTGTCGTTCGCCATGTCAACCTCTGTCAGGAATGAGCATTATAGGCCTTGCCTCGAATATGACAACCGGTCTATATAATATGTAGATCAGTCTATATATCAGCGAGGGGCGAATGCGTAGTTACCGTCTTGAAGGAACCGGCGTGACCAAGTGCCTGGTGATGCGCGACGGGACGCAGCCGACGCCGAAGCCGCACGAGATCGTCGTGCGTGTCCGCGCCACATCGCTCAACCGCCGCGATACGATGATCCTCAACGGCACCTATCCGCTGACGCCGCGCCAAGGCGTTATCCCGCTGAGCGACGGTGCTGGGGAAGTCGTTGCCGTCGGAGATGCCGTCACCCGCTTTGCCGCCGGCGACCGCATCACCGGCAGCTATTTTGCACGCTGGATTGATGGCCGCATCAATGCCGGGCTGATCGACCAGCTTGGCTGCACGCTGGACGGGATGCTGACTGAATACGCGGTGCTCGACGAGCAATGGGCGGTGTGGCTTCCCGATCATCTCGACTGGCATCAAGCGGCGACACTGACCTGTGCCGGCCTGGCCGCTTGGAATGCCGTGACGGCGGCCGAGATGCCGAAGCCCGGGCAGTGGGTTCTGGTCATCGGTTCAGGTGGCGTCGCGCTGTTTGCGCTGCAATTCGCCAAGCTGCTCGGCTGCCGGGTCGTGGCCGTCAGCTCGCGCGGCGAGAAGCTGGACCGGCTGCGGGCGCTGGGCGCCGACCTCGTCGTCTCGACGGCCGACATGCCGGAATGGGGTGCAGCTGTGCGCGAGCAAACCGGTGGCATCGACCTCGTCGTCGAGACCGGCGGCCCGCCGACCTTCGCGCAATCGATGATCGCCTGCGCGCTTTACGGGCGCATCGTGCTTCTCACCATACAGGATGCGAAAGGCGGGACGGTGCAGATCCCCGGCCCGGTCTACCAGCGCAGCCTCGCCACCATCAGCCGCCTCTTCGTCGGCAATCGCACCAACCTCGAAGCCATGCTGCGCGCCATCTCGGTGCATCGGCTTAAGCCTGTCATCGACAAGGTGTTCGCCTTCGACGAGGCCCAAGACGCCTACCGTTATTTCCAGCAAGGCGACGTCTTCGGGAAAGTGGTCGTCGACGGCGCCTGACTGGTTCGCCCCCAAAATCTGATTGACCCCCTCAAATCAAAGGAGAGACACAATGACCATTCGTGAAGCAGAGGCCCAATGGCAGGGATCGTTGAAAGAAGGTTCGGGCCGGCTGAGGCTAGGCAGCGGCGTATTCGAAGGCGCCTACTCCTTCCCGTCGCGTTTCGAGAACGGTCCCGGCACCAACCCGGAGGAATTGATCGCGGTGGCGCATGCCGGCTGCTTCTCGATGGCGCTGAGCGCCATCCTGGGCCGCGAAGGTTATACTCCCGCACGCATTCACACAATCGCGAAAGCGCATCTCGGCGCCACCGCGGCCGGACCGACGATCACCCGTATCGAGTTGGAGACGGAGGCAAGCGTGGCCGGGCTGGCTGCCGGGGATTTCGAGCGGCTGGCGCAGACGGCCAAGGAGAGCTGCCTCGTGTCGCGGGCGCTGGCCGGCGTCGCGGCGATCACGCTCAAGGCCCGCCTCGTCGAAACCGTTGCTGATCACTGAAGGGAAGGAATATCCAATGACACAGGAACTCATCATCGACATCGCCGCGGCAAAACGCTCCGCCGAAACGGCCGAGATCATGCGGCGCTACAACGACGTCTTCCAGCGCCACGACGCGTCGGCGCTCGACGATCTGGTGGCGGAAGATTGCGTGATCGAGAACACCACGCCGGCCCCGGACGGCGCCCGCCGCATCGGCAAGGGCGCCTGCGTCGAACTGTGGTCGGCGATCGCGACCGGACCCGGCATGCGCTTCGACATCGAAGAAACCTTCGTCGCCGGCGACCGGGCGACGATCCGCTGGCGCTACTGGATGGCCGACGGCAATTCGCTGCGCGGCGTCAACCTGATGCGTGTGGCGGACGGGCAGATTGTCGAGGCCATGGGCTACGTGAAGGCATAAGGCTGTCTACCGGTCCGCCAGCGCCAGTTTGGCGCCGAGCATGACAAAGGCTCCGGCGAAGGTGCGGCGCATCCAGGTCAGCACCTTTGGTCGCGACACGACATGGCTGCGGATCGACGCCGCGAAGATGCCGTAGCCGACAAAGACCACGAAGGTGAGCAGCATGAAGACGCTGCTGAGCTCCAGCATCTTCGACAGCGCATGCGATTCGGTGGTGCTGACGAATTGCGGCAGGAAGGCAAAGAAGAAGATCGACAGCTTCGGATTGAGGATGTTGATGAGGATGCCCGAAGTGATCACTTTGCCGGCCGAGCGCGGCGCGACATTTTCGTCGACGCTCAGGCCGCCCTTCTCCTTCAGCGTGTTCCAGGCCATGTAGAGCAGGTAGGCGACGCCGAGATATTTCAGCGTCTCGAAGGCGACGGCGCTGGTGTGCAGCAGAGCCGCGAGGCCGGTGATGGCGGCCGCCATGTGCGGAATGATGCCGAGCGTGCAGCCGAAAGCAGCAATGACGCTGGCGCGCGCACCACGCGAAAGCCCGGCGCTCAGCGTATAGAGAACGCCAGTGCCGGGCGAAGCCACGACAATCAGCGACGTCAACAGGAATTCGATGCTCACAGATGGTCTCCCGGTGCTGGCCCTGCCGCTGGCAGCGTAATCAGCGAAACGTGCGGGCACAAGCCAGCCTGAGAGCCTGTCCGCATTCAGATCATACTATTGGCGTGCAGCTTGCTATCCGCGATGGGCTGCCGAACTTCCCAGTGTTCGACGAGCTTACTTTCGTTCAGCCTGAAAATGTCGACGATGGCCAAGCCCTCCTCTTCGGGTTCGCGTTTTGCGTGCATGTGCACGATGACGAAATCCCCTTCGGCAAAAATCCGCTTCACCTCTCCCCTCACGAGGGGAAATGACTGTTTGAGCTGCTGCAGATAGGCTTTGAAGCCGTCCGCACCATCCGCAATGTTCGGATTGTGTTGGATGTAGCGTTCGCCAAAATGCATCGAAGCAGCTTCGATGTTGCCCTGGTTTACCGCTTTGTCGATGAAGTCCAGGACGATCGTCTTGTTGGTCTCGAGCGAATTATGGACCTTGGCTGTAACTGGATTTGATGGTTCGTCACGCATGTTTTTGCTCCGTGAGGTGGCTGCTTCCGCCTGTTGTGGACAGGAGCGTCCACAGGCCAACATTGCCAACATAATCAGCCACGCTTGTGAGATGGTCGATACGCTATTCGCCTAGATTCTTATCCAATCGTCTAATATCGTCGTCCGATTCATCATCGGAGGATGGTTTTCATGGACGCCTTGTCCGAAGTTCTTGCTTCGCTGAGATTTGGCAGCGCCATGATCGGCAGCGCGACCCTGCATCGGCCATGGGGTATTTCGGTCGATCCGATAAGGAATGCCGCCATCCACGTCATACAGAACGGCGAATGCTGGCTGCGGCTAGCCGGTGAAAAGGAGCCGATCCGCTTAGGCGAGGGAGACGTCATCCTTGTCGCGAGCGGTATCGGGCATGCCCTTTGCAATCCGGCGGATGCACCGACGGCATCGATATCCGCCGTCCTTTCCGCAAATCGGAGCGGACTGGAACCGAAAAGCGAGAGCGGCGCGACAACTCTTCTTTGTGCGAGATATTCACTCGACGGCGTCGGACCATATCCGATGGTTTCGCTGCTTCCACCGCTGATCCATTTGACCCGAAATCAGATCGACACCAGCGAGCCGCTGCGGCTTGCCCTGGAACTTCTGCAGGTCGAAGCAAAAAGCAATCTCGGCGGTCACGACATTGTCGCCCCACATCTTCTCGACAGCACGTTGATCTTCTTATTGCGTGCCTGGATAGAACATCAGCCTCTCGGAACAGGCGGATGGTTTGGCGCCTTACGCGATAAAGGCATTGCGCAGGCTTTGCGCCTGATCCACGAGCGGCCGGATGGTCCCTGGACTATCGCTTCCCTTGCCAGCGGCGCGGCACAGTCCCGGGCCACCTTCGCGCGTCGCTTCGCTCAACTCGTGGGACAGCCGCCGCTGTCCTATGTGACTCGATGGCGGATGAACCTTGCCGCCAAGGCTCTGCGAGAAACGAACCAGAACATTGGCGAGATCGGGCGCGCCGTCGGATATGAATCGGTGCCGTCGTTCTCGCAGGCATTCAAACGGTTGACCGGACGATCGCCCGGCCTCTACCGCAGCGACTTTCGATCATCTGACTGACGAATTTCAAAACTGCCCGAGGGCCGTCACTATACCACCGGCAGTCCGTGAGCCAGGCGCGCCATCAGGCAGTCGTCATCGCCCGGCATGCAGGCGCGGCAGACGTCGGGACGGATCTCGTAGATGCCGCAGGCGGTCGACTTGCCGACCTCGCCGCACAGTGCCGAACAGCGCGCGCCGTCGCAGCGCATGCCGGCTTCATCGGCAGCCACGTATTTTTGCGGGATAAGGTCGAGCTGCGCGTCATCCTCGGTTGAAAAGCGCGGCCATCTTGACGAGTAGGCGCAGCAGGCGCCACAGGTCTGGCAATCGAAGGCAACCGGATCGGCGCCCTCTTGTGGCGACAAAAAATCCTCTGCGACCGCCAGGGCAAGCAGCCTTGGCGCAGATTTCCGGCCGGCATTTTGCTGCAAGGGTGCTATTTCTTCTTCGGCTTGCGCGGCGGTGCTTCGGCCGGCGACCTGAACAGATCGGTACCCGCTTCGGCGGCTTCACCGGTTTTTGGTGCGGCGGCCGGCTTGGCCGGCTTCACGGCGGCAGTAGGCGCGGCCGGCTGGCCCTTGGCGGAAAACTTGATTGCCATATCAATCCTCGTCAGAGAAACGCGATGATGGCGCATTCGGATTGCGAAGGCGGCCGATGAGCGCCGAAACGGCCGTGATGTTCATTTCTTCGGGCGACCAGTTCCTGGCTTCCTCGATGTGCCGGGGCGCCAGCTCGCGATGCGTGCTGCCGCTGTAGGCGGCGTCCTGATAGGTCACGCGCTCGTGCGTCTTGGCGTTTTCCCGGACGTATTCGATCAGATAATTGGGGCATTCGGCACGGCCGCGCACGCCGAGCCGCACCTGGGCATCGCCGTGGACACGCCGGCAGCGCTCGAGCTTTTCGAGCACGCGCCGGACATATTCGACCGGCTTGTCGAGCTCACCCACGACATCGGCGATGGTCGAATCGGCGGCGATCGCCTTTTGAGGCACGCGTTTGGTGGCCATCAGCGTTTGCCCGCGCGTTTCGGCGAGGCCGCGAGCGCAACCGCTGCCGCCATGTCATCGGCTTCCTTTTCCAGGCGCAGTTCGCGCAGCCGCGCGGTCTTGGCTTCGCGCGCCTGGCTGACGGCATCCCGTTCGGAATTGATGCGGTCGAGCGACATCGACTGGGTCCGCGTCTTGCTAAAAATGGATTCGGCCTGGTCGCGGGGTCTTTTTGAAGTTGCGGTCAAGGTCTTTCTCCCGGTTCGGAGCGCGCCGCCGAAAAGTGGCGAGATTGGTCTTTCGGCCAGGATCCCGCACAAAGCAATACGGCAGCCGGTTTCAAATTGCTGGAACGTCCTCAGAGACCGTTTGGAAATTCTGCTCTGACGGCCGTCTGATGGCCGTCAGAGCGAATTTCGAAACAGCCTCTTAGCACGTCCGGGCCGTCGAGCAGCGCTCTTTCGGCGGTCGAAGCGCAAAAATGAAAAAGGCCAGGCACCGCCTGACCTTCCATGAGAGCGCCCGCGCATCCCGAGAGACGCGCAAAGAAACGTTCTTCTCATGCGCATGAGCGGGGGCTTAACCTCCCCGCGACCATGCGCTGGAATTGCCATTCACCGGTGCCAGTACATCCGTGGTCACCGGTGAGGCTGAATTCCGTTTTAGGCCGCCTTCAACTGGTCGGCGGACATCTTGCCCGACTTGTTGTCGCGGACCATCTCGTAGCCAAGCTTCTGGCCCTCGACGATGTCGCGCATTCCGGCGCGCTCGACGGCTGAGATGTGGACAAAAACGTCGGCAGAACCGTCGTCAGGCTGAATAAAACCAAAACCCTTGGTGGCGTTGAACCATTTAACTGTGCCTGTGCTCATAACGAACCCTTTCCATGGCAAATATTCGTTCGCCGTCATGCGGATGCACAACAACGTTTGTCTCGATTTTGATGGGGAAGTTCGTCAAAGGCGCGCCTCGGCACGCGGATAACAAAAGTCGGTCAAACAAACATCGACAAAATTCTTGTAGACTTCTTTGCGCGCTGTGTCAATTTTTTTGATTTGCAACACTCGTGGAGATGCGCGGCGGCGGCAAATACGACAGCGAAAACCGGGCTATTGCCCGCCGAAAAAACCACTTAGCCGGGAACCATTTTGGCGCCGGAGCATTTTTTCGGTGTCGAACGCCGTTCTCGAAAGAGCGATCTTGAGAAAAGGCGGACGATCACCAGGACGCCCCCCGCGCAGATAAAAGGCACGAGGGGCGTTCCTGTGTGATGCGACCATTCGCGCCGCCGCCCCCTGCTCCTCACACCATGCCGCGACTGAGCCCGCCATCCACCGGCAAAGCCACGCCGGTAATATAGGCGGCGGCGTCGCTGGCCAGGAATGCTGCAACCGCACCGAATTCGGCGGGAGTGCCGTAGCGCTTTGCCGGGATATCGGCCTGACTCTCGGCGGCGATCACGGCAGCGTCGACACCCCTGTCGGCGGCGTCCATGGCGTCGAACTGTTTGGTCCGGTCCGTCGCAAAACGGCCAGGCAGCAACAGGTTGACGGTAACGCCGTCCGCCGCCACTTCGCCGGCCAGCGTCTTGGCCCACCCGGCGAGCGACGCACGCAGCGCATTCGAGGCGGTAAGGCCGGGGATCGGCTCGCGGACGGAAGTCGAGGAAACGGCGATGATGCGTCCCCAGCGCCGCGCCCGCATGCCTGGCAGGAAAGAAATGGCAACGCGCATCTGGCTCAGCACCATGCTGGTGAACTGCTTCTCCCAGACGCTCGCATCGAAGACGCTGGCCGCGAAGGGCGGCGGGCCGCCGCCATTGAGCAGGACGATGTCGATCCGCTGATGCTCGTCCTCGACGGCATGGATCAGCCGGGAGACGCTGTCGTGGTCGGAGAGGTCGGCGCTGAAGGTCGAGCAGATGTGGCCGGCGGCCTCGATCGCGCGCCGCGCCACATCCAGGGTCGCCTCCCCTCGTCCGACCAGGATGATCTCGGCGCCTTTCGCCGCGAGCGCTTCGGCAACGCCGAAACCGAGGCCCTTGCCTCCGCCGAGAACAAGCGCCCTCCGCCCCTCAAGATTTGCATCCATCAAGCCAAGCCTCCTGCTGGTTTCACTGGCTATTTCGAGCGACTTCCCTAGCGGACATGCACGATAGCGTCGGCTTCGACCGGAACATTGGCCGGCAAGCCGGCCATGCCGAGCGAGCAGCGGGCGTGCTCGCCACGCTCGCCGAAAACATGGAGCAGAAATTCGGATGCTCCGTTGCCGACCTCCGAATAGGCCGAAAAGCCGGCCGTCGCATTCACATAGACGGTCAGCTTGGCGAATTTCACGACACGGTCAAGATTGCCGTCCAGTTCCTTGTCCAGCCAATAGACGATGTTGGCCGCGCAGAGCCGGGCGGCGTTCTGCGCAGCAGCCAGATCGATCTCTCTGCCGACCTGGCCGATCGCGGCGATCTCCTGCGCGATCTCGGGAATCTGACCGGAGACATAGACGATGTCGGCGACCCGAACCGTCGGCGAGAACGGCAAAGCAGGCCGCTCGAGCGACGGCCAGGCGACACCGAACTCCTCAAATCTTCTTCTGTAGGACAAGGTGGCTGCTCCTGTTTTCGTTCGTGCGAGCGGACCTTGAATTCAGATCGGGCTTTCGGATAGCCTGATAGTGCTGACACAGCTATCAGGAATTCTTATGACTGGAGATATCGACGTCAGGCTGCTGCGTGCCTTCGTCACCGTGGCCGATACGGGAACGGTGAGCCGGGCGGCCGATCGACTTGCCCGCACCCAGGCGGCGGTGAGCATGCAGCTTCAGCGCCTCGAGGGTGAAGTCGGCGCCGAGCTGCTGCGCCGTTCGCCGCGCGGCGTGACGCTGACCGAGGCCGGCGAGATCCTGCTCGCCTTCGCCCGCAAGGCCATCGCGATCGGCGACGATGCCAGGCGCGAGATAGAAGGCCGCAGGCTGGTCGGCCGTGTCCGGCTGGGCATCATCGAGGATTTGGCGGTGACACGGCTGCCGCTGATCATTGCCGACTTCCGCCGCCGGCATCCTTCCGTGGAGATCGAGCTGACATCGGCCAGCAGCGCCGATCTCAGCAAGTCGCTGGGCGAAGGAAAATGCGACATCGTCATGGCCGATCCGGCGCGCTTCACAAAGGCGCCGCGAGGTCATCTGTCACGACAGCTGGTCTGGGCGGCAAGCCGCATGATCGAGATCGATGACGAGGTCGAGCTTCCGCTGGTCATCTTCGAAGGCGCCTGCTCCTGGCAGGACAGAATGCTGGCCTCGCTCGCCGAGGCCGGGCTCGGCTGGAAGATCGGCTGCCGCGTGTCGACTTTCGCGACGCTGATCTCGGCGCTGAGGGCCGGGCTTGGCATCGGCCTTCTGCTGCAGGAAGGACTGCCGCCCGACTGCCAAAGCCTCAACGGACGCTTCAACCTGCCGCCGGCGCCGATGGCGGATTTCGGCGTCTACCTTGCGAGGGACCCGTCCCGGCTGGTCGAGGAGTGTGGCGATTTCCTGCGGGCGGGATTCGAAGTCTAACGAAACGATCCGACGTCATTCACCGTTCCTGGTCGGTCGGGCGGATGACGATCTCGTTGACGTTGACGTGCGCCGGCTGGCTCACGGCGTAGAGAATGGCCGCGGCGATGTCCTCGGCGGCCAGCGCCTCCATGGCGGCGAGCCGCTGGTCGAGCCCAGTCTTCGCCGCCGGATTGGTGATATGGTCGCCGAGCTCGGTGCGCACCAGGCCGGGTTCGATGACGGTGACGCGAACCTTGTCGGAGTAGACTTCGCGGCGCAGCGATTCGGAAAAGCCGACGACGCCGAACTTGGTTGCGGCATAGCCGCTGGCGCCGGGATTGGCGACGCGGCCGGCGACCGACGAGACATTGACGATGTGACCCTTGGCGGCCCTGAGATGCGGCAGCGCCGCTTTGGTGACACCCATCAGCGCCAGCAGGTTGAGCTCGACCATGCGGCGCCAGTCATCGAGCACCGCCTCGGCGGCCGGCGACAGAAGCATCACCCCGGCATTGTTGACGAGGATGTCGAGGCGGCCCCATTCGGCGACAACCTTGTCGACGATGGCGGTGACATCGTCGTTGCTGGTGACGTCGGCCGCGATACGGAGTGCCGTGCCGCCGGCCTTTTCGATACGCGCGGCCAGCGCTTCGAGGCGATCGGCGCGGCGGGCGGCAATCGCCACCTTTGCCCCGGCGGCCGCCAGCGCCACAGCGGTTGCCTCGCCGATGCCCGACGAGGCGCCGGTGACAAGAGCGACCTTGCCGGCCAGTGCGGAAGAAACAGCTGTCATTGTGAAGTCTCCAAAGCCCCTGCCCGATCTTCAGATAGGCCGCGGGCCGCGAAGTGGAAGACCAGCTCGTCGGTTGCTCGGCTCATTCGTCGGGGCCGGGCTCCGGCCATGGTTCCTTCGCCGCCTCCGCATACCAGTGGCGCATCGCCGGCATCGAAAGCACGGCATCGACATAGGCGCGGGTGTCGGGCGCCAGCGTGCCGCCATAGGTGTCGAAGCGGGTGACGACCGGCGCGTACATGGCGTCGGCCGCGGTGAAATGGCCAAACAGGAACGGCCCGCCTTTGCCGTATTTTTCCCGGCATTGCCGCCACAGATCCTCGATGCGCGCCCGTTGCGCCTCACCTTCGGCGTCGAGCGGCTTGTGGCCTTTTGGCCGGCGCAAATTCATCGGCCAGCCATAGCGGACCTCGCGAAAGCCGGAATGCATCTCTGTCGCCGCCGAGCGGGCGTGCGCGCGAGCGCCGATATCGGCCGGCCAGAGCTTCTTGTCGGGAAACAGGTCGGCAAGATATTCAAGGATGGCAAGGGTTTCCCAGACGATCCGGATCTCGCCATTCGGCAGCCGATGGTTCAGCACCGGCACCTGGCCGGTCGGCGATATCCTGGCCAGATTGGCGGCGGTCTCGGGCGTGCGCAGGCGCACAAAACCTTCCTCGAACGGTATCTCCAGATGCTTCATCGCCAGCCATGGCCTCAGTGACCAGGACGAGAAGCATTTGTTGCCGATGAAGAGCGTGAATTCAGCCAAGATGGTCTCTCCGTGTCGAGCCCAGCGGCTCAGTTTGCTTGTGCCGCGGCCAATTGTGCCCCCGGCGTGACGCCGGCGCGAGCGCGGATGGCGGCGACCGCCTTGGTGATATCCGTATTGACCAGCAGCGCCTCGCGACCGGCCGCGATGGTGAGGTCGACCTGATCGACCGGCAATTTCAGCCGCGTCGGGACAGCGTTCAGCTTGGCCTGTGTCGCCTGGTCGAGGTCGGCAAAGGACAGATATTGGACCACGAGTTCAACATCGCGGCAATCCCAGCCGGCAGTCGAGCCGCGATAGGCAGCCACGGTCGAGGTCGGCAAAGCACAGCGGTAGCGGACCAATTCACCGCGCCATTGCGAGACGGCCAGCTTCAGTGCGTCGGCTTCGTCGCGCACCGCGGCCGCCATGGTGGTGCTCGTCACGGCGTCGAGCAACTCGCTAAGCCGCGGTCCGTGGATAGACTTGGCCCAGCTCACGTCGTTGTCGGCGCCGGCGTCGGCAACGATGAAAAGCAGCGTCCTCAACCGGACAGCGGCGGCCGGCGACAGCGGACCATAGGGGGTGCCGGCGGCGGAGCGCTCCAGGGTAAAGCCGGTGACGCCGAGATTATCGGTCAGACCACCGTCCAGCAATTTCACATAGTCGAGGGGATCGGCGTTTTGATAGGAATCGAGCGCGCTGGCATAGGCCTTGAGCCTGATCGAGGCATTGTGATCGGCCAGTGCCCGGCTCAACCATTGCGGCCTGGGTAGCCGCAATCCGGGCTGGTGGCGGAAACCACGATCGGCGCGAAGACCACCGGCACGGCAGCGGAAGCCGCGACCGCATCAGCCAACCGCATCTTGTCGAGATCGCTACAAAGCGCCGCGAAAGTGTCGTAGCTGAACAGAAATGGCGTGCGGTTATAGATATCGGACGCGTTGATCCAGATGATGGGCCGGTCCGGCTTGGCGAACGCCTCGAATGTCGCATCGTCGAAGAGATTGTCGTTCAGCCATTTGGCAAAACCGCTGCGGTCATTGACGCCGCCATAGTAGGCGCGGACAAGGTTGAACGGCGACAGCCTTGTTCGAAGGTCGGCCTCAGCATTCTGGATCAGGAACCGTTCGCGAAAGTCGCGGTAGCCGTCCTCGCCCTTGTAGCCGAAATAGGCGGCAGTCACCGCGCCGCCTGATGCACCGGAAATCATCCTGATGTCATCGACCAGCGTGCGCCGCCGCGGCTGCTCGTCGATGACGATGTCGTCCAGCGCCCGCAGAACGCCGTAGGAGAAGGCCGCGGCCCGGGTGCCGCCACCGGAGAAGGCGAGGCCGAGCACAGTCGAGCCGTCGTCGCCCGGATCTGGAATGAAAGCCGGCGACGGCCTGCCGGCTTCGGGCGTAAAGACGTTGATCGGCCCGACATCATCGGCGACGCAGCCTGCCAAAAGCATGGACGTCGCAACGGCACAGGCAAGGCGAAAACGCATCGAAATCCCCCCGGGCAGAGCCTAGCCGCATTACCGCGCCGGGTGCAACCGGTTGTCCGGCGATGCATGGAACCGAAGCGGTGCCTGACCGTTTGCCTCGCAAATAAAACTCCCGAACTCCAGGAGATGCGCGATGGTGAACAAGGATCAGGTGGCAGGCGTCGCCAAGCAAGCCAAGGGCTCGGTCAAGCAGGCCGCCGGCAAGGCCACCGGCAACAGGCGCACCGAGGCCGAAGGCGACGTCGACAAGGCGACCGGCAAGATGCAGAAGGCTTACGGCGACGTGAAGGACAAGGTGAAGAAGGCGCTTTGACACTGGCCCCCTTCGCGAACCAGGAAAAAGGCGGCTCGGCCGCCTTTTTTGCGCCCTCTCTTACCGTAAGAAAGTCAGGCTTTTGCTGTATGCATTGGTGAAGGTGACCTCGCCATGATTTCCGGCGGCTTCGCCCAGCACCACATCCATGCTGTTTCCGGTCACCCGCGCCAAGGCAAAGCCGCCCATGAAGGCGGCCTTCGGTTTGAACAAGTCGAGCCCGTCACGGCGGTAGATCATCGGCGTTGCGTGCTGGTGGCCATGGAAGATGCCGACGACATTGTAGCCTTTCAGCACGGCCAGCAGCGCCTGCCTGTCGACTTCGCTCCACCAATGCGGCGGACCCGTGCCGCTGTCGTCGAAGGTTCTCTCGGCGGCGTCCCATCTTTCGATCGAAAAAGTATCCCAGCCATAATGCTGGAACAGGATGACCGGGCGGCCGTCGCCGGCATAGGTCGCCAGATCCTGCTTCAGCCATGGCAGGCTGTTGGCGGCGCCGTGGCCGGTATCGCCGGCAAAACGGTGCGTCTGGACAAGATGCAGACCGCCCCAATCCCATGAATAGCAGTCGGTCTCGACGTCGTAGTCGGTCGCCGGCGCAGGCGGCTTGAAGAACACGCCGGGGCGGTGGTTGACCTCGACATAGTCGCGCATTTCGCGGCGGTACCAGTCGACATGCGAGCGCGGGCCGTTCTGGTCGAGGTCGTGGTTGCCGAGGCCGACATAGACGGGCATGTGCACACGGTCGGGGCCGACGCCCTGCTGGTAGCGCTGGCTGAACTGAAGCAGCTGCGTGCCCTCGCTGGGCTGGGTGATCTGGCCGCCGCCGTCATCGGTGATGTCGCCGCCGACGACGAGGCCGAGCGGCGTGCCGATGTTGCCCGTCGAGCGCAGGCCGGTGGCAACGCCTTCGATTTCAGCCGGCCATTGTCTGTCACCGACGCCGTTGAGTGCGGCGACGTTGCGCAGCAAGGCAGCGTCGGTCTTGCCCTCCTGCTCGCAATGCGGGCTCAATCCGTTCGCCATTCGGCAGGCATGGACATCAGCGATAAACAGGAAGGTGGCGTCGATCGGCGGGATGCGCTGCCCGGTCTGGCCGAAGGCCGGGCGCGAAACGGCGCCGGCCGCGGCAACGGCCGCTGCCTGCATCAGGAAGCTGCGCCGAGAAACCGGTAGGGCGGGAATGCGATGCATCATGCGCTAAAATTCAGCACGACGCGGATCGGCAGTCCAGTTGCTCGCAAAGTATGTCGACACGTTCTCCCAGGTCTGGCATTGCTTTCGGCATTCAACTTGCGCGGGCAGAGGAGGACGGCATGAAAACTGCATCCATCGGCATGACAATGGCCATTCTGGCGGTGACGAGCGCAGCGCATGGCGCCGAGTGCATCGACGTCAAATCGGCCAAGGCCGGCTTCATTCTCGAAAGGCCTGGCATCCACAGCGAATTTCGACCGGCAGCGGGCGGAATGGTGGCCGTTGCCAACAAATACCAGTCGCAATCGCCGCAGTCGCAGTACCTGTTCGGCGGACTGATCGAGGTGTTTCGCGACAGCAGCACGGGGCAGCTGGCGATGATCCCGTTTTCCGATCTCAGGAAGGTGTTCCCGCTGAAGGCGGGGGCTAAGAACAAGATCGTGTTTGCCCGCCTCGCACCGAACAAGCCGCCGAAGGGCACCGAGACGCTGGAGATCAACGTCAAGGGCAAGGAGACGTTCAGCCTGGGTGAATGCAAATACTCCGTGCTCGCGGTCAAGCAGACGATCAGGAGCGAGGCCGGCGAGACGCAGGACGAGTTTACCGCGCTTTACGCACCCGACTTGCAGGCAGTTGTGGCCAGGCGCTATGACGAGGGCACCAGCGCCGAAAGCGTGGTCGGCTACGAGCTGATCAAGCCGCTGCCGAATTAAGAGCTCGGCCTCCCCACCTCGGTCATAGTGAGCGACGGCGGCGCCTCTGTCCCGTCAAGGGGCTTTGTGGAGTATCCTGCGACGTCGCCTCGTGACTCCCTGTTCCAAGGCCATCAGGCAGTCGCGCAGCACTCTTGTGTCCTGTGCGGTCTTGGCCATCGACATGGCGCCGGAATAGGTGGCGACGGCGAGCGCTGCGAAGCGCTGCGGATCGGTGCCCTGCTCCCGGCCCGCCTGCTGGTCGGCCCTGATCTTGTCGGCAATCGCCTGACGCCAGGCCGAAAAAATGTCGGCAAGGGCAATGCGGAAATCCGGATCGGCAAGCGACAGTTCGTGCGCCAGATTGTTGAGCGGGCAGCCGCGCACGAATCCCTGCTGCTCCAGCTCCGCCGCGACGGCCGCGAACACGGCGCGCACGCCCTCCCGCGCCGAGCCGGCCCTCCGCACTGGCGCGATCCAGGTCTCCTCGACGGCGGCGGCGACCCGCTCTTCGATGACTGCTAGCGCCAGCGCCTTCTTGGTCGCGAAATGGTGGTGCAGCGCGCCGCCGGTGACGCCCGCCGTCGCCATCAAGTCGCCCATGCTGGAGGCGTGATAGCCGCGTGCCTGAAACGCCTCTTCGGCGACATCGAGCACCTTTTTGCGCATGCCTTCGGGGTCATTGGTGCGTTTTTTAGCCCGCGCCTTTGGGCGGGCTGTGGTCTCTGCTGACATTTCCACACGATAGCAGATTGACAAAACAGGACAACCGGTCTGTTTTATAAAACAGGATGACTGTCCTGTTTTTGAGATCGAGCGATGAACCTGCCTTTGAATGCCGCGCCTAAATCCGATCTGCTCGCCTCGCCCGTCGTCGAACTTCGGCAATACACGCTGAAACCTGGCCGACGCGAGACGCTGATCGGCATCTTCGACAATCATTTGATCGAGGGCCAGGAAACCGCGGGGATGACCATCATCGGCCAGTTCCGCGACCTCGACCGGCCAGATATGTTCGTCTGGTTGCGCGGCTTCGACGGCATGATCGCGCGGAAGCATGCGCTGGCCGCCTTCTATGACGGGCCGGTCTGGGCGGCCTGGCGCAACGCCGCCAACGCCACGATGATCGATTCCGACGACGTGCTGCTGCTGAAACCGGCTTGGCCGGGCGCCGGCTTCGACCTCTCGGGATCGCAACGAGTACCCCAGACGGATCTCGAAGAACCAAGCACAAGCAGTGCTTTGCAGGCAATTGTTGTCATCAGGATTCATCATTTGCGACCGGGCCTCGAAGCCGGCTTCGCCAGGGATTTCCAGACCGGGGCTCTTCCGGTTCTTGCCGCACTTGGCGGACAACCGCTCGCCGCCTTCGTCACCGAGCATGCCGAAAACAGCTTTCCGCGGCTGCCGGTGCGGGCCAGCGAAAACGTCTTCATCAGCGTCACGGGTTTCGACAGCGCCGAGGCGCATACCCGCCACGAGGCGGCCTTGGCCGCCTCCCCAGACTGGCAGGCGCTTCAGCAGACCGTACAACGGGAATTCGCCAGGCCCGCGGAGGTTTTGCGTCTGTTGCCGATGGCGCGATCGCTGCTCGGGCAGCACCCAATTTCGGTATGAACCAACATCGTCGACGCCTCCTACGTCGCCGGAGCCTCCTGGTTCATGCCTGAAAGTGTCTGGCATGGATCGCCTGGTAACGCGCCGTCCATGCGGTTGCCTGCTCCAGGTCAAGGGAAACGCGCAGCAGACGGTGATCCTCGTTCTTGCGGCCAATGAGCTGGATGCCAATCGGCAGGCCGCCTTTCGACTGGAACAGCGGCAGGCTGGCGGCCGGTTGGCCGGTGACGTTGAAGATTTCCGTGAAAGGCGCAAAGCCGTAAGCCCGGCTCGCCCAAGCCTCGTAATCAAAGAGAGCACCATCGCCATGGATGGCGCCAAGCCGGGGCGGCAGGCCGGCCGTGGTCGGCGTCATGATCAGGTCGAACGCATCGAACGCCCTCGCCATCGCCAGCGAAGCGCTGTGCACATGGTCCTGCGCCCTGAGATAGTCGGCGGCCGAGGACCGTCGAAAACAGTCGAGCGCGTGACGACTGAGGCTTTCGATTTCGCCGGCCCCCGGCATCCGCCCGATCTCGTCGGCGCGCTCGTCAACCAGCCGCGCGACCTCCGACATCCAGAAGATGCTCCAGTCCGCTTCGGCGCTGCCTTCCCGCGGGAAACGCGCCTGTGTGACCTCGTGCCCCATATCCTCGAGGAGGACCATGGCTTGACGTAATTTTTCCTCGATCTCGGGCGCGACCGGCGCGCCATCCGGCCGGTGCGCCAGGCACGCGACGCGCAGATGCTCGCCGGGCGAAGACAGCCAGTCCAGGTAGGACGGCACCGATTTTGACACGGAGTAAGGCGCTCCTTGTTCTGGACCGGCAGTTATGTCCAGCATGGCGGCGCTGTCGCGAACGGTGCGGGACAGGACGTTGTCGGCGTAGAGCCCGGCGCCGACCTGACCTCGACAGGGGCCGACAGGCGTGAGTCCGCGCGACGGCTTCATGCCGAACACGCCGCAACAGGCAGCCGGCACCCGGATCGAGCCGCCGATATCGGAACCGTGGGCGACCGCCACCATGCCGCTTGCCACCGCGGCAGCAGCTCCACCGCTTGAGCCGCCCGCCGTCAGCGAAAGATCCCAAGGGTTCAAGGTGGGGCCGCGAAAGCTGGGTTCGGTGACGAAGTCATTGGCGAATTCAGGCGTGTTTGTCTTGCCCAGCAAGATCAGACCGGCGGCCCGCCATCGCCGGACGATCTCGCTGTCGGGTTTCGGCGCGGCATCCTTGAAGTAGAGCGACGAGTGCGTCGTCGGCCACTCCCGCACATTCACGCCGGTGTCCTTGACCAGGAAAGGAATGCCGGCGAGTGCGGCGTGCCGGTTGCAGCTTGCCGCCGCGGAAAGCGCCCGGTCCGCATCGATCAGTGTCACGGCATTGATGGCGGGATTGATGCTTTGGATTGCTTCGATAGCCGCCTCGACGACCTCGACAACGGACAGTTCGCCCGAACGAACGTGCCCGGCCAGGGCGACGGCATCCAACGCCACATATTCGGAAAGGTTCATGACTGCTCTCAGCCCGGACTGCCGGTCGCGTCGGCCGTCGACTGGGATCCAGCTTTACTCCGGACCTTGAAATATCGGGCGATGGCTGCCGCGACCAATGCCGGATCCTCCCAGTGCGGGTTATGCCCGCACCGCGCCGCGCCCACGAACTCCGCGGCAGGGATTTCTTCGAGGAGCCGCTGTTGGTGCGTTTCGTCGAAGAGCAGGTCGCGCCCGCCAGCAATGACAAGCGCCGGCAGGCGCAGCGTACGCGCCTTGTCGGTAAGATCGACGCGCCGAACCTGCTCCAGGATTGCTCGCCAAAGTGCCGCCGGCATGGCTGACGCCTCCTTTGCAACCATGGTCAGGAAGTCCGCTGGAACCTCGGCCTCGCAGGCATGCCAATAGTCATAGAACGGATCGGCCGGCGATATCGGGTCTCGAAGTGCCCGCACACCAATGGTCATCGGGTGATCCTCACCGATCTGCGGCCGCACCGTTCCGGCCATCAGCACCAGGCCGCCAATCATCTCGGGATAGCGCGCTGCTGCCTCGATCGCCACCATACTGCCCAAGGAATGCCCGACCAGAACCGGCCGCTCGAGGCGCAACCGCTCGATCAAACTCACCACATCTTCCGCGAAATCCGCTGACGCGAAGCCGCGTGTCCCGGCCGGCGAGGCGCCATGCCCGCGCAGGTCTGGGATGATAAGCCGGCGCCCGGCGAGATGCGGCGCCAGCAAGGAGAAGCTGCGGCTCGTGTCGGAGAAGCCGTGCACCAGCACCAGCGCGGGCTCCTGCCCGGCGATTTCGACGCAGGCCGTTTCAGTGCAGCCGGCACCGACCTTGCGCTTGCGGCCGTTCCAGCCAGCCTGATCGACCGATATCAAAGGCCGAGCTGCTGCTTGACCGCGTCGAGCGCGGGCTTGCCATCGAATGTGGTGACACCGGCAAGCCAGGCGCCGAGCCTATCCGGATTCCCTTTGATGGCCTTCAGGCCGGCTTCCTCAGGCTTCAGGCCGTCATTGATGAGATAGCCCATGCCGAGATTTTCGAAATCGATGTCGAAGGCGAGGTTCTTCAGCAACTGCCCGACATTCGGGCATTGCTGCAGATAGCCCTTGCGCACCTGCGTCGTCACCGTCGCGGCGCCGAAGTTCGGGCCATAGAACTTGTCGCCGCCGCTCAGATATTTGAAGTCGTACATCGTGTTCATTGGATGCGGCGCCCAACCCTGGAAGACGATGAAGCGCTTTTCCTTGATCTCGTAGCCGACCTCGGAAAGCATGCCGGCTTCACTCGATTCGACGACCTGCCAGCCATCGAGGCCCAGCGACTTATCGGCGATGGCGTCCATCATCAGCTGGTTCGAGCCCGGCTCGATGCCATACATCTTCCTGCCGAACTTGTCGGCGAACTTTTGCAGGTCGGCAAAATCCTTGACGCCGGCCTCCCAGACGTAAGTCGGCACGGCAAAGGTGTATTTGGCGCCGACGAGATTGACGCGCACATCGTCTACCGAGCCGTCCTTCTTATAGGGCTCGTAATAGGTGATCATCGCCGGATCCCAATAGCCAAGGAACACGTCCAAATCATTGTTCTTCAAGGATTCATAGATGACGTTGATGCCCAGAAGCGAGCTTGCCGGTTTGTAGCCGAGCGCATCGAGCAAGACGCTGGTGACGCCGGTGGTGAAGGCAAGGTCGTTCCATCCAGGCTCGGCCATGCGCACGACCTTGCATTGTTCAGGTTCAGCCGCAAAGACCGGCTGGGTCGCCAGCAGGACCCAGAGCGAGGCGCCTATTCCAAGGCTACGAAGCATTTCGGTTCTCCTCATTTCACCAACGGTGTTGACCATTCGGTCCTTATATTGTCCCACCGGTCAATTCTTGATCTCGGCGGACGAAAATGTCAACGTCGGTTTTCGATGCATGGATCCGGCCCGTGAAACTCAAGCGCCTCAGCGACATACGCCGCAAAGAGCTGCGGCAAGCCGCCTTTGCCGTGCTTCAGCGCGAAGGCATAGCTGGCGCCACCATAGAAAAAGTGGCGGCACAGGCCGGCGCGTCGAAGGGCATCGTGCTGCATTATTTCAACAGCAAGCGGGAACTGTTCGAGCACGCCATGCGCGAGTCGAACCTGGTGCTGCGTCATGCAGTGGTCGAGCGGCTGAAGCAGGCGCGCACCCCAATGCAACGGATAGATGCCATCATCGAAGGCAATTTCGAGCCGCATCTTTTCCAGCCGTCCCTCTGCCATGCCTGGCTTTCGCTTTGCGCGGAGGTGCCGCGCGACGAAAAGCTGGCCCGCATCCAGAAGGTGATCCATGCGCGCATGCGCTCCAACCTGCTGTCCGGCCTGCGCGGTCTGATGCCGGCGCCCGATGCTGACGAGATCGCCTTCGGCGTCACCGCCCTGATCGACGGGCTATGGTTGCGGCTTGGCCTGCAGCCCGGCAGCGTCACGCGTGAACAGGCCATTCATCACGTCAAGGAGTTTGTCGCTACCCGCCTGGCTGTTCGGCGCGATGCAGCCGCTGCCGAATAGACCATCGTGCCCGACAGCCGAAGTTCATACTGTAGGATAGGCTGGCGGCTTGACCACAGTTGCCAACGGCGCTGCTCTCCTTGTCAGACAAGACGGCATTGCGCGGGAGTGTTGGATGAGACTGGGCGGCAAACGGGCACTGGTCACCGGCGGCTCGGACGGGATCGGGCTGGCAATCGCCGAGGCGTTTTTGCGCGAAGGCGCGGACGTGCTGATCGTCGGCCGCGACGGCAAAAAACTCGACGCCGCCCGCAAGCAGCTCGGGGACGGCGTCGAAACGCTGTCGGCAGACCTGTCGGCCAGCGCCGGCATCGACGCCGTGGTCGAGCATGCCAGGTGCGGCCCACCTCTCGACATCCTCGTCAACAATGCCGGCGTGGCGTTCCTGGCGCCGTTCGAGACCGTCAGCGAGGACCAGTTCCAGCAGTCGTTCGCGCTCAACGTCACGGCTGTATTCTTCCTCACCCAGCGACTGTTGCCGCATCTCGCGCCGGGCGGGGCATCGGTCATCAACATCTCATCCTATTTTGCGCACAAGATGATCCCGAAGCGGCCGTCCAGCCTCTATTCGCTGTCGAAGGGCGCGCTCAATTCGCTGACCAAGTCGCTCGCCTTCGAGCTCGGGCCGCGCGGCATAAGGGTCAATGCCATCGCGCCCGGCACGGTCGACACCGCAATGCGGCGCAGGTCGATCGAAAACCTGCCGGAAGCCGCGCAGGCCGAGCTCAAGGCCTATGTCGAGCGCAGCTACCCGCTCGGCCGCATCGGCCGAACCAGCGATCTTGCCGGCATCGCGGTCTATCTCGCCAGCGACGAAGCGGCGTGGACCAGCGGCGGCATCTTTGCAGTGGATGGAGGGTACACGGCGGGGTGAGGAGCGCGCGCTCTCCCTTCTCCCCTTGCGAGAAGGAAAAGGCGCTGCTTCAACCGATTTGCATCCCCATCGTCCGCAATCTCCGCTTGAAGGCATTTGTGCAACGCGATACGCCGTTTGCAAATTTGCAACCCGGAGAGACTTCGTGAGCGCGCCAGAGACCAGAACCGAAACCGACACGTTCGGTCCCATCGAGGTCGCCGCCGACCGTTACTGGGGCGCGCAGGCGCAGCGTTCACTTGCCAATTTCAAGATCGGCTGGGAGAAACAGCCGGCGTCGATCGTGCGGGCGCTGGGCATCGTCAAGCGGGCCGCCGCCGAAGCCAATATGGAGCTGAAGCGACTCGATCCGGCGATCGGCAAGGCCATCATCGAAGCCTCCCAGGAGGTCATCGACGGCAAGCTCAACGAGCATTTCCCGCTGGTCGTCTGGCAGACCGGCTCGGGCACCCAGTCCAACATGAACGCCAATGAGGTGATCTCCAACCGGGCGATCGAGCTTTTGGGCGGCATCATGGGCTCGAAGAAGCCGGTGCACCCAAACGACCACGTCAATATGAGCCAGTCGTCGAACGACACCTATCCGACGGCCATGCACATCGCCTGCGCCGAGCGCATCATCCACGACCTGCTGCCGGCGCTGAGACATTTGCATGCGGCACTCGAGGCCAAGACCAGGGCTTTCGCCCACATCGTCAAGATCGGCCGCACCCACACCCAGGACGCGACGCCGCTGACGCTCGGCCAGGAGTTCTCCGGCTATGCGGCGCAGGTCGCCTCGTCGATCAAGCGCATCGAGATGACCCTGCCAGGTCTGCAGGAATTGGCACAGGGCGGCACCGCGGTCGGCACCGGCCTCAACGCGCCGGTCGGTTTTGCCGAAAAGGTGGCGGCACGTATCGCCGCGATCACCGGCATCGATTTCGTCACGGCGCCGAACAAGTTCGAGGCGCTGGCCGCCCATGATTCCATGGTCTTCTCGCACGGCGCCATCAATGCCTGCGCGGCAGCGCTGTTCAAGATCGCCAACGATATCCGCCTGCTTGGCTCCGGCCCGCGTTCGGGCCTCGGCGAATTGTCGCTGCCGGAAAACGAACCGGGCTCTTCGATCATGCCGGGCAAGGTCAATCCGACACAATGCGAGGCGATGACACAGGTTTGCGTGCAGGTGTTCGGCAACAATGCGGCGATCAGCTTCGCCGGCAGCCAAGGCCATTTCGAGCTCAACGTCTACAATCCGCTGATGGCCTATTGTTTCCTGCAATCGGTACAGCTGCTGGCCGACGCTTCGGTGTCGTTTACCGACAATTGCGTCGTCGGCATCGAGGCCCGCGAAGACAACATCAAGGCAGCGCTCGACCGTTCGCTGATGCTGGTGACGGCGCTGGCGCCGACGATCGGCTACGACAACGCCGCCAAGATCGCCAAGGCGGCGCACAAGAACGGCACGACGCTGCGCGAGGAAGCGCTGGCGACCGGGCTGGTCAGCGAAGCCGATTATGAGCGGCTGGTGCGGCCGGAGGACATGACGCACCCGGGGTAAGTTGATCGCGAAAACGTTACCTCGGTGAACAATCCGTAACCAATCTGACGTCTTTGGTGAACAGTCGGCATGCGCTAACTGGACGGCTATCCCAAGTCGTTTGGCCAAACCCTTCTGGAGAGTTACGCATGTCCACCAACACGTCCACCAACACTTCGTTTGCCGGGTCCGGCACCGCCTCCGGCGCCTCGGGCACGATCCTGCTCGGCCGCATCCTGCTTTCGGTCATCTTCCTGCTTTCCGGCTTCGGCAAGCTGACGGCGATTGCCGGTACGGCCGGCTATTTCGGCAGCCTTGGCCTGCCGCTGCCGATGGTGACCGCCATTGTCGTTGGGCTCATCGAACTGCTTGGCGGCCTCGCCATCCTCGTCGGCTTCCAGACCCGGATCGTCGGCTGGGTGATGGCGATCTTCACCGTCGCCACCGCGCTGGTCGCCCACACCGGCTGGGCCGATCAGATGCAGATGATCAATTTCATGAAGAACCTCGGCATTGCCGGCGGCTTCCTCGTGCTCGCCTCCTCGGGTGCCGGCGCGTATTCGATCGACGCCAAGCGCGGCTGAAGCGGCCCAGCATTGCCTAGAAAAAAAGGGGCGCGGAATTTTCCGTGCCCCTTTTTCGTTGTCGGAATGCGTCGGTCGATCTGCTGGCCGGAACTCTGCTAAGATCGGGCGCTGGGCCAAAACGGCCGCTGATAACGGAGGTGAATCATGCCCCGCAATGCGCTGCTCTTGCTGTCCCGGCTGCTGCTCGCCGCACTGTTCGTGCCGTCCGGCTTCCATGCGCTTGCCGACATCGCCGGCACATCTAGCTATTTCGCCGGCCTCGGACTGCCGCTGCCAACACTCGCTGCCTGGGGCACGGGGCTGTTCGAGCTGATCGCCGGGCTGCTCATCCTCGTCGGCTTCAAGACGCCGATCGTGGCGCTGCTGCTCGCCGCCTTCTGCATCGCGACCGCCTTCATCGGTCATTACAGCCAAGGCGGCGACGATCCGACGCTGACCTTCCTGCATTCACAGATGCTGATGAAGGACATTGCCATAGCAGGTGGTTTTCTGGCGCTGGCAATGGCTGGTGCGGGCGCCTGGTCGGCCGACGGGCGTGGCATCGGCGTCGGTGCCGAAGCGACCTGAAAGACTGGCGTCAGCACAGATCATCAGGCGTTCAGGAAATTGGCCAGAATGATCTCGCGCCAGACGCGGGTCGGCGTCACCCAGGCATCCTGGGCGTTGTACTTGCCTGCATAGATCACGGCGGCGATGTCGGCCTCGGGCATCAGCCAGAGCCGCTGTCCGCCATTGCCGAAACCCCCATACCATGATTTCGGGGCGGCGAATGCTGGCGCCGGCGCGTCGCCGGTGAACCACAACCGGCCATAACCAAGGCCGTCCGGCGTCGAGATTGTGGCTGTTAACGACGCGTTTATCCAGCCTTCCGACGCGATCCTCTCTCCATTCCATAGACCCTTGCGAAGAAGGAGTTGGCCGATCTTCAAAAGATCAGGGGCCGCCAGCCTGAGGCCGGACGCTGCGGAGGCGACGCCGTCACCACCAGCCGACCAGTGAAAGCGCTCGATTCCAAGCGGCGCGAAAAGCGCCTCGCGCGCGAAATCCGGCAGGGATTTGCCGCAGCCTCTTTCAATGATCGCGCCAACCAGCGCGACGCTGCCGCCGGAATAGATCCAGCGGCTCCCAGGGTCGGCGATGATCGGCCGCTCAAGGATGAAGCGATAACGATCGGGCGCGTTCTCCATCGCGATCTCGCTGTTCTGCGGATCGCAATAGGGACGGTTTTCGTCCCACTCCATGCCGAGCGTCATCGTCAGCGCATGGCCGATCGTGATCTTCTCACGCGCGGGATCGGCGGCGAGATCGGCGTATTCGGGAAACAGCGCGAAGAGCGGCGCATCGGGTGGCGGCACCAGTCCCGTGTCGAGGGCAACGCCGTAAAGCAGGCTGACGATGCTCTTCGTTACCGAGCGCAGATCGTGCAGCGTGCCGGCGTCAAAGGCGATCTGCCCGATCGGGCGCCCCCATTCTTCGTCCCTGCCCTCGGCATAGTGCTCCAGGAAGACCTTCTCGGAGCGGGCAGCGAGAACGATGTGCAGGTCGCGCAACAGGCCGGACTCGAGCCCGGCAAGCAGCTTGCGGTGGATCGCTGGATCGAAGCCGAGCGCTTCGGCTGCAGCTACGGACGGAGATGACGATGGGATGGTCATGGAATTTTTCGCTCTGCGTTTACCCCACGTCCCGAAATCCGGCCTTGGACCGCCCGTTCACTTCACAGACATGCTTGGCCCGCCCTCGACCGCCAGCACCAGCCGGCGGTTGGTGACTCTTGCCAGCTGTGCCAGCCGGCCAGCCGGCCGCTCGCCGTAAAGATCGGCCAGCGCTGCCGGCAGCACCAGCGCCAGCACGCCATTGCCGCGGTTTTCCCATTTCAGCCGCGGCATGACGCCCGGCATTGCCGCGGTCAACAGATAGACGACGCGCAACAGCGCCGCCAATACCCGGGCGCGTTCGAGATAGCGCGGTGTCGCCAGCCCGCGGATTTCCGGAGCGGCTTCATTGAATACGCCCTCGTGGCGAAACAGGCTGACAAGCGCCAGGAAGGCGCGGCCGGGATGGTCGACGCCGATGAACGAGGCGTGGGCGATGATGTTGAGCGATTGCTTGCCGCGATATTCGGGATGGGCGCGCCAGCCGATATCGGCAAGCAGGCAGGCGGCGTGGCGGTAGCGCGCCTCATCCCTGGTTTCGTCGATGCCGAAGGCAGCGAAGGCCTTACCGGTCCATTCGACAAGCTCATGCGCGTGGTCGACCGATCGCGAGCGCAGGCGGGCAAGCTCTTCCGCCGCCGAGATCAGCGGATCGGCTTTCTGTTCGGCCTTGTCGAGCAGCGAATAGAGAAAGCCCTCGCGCACGCCCAGCGCCGACACGATGATCTTCGACGGCTGCATCGCCGCCATGATCTCCTGCAGCACGATGGCGCCGTAGGGCAGCAGCGAGCGGCGGTTCTTGGAGACGCCCTCGATGCCCTTGACCTTATCGATCTCGGCTTTGGCGACCTGCCGGAGGAAGCTCGCGGCGCTTTCGATGCCGATCTCGTAATGGTGCATGACGCCGAGCGGGTAGTTGGTCATTTCCATGTGCAGACGGGCGAGGTTTCGCCAGGTGCCGCCGACCGTGTAGAAGGCCCTGCCCTGTCCGCCCTTCAGCAATTTCGCCCGCGCCAGTTGCTCGCGCGTGATCTTTGCCGCCTGGGTCAGCGAGTTCTTCGCCATGTCCTGCAGGCGCAAGCCGCCCAACGGCAGGGTGATGCCGTCACCGATCGCCTCGCCGTCGATATCGATCAGTTCGAGGCTGCCGCCGCCAAGATCGCCGGCGATGCCGTTGGCCGGGTGGAAACCGGAGATGACGCCGAGCGCCGAATAATGGGCTTCCTCGCGGCCGCTCAGCACCTGGATCTCGGTCTTGAGTACATCCTCGGCGCGGTGGATGAAGTCGGGGCCGTTGACCGCCTCACGGGCGGCGGCGGTCGCCAACACATACATGCGCTCGGCGCCGGCCTGGTCGGAGAGCGCGCGGAAACGGCGGAACTCTTCCATCGAGCGCGTCACCGCCTCGGGATCGAGCTTTCCGGTCGAAACGATGCCGCGGCCGAGGCCGGCGAGCATCTTTTCGTTGAACAGCAAGGTCGGCGAGCGCGCCAGCCCTTCATAGATGACAAGACGGATCGAGTTCGACCCGATATCGATGATGGACAGCGGTCGGCGGTCCTGAAGCCGGCCCTGGGACGCTGAAATCATCAGCCCGTCGCTGCGTTCTGTTTCTTGCGGCGCTTGAACTGCGCGATGCGCTTGGGCGCATGCGACTTCAACGCATCGCCCCGTCCGGACAGGCTCGGATTGGTCATGAAATATTCCTGCGCGTTGAACGGTTCCTCGCCCTCCTCCAGCACAACGCGCCGGGAGGTTCCGTCAGCCAATACGTCGAAACTTTGCTGGTTGTCCATGATGTTGCCGAGCATGATCTGGCCGAGCACCTGTTCATGCACAGTTGGATTGGTGATCGGCACCATGGTCTCGACCCGGCGGTCGAGATTGCGCGGCATCAAATCGGCCGAGGAGATGTAGACGATCGCCCCGTCCGAGGGCAGGCCGTGGCCGTTGCCGAAGCAATAGATGCGGCTGTGCTCGAGGAAGCGGCCGACGATCGACTTCACCCTTATGTTCTCCGACAGGCCCGGCACCTGCGGTCTCAGGCAGCAGATGCCGCGCACGACGAGATCGATCTCGACGCCGGCGCGGCTGGCATCGTAGAGCGCATCGATGATGATCGGATCGACCAGCGCATTCATCTTCATCCAGATGCGAGCCGGCCTGCCATCCAGCGCGTGGCCGATCTCGTCCGAAATATGCTTGAGGATGCGGTTGCGCAGCGTGAACGGCGATATGGCCAGCCGCATCTGCTCGGCCGGCTCGGCATAGCCGGTGATGAAATTGAACAATTGCGCGACATCGCGCGCGATCGTCGGATCGGTGGTGAAGAAGGACAGGTCGGTGTAGATGCGCGCGGTGACCGGGTGGTAATTGCCGGTGCCGAGATGCACGTAATTGCGTAGCCTGCCATCCTCGCGCCGCACCACCAGCGACATTTTCGCGTGGGTCTTCAGCTCGAGAAAGCCGAAGACGACCTGGACTCCGGCGCGCTCGAGGTCGCGCGCCCAGCGGATGTTGGCCTCCTCGTCGAAGCGCGCCTTGAGCTCGACCAGCGCCGTCACCGACTTGCCGGCCTCGGCGGCGTCGACCAAAGCCCGCACGATCGGGCTGTCGTTGGAGGTGCGGTAGAGCGTCTGCTTGATCGCCACCACTTCCTGATCGGCCATCGCCTGGCGCAGGAACTGCACCACCACGTCGAAGGATTCGTAGGGGTGGTGGACGATGATGTCCTTCTCGCGGATGGCGGCAAAGCAATCGCCACCATGCTCGCGGATGCGCTCCGGGAAGCGCGGATTGTAGGGCGTGAACTTCAGATCGTCGCGAGCGACGGCGACGATCTCCGAGATCTGGCTAAGCGCCAGCGGCCCGGTAAGCACGCTGATGCGGCTGGCCGAGACGCCAAGCTCGCCGGCGACGAAGTCGCGCAATTCGGACGGCATCAGCCTGTCGAACTCGATCCGGATGACCGAGCCGCGGCGGCGACGCTTCAGCGCCGTCTCGAACAGCCGCACCAGATCTTCGGATTCTTCCTCGACCTCGATATCGCTGTCGCGGATGATGCGGAACGTGCCGGAGCCCTTGACCTCGTAGCCGGGGAACAGCTTGCCGATGTAGAGACTGACCGCCTCTTCGAGCGGAACGAAGCGGACGTGATGCTTGCGATCCGGCAAGCGGATGAAGCGCCTCAGCGCTACCGGCAGGCGCAAAAGCGCGCTCATTTCCTCGCCGTTCTTGCGGTGGCGCAATTGCAGCGCCATCGAGAAACCGAGATTGGGAATGAACGGAAACGGATGCGCTGGGTCGATCGACAGCGGCGTCAGGACCGGAAACACCTGCTCCTGGAAATGGTCCTCGAGCCAGGTCTTCTCGTCCTTGGTCAGCGCATCGCGGGTGATGCTCTCGATGCCTTCCTTGTTGAGCTGCAGCATCAGCGCCGAAAGGCTGTTCTGCTGGTCCTCCTGCAGGCGCTCGACCTCGCGCAACAGCTGTTCGAGCTGCTGCTCGGGGGTGCGCCCGTCCGGGCTCTTCAGCACGATGCCCTCGCGCACCTGGCCGGCAAGACCGGCGACGCGGACCATGAAGAACTCGTCGAGATTGGCCGCCGATATCGACAGGAAGCGAACGCGCTCGAGCAGCGGATGATTGGCGTTCAGCGATTCCTCGAGCACGCGCCGATTGAATTGCAGCCAGGAAAACTCGCGGTTGACGAAGCGGTCAGGATTGCCGCCTTCGCGGCTCGCAGCCTCGATGGTGATGAATTCGTTCTGGACCGGCTTCAGTTCGTTCATAGTTCCTGCTCTTCTCACACCCGTCCGCGGATTACGGTGTTAACCGGCTTAACTTATCCTCTGACAGGCTTTTGCGACAGTTTCATTTCATCGATCTTGCAAAGAGACGGGTTATGATCCAGATGCAATCGACAAGATCAGGAGACGACGATGGCAGGCGGTTCCATTCCCCATTTCCAGAACGATGCGGGCTATCCGGCAATCGACATCGGCGTCAAGGAATTCATGTGCACCGGCGCCAATCCGCCTTTCGACCATCCGCATGTATTTCTCGACATGGGCGACGACAATGAAAAGGTCTGCCCCTACTGCTCGACGCTCTATCGCTATTCGCCGAAGCTGAAGGCATTGGAAACGGTGCCGCCGGGCTGCCTTTATATCGACCAGGCCGCCTGATTCTCCTGCGACAAGCCTGATGCAGGAAACGCAGTCCCGGCAGGTCGTCATCGCCGGGGCGGGCGTTGCCGGGCTGACCGCGGCACTGGCCTTCGCCGAGCGCGGCTATCGGATAAAACTGTTCGAACAGGCGCAGCACCTCGAGGCTGCCGGCGCCGGCATCCAGTTGTCGCCCAACGCGACACGCATTCTTCGACAACTCGGCGTACTCGATCGGCTGCTGCCGACGGCGGTGCGGCCGGAGGCGGTTGTGCTCAAGGATGCCGCCACGCTGGGCGAGCTGGCGCGCGTACCGCTTGGCCCGGCCGCCGAAACGCGCTGGGGGGCACCCTATCTCGTCGCCCACCGCGCCGATCTGCAGTCAGCGCTGATGCAGCGGGTTTCGGAGCAGCCCGGGATCGAACTGGTCGCTGGCGCGCGGGTGACCGACATCGCAGCCGGACCGAAAGCTGTTGCCGTCACTGCATCGGCTGATGGCGAAACGGTCGAGGCTGGCTGTCTGCTGATCGGCGCGGATGGCGTCTGGTCGTCGGTGCGAGAACAACTGGCCCGCAAAGCGGCCGAATTCGGTAGTAGCCGGTTTTCAGGTGAGCTGGCGTGGCGCGCCACCGTCGGTGCCGACAGCCCTGCTGGCCAAGCCTTTGCAGCGATCGGTGCGCCCGATTGCGTTACCGCATTCCTCTATCCCGGCTTCCATATGGTCGCCTATCCGGTCAGCCGTGGCACTGCCTTCAACCTCGCCGCCTTCACCAGGGGCGAGCGCATCGCCGAGGGCTGGTCGGGGCATGCCAACCCCGCCATCCTCGTCAGCGCCATGCGCGGTACCGCGCCGGCGCTGGTCCGTCTGGCGAGCGAGGCGGCGCCGTGGACGGCATGGCCGATCCACACCGTCGAGCAGCGGCGGTGGACGACACCGGAAGGCGTCGCGCTGATCGGCGATGCGGCGCATGCGATGACGCCCTTTGCCGCACAGGGCGCGGCGATGGCGATCGAGGACGCGGCGACGCTTGCCGGCTTCGTTGCCACCTCGCCTGCCGATCTCAGCGGCGCGCTTGCCGCTTGGGAACAGGCGCGGCGGCCGCGCGTCGCCCAGGTCGCCCGCCGCGGCGCGGTCAACCGCCTCGCCTGGCACGCGGCCGGGCCGGTGGCGATGGCCCGCAACCTGTTCCTGGCGATGCGCTCACCCGAAAAGCTCGCCGCCGATCTTGATTGGCTTTATGGCTAGCGGGCGCGCGAGTCTGGGGATCGGCGATAAAAAGCTCGATAGGCCGGCGGGACAGCGCCCCCCCCTGTCCTGCCGGACATCTCCCCCACAAGGAGGGAGATTGGCAGTTTCGGCGCCTTGCTAGGTCCTGCAACGTTAGAGATTGGCGAAAGGAGGGCTCGAAGGATCGCGGCGTTGATCAGCCGGAACCCTCTTCAATTGTGAAGCCGCATCGACAGGCCGAGCGAGGCTGGCAGCGGGTTCCACCAGCCGGTGCGCAGCCCGGCCGTGCGCAGTGCCGCCGCCGTCCAGGTGTTGCAGCCGATCAGCGCGTTGAAATGGCCATTGGCTTCGAAGAAACGATCGAAGCGGGAATAGGCCGCATTCTCGATCGGAATGGCCCCGTTCGGCCCCCGCTGGAAGCTTGCTGCAATGAAATCGAGCAGCGCCGCAAAGCGTTCCTCACTTACGTCGAAGCCGGCGACGTCGGGATGCGGCTCGGCGATTTCGCCTGAAATGTCGACATGCATCACCGAAGCATCGACGGTCAGCGCCTTCATCACCGGCACTGCCTTCAGTTCCGACCAGGTCGGCGTCTCGAGATAGAAGGCGCGGCCTCCCCAGCCGAAGACGATGTAGCGGACCTCCGCCATGTCGGCCGGAATGCCGGCATCGACCAGGAAGTGGAAGCGCCGGCGCACGTCGTCGTCGACCGGGATGGCGATGTCGGTGTGGATCGGGTTTTTCAGCACCAGGATGCGGTGGCTTGCGCCGATCGGATCGGCAGCGGCCGCCGGCCAGAGCGGGCGCGGCAGCAGCGTGCCCAGCGCCACCGCAAGGACTGCTGTAACGACCAGCAGGCCAAGAAAACGGGCAAGCTTCTTCATGGGGAAGGCATAGACCAAGCAATGTTCAAGGTGAAGCCTCTCCGGAAATTGCACAGCTGACTTAGAGCTTGACCCGTATCCTCCCCGGGAGGATATGCTGGAGGCATGTCAGATCACCTCCACGCCTCACATCCTTCCATCATAAAGCGCCTGAAGCGCGCGCAAGGCCACCTTGCGGCGGTGCTGGCCATGATCGAGGCGCATCGCCCTTGCGTTGATCTGGCGCAGCAGCTTCATGCCGTCGAAAGGGCCATCAGCAGCGCCAAGCGCGAGCTGATCAACGATCACATCGAGCATTGCCTCACGGACAGCGTGGAAACCGGCGGCAACTCGCTGGCGGAACTCAAGCAGCTGGCGAAGTATCTATGAATGCCATCGTAGCCCGCATTCTGGACTGGCTCGGGTTCGGCTCGCACGCCGCACATCATCACGGCGATCACGGTTCGCACGGTCACACCCACGGCGTCATCGATGCGACAATTGCTACCACCGACCGGGGCATCTGGGCAATCAAATGGTCGTTCGTAATCCTGGCCATCACCGCGGCGTTGCAGATGGTCGTGGTTGTGCTGTCGGGGAGCGTGGCATTGCTGGCCGACACGATCCATAACATCGGCGATGCGACAACGGCGATCCCGCTATGGATTGCGTTCGTGCTGGCGCGGCGCAAGCCGTCGCGGACCTTTACCTATGGCTTGGGCCGGGTCGAGGATCTGGCCGGCATCATCATCGTGCTCATCATCCTGTTCAGCGCTGTTGTCGCCGCCTACCAAGCCATCGACAGGCTGATCAATCCACAAGTAGTGACACACCTCGGCTGGCTGACGGCGGCGGGCATTGTCGGCTTCCTCGGCAACGAGGCGGTTGCCGTGTTCCGTATCCGCGTCGGCCGCGAAATCAACAGCGCGGCACTCATTGCCGACGGCTACCACGCCCGCACCGACGGACTTACCAGCCTTGCCGTGGTCATCGGAGCCATCGGCGTCTGGCTCGGCTTTTCCTTGGCCGACCCGATCGTCGGCCTGCTGATCACGATTGCGATCTTCGGTATCGTGTGGCAATCGGCCCGTTCGGTGCTGACCCGCATGCTGGACGGAATCGAACCCGGTGTGATGGATGAAATCCGACATGCCGCCGAGCATGTTGCGGGCGCGCATATTGTCGATGCTAAGGCGCGCTGGGTCGGTCATAGATTGCACGCCGACATCGCAATTGCCGCGGACGAAACCTTACCGCTGTCGGCGGCGAACAAGATCGCGGCAGCGCTGAAAGACGAACTGTCCCAGCATATGCCAGCCCTGGCTGAGGCGAATGTCCGGTTTTCAACGGAACGTGGAGAGAACGACCATCCGCACCCTCACGAGCACACGCATGACCACGGCCACATGCACTGACGCTCGCCGATTTTCTGCTAGTCTCGTCCGATGTTCCAGACGCTCGTCGAATTTCAGCGCACGATCTATCTGACGCTCGGCGAGCAGATCAAGCTGCTTGCGGCCGGAGGCAATTGGCTGGCATTCATGGCCTTCCTGCCGATGGGCGTCGTGTTCGGGGCTGCCCATGCGCTGACGCCGGGTCATAGCAAGGCGGTCCTGGCGACCTATCTTGCCGGTTCGGATGCGAAGGTCTCGCGCGGCCTGCTCGTGTCTATCACGCTATCGTTCACGCATGTGACGATTGCCGTTCTGATTGCGGCTCTCTCGCTGCCACTGGTCTCCATAGCATTGGGCAGCGTTGGCCGCGCTCCGCTCCTGGAGCATATCAGTCGTGGGCTGCTCGGCCTCATTGGCGTCTGGATGCTCTGGCGCGCTTTGAGCCACAGCCATCACCACAGGCACGAAGGCGAGGCTGTCGGCGTGATGGCAGGCCTGATCCCCTGCCCGCTGACGCTTTTCGCGATGACTTTCGCGATCTCCAGGGGTGTTCCGGCAGCGGGCGTCCTGTTTGCCATCACCGTGATGGTCGGCGTGGCGCTGACGCTGTCCTGCGTCGCGGTATTGTCGATCGTGTTTCGGGAACGGCTTGTACAGTTTTTCGCGCGCCAGCCACGGCTGTTCGAAACCATCTCCCGGGCCATCGAGGGCGCTGCCGGTCTCGCCCTTGCCGGCGTCGCTGTCTGGCAGATCACATCAGCTTAAGAGAAAACATGGTTTCAGCCACTGCATGGCGTCCGGGCCGGTGCAGCGGTTGGAACGAGCCAAGCCGACGCCGGTCATGTCACATCGATCACGACCATCAGCCCGCCGCCGCCCTTCTCCTCGACATTGTTGTTCGTGGTGTGATGCGGGATGTGGCAATGGATCAGCCATTTGCCCGGACGCTGCGCCTTCCAGATCACGTCGTAGCGCTGACCCGGCCCGACATTGACCGTATCGGCAAGGAAACGACCCGAGGCAGGGATCGTCTCGCCGTCGCGGGCAACGACCTCGAACGGTCCGCCATGGATATGCATCGGATGGATGAAGCCGTTATTGGTGCCGATGAACCGCACCTTGAGCGTCTCGCCGACCTTCATCGGGATCGTCTCGGTCGAGGGATAGGCCTTGCCGTTGATGGTGAAGAAATTCGGCATGCCGCCGTCCATCGGCATCGACGGGTACGTCAGCCCTTCCCGCACCAGCCATTCCTGAAGCTCGATGACGTAATCATGGTCGGCCGCGACCTCATCGGCGGGATTGGCGGGATCGATGATCAGCGCACCGTAGAGGCCGAGCGCCTGGGTCCGGTCCGGCTTGGCGTGGGGGTGGTAGAAATAGGTTCCGTGCTGGGTTGCGGTGAATTCGTATGAATAGGATTGGCCGGGCTCGATCGGCGCCTGCGTGATTTCGGCTGGCCCATCCATCTGGTTCGGCAGGATCAGGCCATGCCAATGCACCGTCGTTTCCTCAGGCAGGCCGTTGGTGACGTTGATCCTGATCCGGTCGCCCTGGCGAATATGAATTCGCGGGCCGGGAATCTGGCCATTATAGGCATAGGCGTCGACCGCAACGTTAGGCAGGATTTGCCAGCGGACCACCGAAGGCCTGAGCTCGAACACCTTGATGCCGTTCTCCATTCGAAAAGGCAGGTCCTGGTCACCCTTTGCCGTCAGATCATAAGAGGCGGCCACAAGGCGAGGATCGGTGGCGGCCATGTCGCGCATCGCGTCGGCCGGCGTGTCGCGGTCCATGATCATGCCTTGCGGCATGATCACCCCGCCGACATCGCGCGCCGACAAGGTTAGGTTCAGCCAGTTCGCCGGCGCGATCATGCCGATGGCGAGGGCCAGCAGGGAGACCATGCTGAGGGCGGCGACTTGCGGGGTCGTGGCATCCGTCTCCATGTGATGACCGGCGCCGCCTTTGCCTTTGTGGGAAGCCATATCGTGGTGCTGCCTGTGATGGCCGCTGGCGTCGGCCTGCTGCATTTGCATCTGCGCGTGTTGCCTCGTGGCAGGCTGCTGCCGACCATTGATGCCGGCTGCCTGCGCGCGCTGCGTCATCAACCCGTGCTTCAGCCCCCGGGCGACCAGCCAGACGTTGGCCGGGTAGGCAAGCGCAAAACCGGCGATGACGCCGATCGACATCACGCCCCAGAATAAGAGCTCCGTCGGTTCCATTGCGCGCATGTCGCGGCCCATCATCAGAAAACTCATGACCGGCGCCATGCCGGCCATCATGAAGTTCATCGAGATGAATTCGGGCAGGAAGCTCTTGCGCACGTTCTCCCAGTAGGTGCCGCCCATCATCGATTTCATGAACAGCGACTGGAAGATGAACAGGCCGAAGGCAAAGCCGGCGAGATATTCGACGATCAGGTCGATCCACATCGGCAGGCCGAGCGCCGCCGTGACGGCGGCGGCAAGAATGATGCCGGTGGCATCGCCGGCGACGCAGTGGATGGTGGAGCCGACGCCCTGCTTCCAGAGCGGCTGAGTGAAGAGTTCATGCTCGCCCGGCCGGGGCTCCTTGTCGGCGAGCACGTAGAGTAGCAGGCCGAGCGGACCCATGTAGAGGGTAACCAGGATGAAGCCCCATTTCATCACCACCGGCTCGGGGTTGTTGCGATATTGGTCGAAGCCGACATAAAGCGTCGAAGCCAGCGCCAGCGCGAACCAGACGACGAGGAAATAGTCGATCGGTTGGATGAGCATCAGGATGAGCCCTTAACCTGCCGCCGCACGCGCCCACGCGGCTTGTTATACAACTCCTAATGGCAATGAACGCAGCCGGCGCGCTTATGATCCGTGCCGGCCTTAGTTACCAGGTTGCAAGGTGACCACTCGAGCGGCCTGAAGCACGCTTGCTATCTTCTCGCGCCGCGCACGGTCAGCGCTCGTCGAATACGCGTAAGGCCCTGAGCAAGGCAGCGAGCCCGGTCCGCCGGCCTTGTCACGAACCGGCGTACAGGATCAGTGCAGGATCTGCGACAGGAACAGTTTCGTGCGTTCGTGGCGCGGGTGGTCGAAGAACTCGGCCGGCGTGTTCTGCTCGACGATCTGGCCTTGGTCCATGAAGATCACCCGGTTGGCGACTTTGCGCGCAAAGCCCATTTCATGGGTGACGCAGAGCATGGTCATGCCTTCCTCGGCCAGCCCGACCATCGTCTCCAGCACTTCCTTGATCATTTCCGGGTCGAGCGCCGAGGTCGGCTCGTCGAACAGCATGATACGCGGGTTCATGCACAGCGAGCGGGCGATCGCCACGCGCTGTTGCTGGCCGCCGGAAAGCTGACCGGGATATTTGTTGGCCTGTTCCGGGATCTTGACGCGCGTGAGGAAATGCATGGCGATTTCCTCGGCCTGCTTCCGCGGCATCTTGCGCACCCAGATCGGCGCCAGCGTGCAATTCTCGAGGATGGTCAGATGCGGAAACAGGTTGAAGTGCTGGAACACCATGCCGACTTCGCGGCGCACCTCGTCGATCTTCTTCAGATCGTTGGTCAGTTCCTTGCCGTCGACTATGATCTTGCCCTTCTGGTGTTCCTCCAGCCGGTTGATGCAGCGGATCATCGTCGATTTGCCGGAGCCCGACGGGCCGCAGATGACGATGCGCTCGCCGCGCATCACCTTCAGATTGATGTCTTTCAGCACATGGAATTCGCCGTACCATTTGTGCATGGCGATGATGTCGATGGCGACATCGGTGGTGGAAATATGCATCTTGGCGGCATTGACCTTGATCTCTTCCGCGCTGACGGCGTTTTCTATGGCCATGACAAGGTCCCCTTTTTAGCGTTTGTGGCCGGTGTCGAGACGGCGTTCCGTGTACATTGAATAGCGCGACATGCCGAAGCAGAACAGCCAGAAGATGAAGGCCGCGAACACCAGGCCGGACCTGGCCGTCTGCGGCGTTGCCCAGCTGGCGTCGGAGAAGTTCTGCTTGACGATGCCGAGGAGGTCGAACATCGAGATGACGATGACCAGGCTGGTGTCCTTGAACATGCCGATGAAGGTGTTGACGATGCCGGGAATGACCAGCTTCAGCGCCTGCGGCATGACGACCAGACCCATCTTCTGCCAGTAGCTGAGGCCGAGCGAATCGGCGCCCTCATACTGGCCTTTGGGGATCGCCTGCAGGCCGCCGCGCACCACTTCGGCCATGTAGGCGGCGGCAAACAGCGACACGCCGATCAGCGCGCGCAGGAACTTGTCGAAGCTGACGCCGGCCGGCAGGAACAGCGGTAGCATCACGCTGGCAAAGAACAGCACCGTAATCAGCGGGATGCCGCGTACCGTCTCGATGAAGATCACGCACAGCAGCTTGACGATCGGCATGTTCGAGCGCCGGCCGAGCGCCAGCACGATGCCGACCGGCAGCGACACAGCGATGCCCACGAAGGACAGGCTGAGTGTCACCAGCAGTCCACCCCAAAGCGGGGTTTCGACATAGGGCAGGCCGAACATGCCGCCGAGCAGCAGAACGAAGGCGACGACCGGCAGCGCAAAAAAGAGAAGAATGGCATTCAGCCCCTTGCGCGGTACGCGCGGAATGAGCAGCGGCACCAGCAGCGCCACGAACAGGATGGCGACCAGGATCGGGCGCCAACGCTCTTCCAGGGGATAGCGGCCGAACATGAACTGGCCGAACTTGGCGTTGACGAAGGCCCAGCAGGCGCCGGTCCAGCCGTCCGGCTGGATGCCGCCCTGCGCCACGGTGGCGCAGACCGTGCGGTCCGGTCCCGTCCACTGGGCGTTGATGAAAGCCCAATTGACGATCTGCGGCAGGATCATGGCAACCAGCACGATGCCGATGATGGTCAGGATGGTGTCGCCGGTCGACGCGATCAGATTCTTGCGGACCCAGGCGCCGAGGCCGCGCTCGCTCGACGGCGCCGCCTGCGCCAGCGCCATCTCCGTCCGCACCCAGGACATATCGTGCTCTTGCATGGCCTTATCTCTCCACCAGCGCCATCCTGGCGTTCACCACGTTCATGACCGCCGACGTGATCAGGCTGAGCGCCAGGTACACCGCCATCATGATCACCACGCCTTCGACTGCCTGCCCGGTCTGGTTCAAGACCGTGCCAGCCGTCGCCGTCAGGTCCGGATAGCCGATGGCGATGGCGAGCGAGGAATTCTTGGTCAGGTTGAGGTACTGGCTGGTCAGCGGCGGAATAACGATGCGCATCGCCTGCGGCACGACGACAAGCCTGAGGATCGATCCCGAACGCAGCCCGAGTGCAGCGGCCGCCTCGGTCTGGCCTGCGCTGACGCCCCTGATGCCGGCGCGCACGATCTCGGCGATAAAGGCGGCCGTATAGCAGGACAACGCCAGATAGAGTGACAGGAACTCGGGCCTGACCTGAAAGCCACCGACGAGATTGAAGGTCGACTGCTTTGGAAATTCAAAGCTCAGCGGAAAGCCGCTCAGCGCGTAGGCCAGCAGCGGCAGGCCGACGATCAACGCTATGGATGTCCAGAACACCGGGAATGGCTGCCCCGTCGCCATCTGCCGCTGTCGCGCCTTGCGGGCGACGAACCAGGCCATGGCGATGCCGAGGAGCAGTGCGACCAGGATCAGCCAGGATCCCTCGCCCCACATAGCGCGGGGAAAATAGAAGCCGCGCTGGTTGAGAAAGGAGCCGAACGGCAAATTGATGCTGTCGCGCGGCGGCGGCAGCACGGCGAGCACGCCGGAATACCAGAAGAAGATGACCAGCAGCGGTGGGATGTTGCGGAACACCTCGACATAAACGGTGCAGATCTTCCTGATCAGCCAGTTATGCGACAGCCGGCCTATGCCGACGATGAAACCGATGATGGTGGCGGTGATGATGCCGACGACAGCAACGATCACGGTGTTGATAAAGCCAACCAGGATGGCACGGAAATAGGTCGAATCCGATGAATAAGCGATGGCGCTTTCGCTGATGTCGAAGCCGGCGCGGCCCTTGAGAAAGCCGAAGCCGGAAGCGATGTGCAGCCGCGTCAAATTGGCGATGACGTTGTGGGTGACCCACCAGACACCCGCTACCAGCAGGACGAGGACCAGTGCTTGAAAGAATATGCCGCGGACGCGAGGATCATTGATGAAGGAACCGCGGCTTGGCTCCTCGCGAAGAATTTCCTGCGATGCCATTAAACCACCACCCTTCTGGCGACCATCCCCTGGAAAGAGAAACCGGAAGGCAGGAAGCTGCCTTCCGGATCACATTTCGATCAGCGGATCGGCGGAGCGTATTGCAGGCCACCCTTGGTCCACAACGCGTTGATGCCGCGCGCGATCTTCAGCGGGCTGCCCGAACCGACATTGCGTTCGAACATTTCGCCGTAGTTGCCAACTGCTTTGACGATGTTGACGACCCAGTCGTTGGAGACGCCGAGATCGGTGCCGATCTTGGTGTCGGCTTCCTGGCCGAGCACGCGCTTGATCTCAGGATTGTCCGAGTTCTTCATCTCGTCGACATTAGCCTGGGTGATGCCCAGTTCCTCGGCCTGCAACAGCGCAAAGTAGGTCCACTTGACGATGTGGTACCACTGGTCGTCACCCTGGCGCACGGCCGGGCCGAGCGGTTCCTTGGAGATGATCTCGGGCAGCACGACATGGTCGGCCGGCGCGCTGAGCGTCAGGCGGATGCCGTAGAGACCCGACTGGTCGGTGGTGTAGACGTCGCAGCGGCCGGCGTCATAGGCGGCGTTGACCTCATCCAGCTTTTCGAAGACGACGGGGTTGTATTCCATCTTGTTCGCCTTGAAGTAGTCGGCGAGATTGAGCTCGGTCGTGGTGCCGCTCTGCACGCAGACCGCCGCGCCCGAAAGCTGCAGCGCCGAATTGACGCCCGGCAGTTTCTTGGCGTTGATCATGAAGCCCTGACCGTCATAATAGGTGACGCCGACGAAGTTCAGGCCAAGTGCCGTATCGCGGTTGATGGTCCAGGTGGTGTTGCGCGACAGGATGTCGACCTCGCCCGACTGCAGCGCGGTGAACCGCTCCTTGGCGCTGAGCGGCGTGAATTTGACTTTGGTGCCATCGCCGAAGACGGCGGCCGCCACGGCGCGGCAGAAATCCACATCGATGCCTTTCCATTCACCCTTGTCGTCCGGCGCCGCGAAGCCAGCAAGACCTGTGTTGGTGCCGCACTGGATGAAGCCTTTCGCCTTGACGTCGTCGAGCGTGCTCGCGGATGCGGCCGAAGCCGCGAATCCAAACGCGGCGGCGCCCAAAACGCCGATTGCAATGTGTTTCATGACCCACAGACCCTTTTCTGTTTTTTCCAGGCGAACCTGACTTTTTCCCGTGTGAACGCAGCTTCGTATCCCGGCCCATTACCGGAATCCCGCATCGTAACCGACGCGCTGTCTCCCATTCACGAACAACATCGAAGGCGATTATTCCTGTGAGGTCAAGGGAAATGACCAAATCCGAAAGACTTTGAAAACCAACTGGCTGAAATGCCTGAATCGCAGACAAACGCGCCCGCAAATCGGTCAACGCGCCGATAAAGCCGGCAAAATCCGATCGCGCCTTCCCGACCGCGACTTCCCGACCGCGCCGGGCGCCCTGCGGATCTACGGCGCATTGCTGAATTGGCATATTCAAGACCTTTGCCTGGCGAGTGCGGTGCGGTTGCGCGGCCAATGCCGCCGCACTATGGCTAACGACCTACTCACGGGACGAAATGCAATGGCAAAAGACGGCAGCGAGATGGGCATCAACACGCGGCTCGCCCATTCCGGCAACAACCCGCATGACTATTTCGGCTTCGTCAACCCGCCGGTGGTGCATGCCTCGACCGTGCTTTATCCCAACGCGGCGGCGATGGCTTCACGCAGCCAGAAATACACCTACGGAACGCGGGGCACGCCGACCACCGATGCGCTGAACAGCGCGATCGATGCGCTGGAAGGCTCTGCGGGCACGGTCGCGGTTCCATCGGGCCTGGCGGCGGTGACGCTGCCGCTGCTCGCCTTCCTGTCGGCCGGCGATCATCTGCTGATCGTCGATTCCGTCTATCACCCGACCCGCAATTTCGCCGACACGATGCTGAAGCGGCTGGGCATCGAGGTCGAGTATTACGAACCGCGCATCGGCGCCGGCATCGCGGCGCTGATCAAGCCCAACACCAGGGTGGTGTTCACCGAATCGCCGGCCTCCAACACTTTCGAGGTGCAGGACATACCGGCCATCGCCAAGGCAGCGCATGCCGCCGGCGCCATCGTCATGATGGACAACACATGGGCGACGCCGCTCTACTTCCGCCCGCTCGACCATGGCGTCGACATCTCGATCCATGCGGCGACGAAATACCCGGCCGGCCATTCCGACGTGCTGCTCGGCACGGTCTCGGCCAACGCAGCCTGCTGGAAGCAGCTTTGCGAGACGTTCAACACGATGGGATGCTGCGCCGGGCCGGATGACGTCTACCAGGTGCTGCGCGGCCTGCGCACAATGGGCGTGCGGCTGGAGCACCATCAAAAGAGCGCGCTTGCCCTCGCCGGCTGGCTGGAGGGCCAGCCGGGCGTGGCGCAGGTGCTGCATCCGGGGCTGCCCAGCCATCCCGACCACGTTTTGTGGAAGCGCGATTTTTGCGGATCGAGCGGCATCTTCTCTATCGTCCTTGCAGGCGGCGGACAGAAGCAGCAGCACGCCTTCCTCGACGCGTTGAAGTTTTTCGGCCTCGGCTATTCCTGGGGCGGCTATGAGAGCCTTGCCGTGCCGGTATTCCTGGGCGACCGTACCGTCGCCAAGGGCCCGTATGACGGACCGCTGGTGCGCCTGCAGATCGGGCTCGAGGATGTCGAGGATTTGAAGGCCGACCTGGCGCGCGGGCTGGCGGCGGCCGCAGAGGCCTGAGCCAGCACCTTGCCAGACTGAGTCAGGAATCGGCGTAACAGCCTGGAAACACTGCGATCCTGAGCGGTGTCATGGCGACCGATCAGCCGATGAAGCGGCGTCTACAAAATAGAGACGCCGGCGTGGCGGAAGCGATAGAATAGCTTCTGCCGGCGCTTGATGCGGATCGAGGCTGGCCGGCGGATCGGTCGGGAACCTTTTGTCGGCCGATGCATCCAATATCCCGATGAGAAGCCTATCAGGAGATCGCCAATGCCGGCTGTGTTGACGGCAACGTCCGCCGCTTCCGGCGACATGCAGCTTGTCGGCCGCGCGCTGGCACGCGATGGCGATGCATTCCGCACCATCATCAAGACGCACAACCAGAGGCTCTACCGCATCGCCCGCGGCGTTGTGCGCAACGACAGCGAGGCCGAGGACATCGTCCAGGAGGCCTATGTCAGGGCGTTTGCCCACCTCGAGGCCTTTCGTGGCGATGCCTCGCTCGCCACGTGGCTGTCGCGTATCGTCATCAACGAAGCGCTCGGCCGCTTGCGCAAAAGGCGGCGAATGGTGGCGATACCTGAAAATCCGCAAGCCGAAATCATCCGGTTTCCCCTCAACCCGAGCGACGATCCGGAGCGGACGATGGCGCAACGGCAGATCCTTGAGCTTGTCGAACGGGCAACCGACAGTCTTCCCGATGTCTACCGGCTGGTGTTCGTGGCGCGAGTCATCGAGGGGCTGAGCATCGAGGAGACCGGCGAACTGCTTGGCGTGCGACCAGAAACCATCAAGACCCGGCTGCACCGCGCTCGTGCGCTGGTGCGCAAGGCGCTGGACGACCAGATCGGCCCGGTGCTGCTCGACGCGTTTCCGTTCGCGGGCCGGCGCTGTGAACGGCTGACCAATGCCGTGATGCAGCGGCTTGGTCTTTCCGGATAGGTCGCGTCGATTTTCGCGGGAACGTTTTCCGGCGACCTGCATCCAATGAGCATCACTGAAAACGAAGCCCGATGCAGCTCGGCGTCGGGGCGAAGGAGAGCATCATGTTTATTCGATCGACCACGGCACTGGCCGCATTTTTCCTGCTTAGCGCAGCGCCCTTGTCGCAAGCTGCCGACAAGCCGACCGATCCGCAGATCGCACATATCGCCTACACAGCGGGCGTGCTTGACGTCGAGGCGGCCAAGCAGGCGCTGCAGAAATCGAAAAACAAAGAGGTCGTAGATTTCGCCAAGGACATGGTGCGGGATCACGAGGCCGTCAACAAACAGGCTCTCGACCTGGTCAAGAAGCTCAAGGTCACGCCTGAGGACAATCCGACCAGCAAAGCGCTGACCAAGGCGGCGGCCGAGGAACGTGCCAAGCTTGCCAAGCTCAAGGGCGCGGCGTTCGACAAGGCCTATGTCGCCAGCGAGGTGGCCTACCACAAGCAGGTCAATGGCGCGCTCGAAACTCTGCTGATCCCGTCGGCCGGCAATGCCGAGCTGAAGAGCCTGCTGGAAACCGGCCTGAAAATATTCCAGGGCCACGAACAGCACGCCGAACACGTCGCCGGTATGCTGAAGTGAGGATCGGGCCAATGGTGTCGAGGCGGCATCTGTGGGTTGCGCTGGCGCTGACCATCGGCGCCGCACCTGCTAAGGCCGAAACCATTGAGGTGACGATCGACAAGGTTGTGTTTTCGCCCGGAAACATCGAGGCGAAGGTCGGCGACACGATCAAGTGGGTGAACAAGGACGTGTTCGCCCACACGGCAACCGTCAACGGCGGCTGGGAAGTGATGATCCCGCCGAAGCAGGCAGCAAGCCTGATGGTGAAGAAGGCCGAATCGGTCGATTATTTCTGCCGCTTCCATCCCAATATGAAGGGCCATGTGACGGTGACATCGCCCTGACTGGCTAATGCCTGTCGCGCAAAAGTGTGCAGCGGTTTTGCGATAACGACATGCATAAAACAAGAGCCTAAAGCGCGTCGCATGAGGCCGGTCGAACGCGACGTGCTTTTAGGCCGCCAGCCATGCCGTCCCGACAAGAAGCGTGACCAGCGTCAATGGCAGGCCAACCTTGAAGAAGGCGATGAAGCCCAGCGGCTTGCCGGAGACCCGCGCGTGCTCGGCAACGATCAGATTGGCGACCGAGCCGAGCAGCGTGAAATTGCCGGCCAGGGTCGAGCTCATGGCGACGACCAGCCAGGCACGCTCTGGATTCTCCAGGCCGGGTATGAACGGCCGCAGCGCCAGCACGGCCGGAACGTTGCTCATGATGTTGGACAGCACTGCGGTGAAGCCGGACAGCCGCCAGACATCATTCAGCCCAAGGTCCTTTGCCGAAGCGACGATGTCGGGCGTCAGCAATGTCTTTTCGGCACCGGCGACGACGATGAACAGCCCGGCGAACATGAACAGCAGCGGCCCGTCGATCTCGCGATAGATGCGCTCAGGCTTGATGGCGCGGGTCAGCAACAGAATCGCACCGCCAATCAGCGCCGCCTTGGCTACGGGAACGCCGGCAAAGAAAGCGACCGCCAAACCGATACAGACGACCACCGCCTTGAGCACCTGCCCCGGCAGCATGCGGCCGCGATAGACTTCGGGGCTGAGCTCGGCCTTGCGCGAAAATTCGGCGCGGTAGACGATGCGGATGATGACGATGACGGCGAAGAGGCCGAACGCCGCGACCGGTGCAAGTGCCGCCGAGAAGGCCGGATAGGAAATCCCCGACAGGGCGCCGATGACCATGTTCTGCGGATTGCCGGTGATGGTGGCGACACTGCCGCAATTCGAGGCCGTGGCGGTGGCGATCAGATAGGGAACCGGGTTGCGGTTGATGACGCGGGTGACATGGACGACGATCGGCGCCATGACCAGGCAGATGGCGTCGTTGACCAGGAATGCCGACAGGACGCCGGTCAACAGCGTCACCATCACCAGCAGCATGAATGGCGCATGCGCATGCTCAATGGCGAACCCGCCGAGCGCGCGAAAAGCGCCGGACACTTTCAGATGCGCCACGACGATCATCATGCCGAGCAAAAGCGTGATGGTGTCGAAGCTGATGGCGCGGTAGGCGTCCTCCATGCTGAGCGCGCCGATGGCGATCATCGCCGCACCGCCGAGCAGCGCGATGCCTGCCCGGTCGAGGCGCAGCCCTGGTATCGTGCCGATGGCGACGCCGGCATAGGTCAGGACCAGGATCAGCAATGCCGCCGCGCCCATCGCTGTCATGTGTTGGAAATCCTGTTCGCGACTGGCGAGTGAACCTGTCCGGAATGGACGCTGAAATATTGGCGATCCCGACAGGATTCGAACCTGTGACCATCGGCTTAGAAGGCCGGTGCTCTATCCAGCTGAGCTACGGGACCGCTGGCCGGCCGCATGACCGGCTGATTGTTGGCGCCGGCAGGGCCGGTATGAGATCAATGCGTCCAGGGCGTCCTGCGGTCATAGCGGAAATTCTCCGCATAGGAAATCTGGCGGCGTTTGATTTCCTTCGGCTCCTCGACGCGGAAAGACAGCCCTTCCTTCTCGGCATAGGCGACCGCCTCTTCCCTGGTGTCAAAGGTCAGCCTGATCTGGCTTCGCATGTCGCCGGACGTGGTGTAGCCCATCAGCGGATCGATCTTCTTGCGCTGCTCCGGATCGAATTCCAGCACCCAATAGCCGGTCTTGGCCTTGCCGGACTGCATCGCGGTTTTGGCTGGGCTGAAAATGCGGGCTGACATGACCACCTCATTGCTGGTTGCAAGCACACGACCTCGAAACCAGATTACTATTCTCTGGCCATGCACTAGCCCGTCATTACTGCGCAATGGCGCCGGCAGCAAGGCCGATGGCTTTTTACGCTTGCTTTGGCGGGCCGAAATCAATAGGCAACAGACCGTTCGGAGTGTAGCGCAGCCTGGTAGCGCATCTGGTTTGGGACCAGAGGGTCGGGAGTTCGAATCTCTCCACTCCGACCATTCATCAAGCAAATCTCGTCGGCAGCGCAAGCTGATCACGCTCGAGCGTGATCCGTCGCCGTATCATGCTCAGGCAACGGACGGACAGCACGAGCCTGCGCTGCCCGTCCGATATGGAAGATGTCAGCCCTGGATGAAGGCCAGCAGATCCGGATTGATGATCTCCGGATGGGTGGTGCACATGCCGTGCGGCAGGCCCTTGTAGATCTTGAGCGTGCCGTGCTTCACCAGCTTGGCCGCAAGCAGCGCGGAATCGGCGATCGGCACGATCTGGTCGTCGTCGCCATGCATGATCAGGACGGGAACCTCGATCTTTTTGAGATCGTCGGTGAAATCGGTCTCCGAGAATGCCTTGATGCAGTCGTAATGGGCCTTGGCTCCGCCCATCATGCCCTGGCGCCACCAATTGTCGACGGCGCCTTGCGAGATCTTGGCGCCGTCGCGGTTGAAGCCATAGAACGGGCCGGCCGGCACATCCCTGTAGAACTGGGCGCGATTAGCGGCCAGAGCCGCGCGAAAGCCGTCGAAGACTTCGATCGGCAAGCCGCCGGGGTTGCTGTCGGTCTTGACCATAATCGGCGGCACGGCGCCGATCAGCACCGCCTTGGCAACACGGCCTCCGCCGCCATAAAGCGCGACGTAACGCGCCACCTCGCCGCCACCGGTCGAGTGGCCGATGTGGATCGCATCCCTGAGATCGAGATGCGCCGCGAGCGCCGCAACATCGGCGGCGTAGGTGTCCATCTCATTGCCGGTCGCGGTCTGCGACGAGCGGCCGTGGCCGCGGCGGTCATGGGCGATGACGCGGTAGCCCTTTTCGACGAAGAACAGCATCTGGTTGTCCCAGTCGTCTGAGCTCAGCGGCCAGCCGTGATGGAACACGATCGGCTGGCCCTTGCCCCAATCCTTATAGAAAATCTCGGTGCCGTCATGGGTGGTGAATGTGCTCATCGTCCTACTCCTTGATGGAAAGCTGGGAGGTAACAGGGAAGCTTTTAGCCCCTTCAGCTGGACAAATTATAACAGTGCGGTCAGGGTGAGCATTGGCAAAACGGACATTCAACGTGGCAAAACTGACAAATGACGGCTGCGCGTGATCTGATCGAAATCGGCCTTGTCTTGTATCCCGGCGTGCAGGAAGCAGCCGTGCTCGGCCTGACCGATCTTTTCATGCTGGCAAACCGGCTGGCTGTCGAGCGGTCGCCGGAGGCGGCGAGGCTTCGCGTCAGCCATTGGCAATTGGACGCGGGCAATACCGTAATCCGCACCTTCGACAGCGACCCCGGCGCCGACAATGAACCGGCCATGGTCATCCTGCCGCCGACCCTGCTGCAGCCGATCCCTCGCGAGGCGGCCGCGCCCTATGCCGGCTGGCTCAGGGACCGTCATGCGGCAGGCGCGACGCTCGGTTCGGTCTGTGCCGGCGCCTTCGTGCTTGCCGAGACCGGCCTGTTGTCCGGTCGCGCCGCGACAACGCACTGGGCCTATCGCGACGCGCTGGCGCTACGCTTTCCAGACATCTTGCTCGACGCCGACAGGCTGGTCATCGACGATGGCGACATCATCACCGCGGGCGGCTACATGGCCTGGACCGACCTCGGCCTCAAGCTCGTGGACAGGGTGCTCGGGTCAACCGTCATGATGGACACGGCGCGTTTCATGCTGGTCGATCCGCCGGGCCGCGAGCAACGTTTTTACAGCCCGTTTGCGCCGCGATTGACCCATGACGACGAAGCGATCCTCAAGGTGCAGCATTGGCTGCAGGCGAACGGCGCGCGCGACGTGACGCTCGGCGCCATGGCCGAGCATGCGGGGCTGGAGGAGCGGACCTTTCTGCGACGCTTCCGAAACGCCACTGGCCTCAGGCCGACCGAATATTGTCAGCACCTGCGGGTCGGCAAGGCGCGCGAGATGCTGGAAACCACGATACGATCGATCGACCAGATCGCCTGGGAGGTCGGCTATGACGATCCCGGCTCCTTCCGCAAGGTATTCGCCAGGATAACCGGCCTGGTGCCCGGCGATTATCGCCGGCGCTTTGGCGTGGAATGAGCTGTGATTGTGGGTGGAGAGAGCTGAGGCCCGGCCGCCGCGCAATGGCGCTATCGATTCGATGCTGCCAAAGGCAAGCTCGCCGGGAAGAGAACCCCAACCACCCCATCTCCCGGCGAGCCTACTTACCTGATTGATACGCAATCAGGACCGGGATCAGCCGGCAAGCTCTTTGTTGCAAGACAGATGCCAGTCTTTCTTCTCGAAATGGGACACAGACGGGAATGAGCTCCCTGATGTTCACGCCGAGGCTTTTTGCCTGATGTGCCGGATCAGTCGAATTCCTGAAATTAGCAGCAATGCGCCTCCGACTTCCACGACCAGGATCACGGCCGAGCCCCAGGGAATAGCTGGCCAAAACTCCGAAAAGGCTTGCCTGAGCCAGGTGCTATGAGCAGGCTCCTCGCCGTAGGTCCTGAGCATCAAGTCCGCGTAATCGAAGATCTCTTGGACCACGATCGCCGACCAGAACAGCGATGAGACAAGCCATATCAGTGCGATTCGTCTGACGATCGGGCTCATTCCAATACCTACTGTCAAAAAGATCGACTTGATTAGCACACCCGCCAAACGAGATCATCCCGCTATATCTCGAACTCGCCCTGCCCTTCATCCATGGCGCTGACCGTCTCGGCTGCGAGCGCTCGCGTTATCGGCGTCTTGCGCTCGAGCGCGGTGCGGTCGAGCCGTTCGACCACCCGCATGGCGGTGGCCAGCGAGCGTTCGATGCGGCGCACCAGGTATTGCACGACATGCGGCTCGACCTCGACCTGGCGGTCGGCGAACAGTTTTGTGATGACGCCGGCCAGCAAGAGATCGTCGGGCTCGTGGATCTCGACGGTAGCCGCCGCCTTGAGCCGCGACGCCAGGTCGGGCAGCCTGACGCCCCAGGCGGAGGGAAAGCGGCGCGCCGTCAACAGTAAGGTCGAGCCGGCGCCGCGCACCGCATTGATCAGGTGGAACAGGCCGTGCTCGTCGACCGGGCCGGCGTCGACATCGTCGATCAGGGCCGGATGCGCGCCGAGATTTTCGATACAGTCGCCGATGCGGGCGGCCTCCACTTTCACCGCGTCGGCGCGGGTCCGCCAGATCGAGGCCAGATGGGTTTTTCCCGAGCCGGCCGGCCCAGCCAGCACGACAACCGGCGACGGCCAGTCCGGCCAGCGGTCGACAAGCGCCGCGGCCTGGCTGTTGGTGGCGGAGACGACGAGCTCGTCACGCGAATAGCCGGTGCCGTGGCCTAGATCGAGCGGCAATTGGCGCGGCGGATCGATCTTGTTGTCCGGCATCTGGCTCAACCGCGCGCGCCCCCGCGGCGCCGAACCGGCAGCGGCGGCACCGGCTCGTCGGCATGGCCCTTGTAGAGCGGCGATTCGAGATAGCGCGCGATGGCGAAACGCACCAGAACGGCAACGGCGGCGGAAGCCGGAACGGCGATCAGCAGGCCGACGAAGCCGAACAGCGCGCCGAAGGCAAACAGCGCAAACATCAGCCATACCGGATGCAGGCCGACGCTTTTGCCGACTAACCGCGGCTGCAGGATGTTGCCCTCGATGAACTGGCCGACGAAGAACACGCCTGCCACTGCCGCGATCATGGTCCAGTCCGGCCAGAACTGGACGAAGGCAACGCCGACAGCCAGCACCAGCCCGGTCAGCGAGCCGACATAGGGGATGAACGAGATCAGCCCGGCGAACAGGCCGATGAGGATGCCGAAATTCAGGCCCGTCAGCGTCAGGCCGGTGGCATACATGGCGCCGAGCACCAGGCAGAGCGTACCCTGGCCGCGCACGAAGCCGGCGGTCGCGGTGTTGATGTCCCTGGCGATCGCCCGGACCGTCTTGACATAGTCGCGCGGCACCCAGCCGTCGACGATTGCCACCATGCGGTCCCAGTCGAGCAGCATGTAGAAGGCGACGACCGGCGTCACCACGAACAGGCTGACAACCGAGACCAGCGCCACGCCGGAGCTCCAGATCGAGGTGAAGACCGTAGTCAGGAGACCGAAGCCGGAGGTCAGCAGCGAGTTCAGCCCTTCGCGCAGGCCATTGGCGTCGACGCCGAATTTCTCTTCCAGCCATTTCGGGTCGAAACTGGTGATCAGGCTCTGCAGCCGGGTCAGATAGTCCGGCAGCTTGCTGGCGAAATCAGCCATCTGCGAGGCGAGCACCGGAACCAGGATGACGACGGCCAGCACCAGGACGACGATAAAGGCGATGAGGATGACCACCGTCGCCATCAGCCTGGACAGGCCGAGCCGCTCCAGCCGGTCAGCGACAGGGTCGAGGAAATAGGCGAGCACCATGCCGGCGACGAAGGGCAGAAGGATGCCGCTGAAGACATAGAGGAAGACGGCGAGGATGATGGCGCTGACCAGCCAGAAGCGGATCTGGCGCCGAAACGACGCCGATGCCGCAGCCTCCGCTGCCGCGGCTTCGGCCTCGGCGTCGATCGACCGTTCGTCGGGTGCCTGGTGTTCAGGTGCCCCGCGTTCAGGTGCCGGGTGTGGAGCCTTCGCCATAGCCGCTCATATGCCTCAGCCAAGCCACGAGATAGGCCGCGGCCGAAGCCACGGTCAAGACCCCGGACAGCAATATGAGGGCCGGCCTCAGCGGATCGAGACGGATGTCAAAGGCGAGTTCGCCCAACACCACTGCCGCCAGCACGATCTGGATCGCGGTGTTGGCCTTCGACACCAGGAGCGGCTTCATCTCAACCGGATGCGCCATGACGGTGGACAAAAGCACGGCGCAGACGATCAGCGCGTCGCGCGACACCATGGTGATGACCAGCCATAGCGGCAACTCGCCGCTGATGCCCATGACCACGAAGACGGAGACCAGCAGCAGCTTGTCGGCCATCGGGTCGAGATAGGCGCCGAGCCTGGAAAACTGATTGAAATGGCGGGCGATGAAGCCGTCGACGCCGTCGGAAATGCCGGCAATGAGGAAGCCGGCAAAGGCCCAGTCCCAGCGTTCCTGCAGCATGGCCAGCACCACGGCCGGCACCAGCACGAAGCGCATGATCGTGATCATGTTGGGGATGGTCAAACGCATTATCCCGTCGCTCTTGTTTGTCGATACATGATGGAGATGGAGGGTCACGGCAAGTGAGAAGCGACAAAAGTTGGGCCGTGCACGGGTTTGTCGAGAGCGCACTGGCCGCGAAGCTATTTTGGAACAAGCGGCGCAGTGGCTGGACTCTTCGGCAACCATCAAGGCACCATGGCGCAACAAAGAGGGAGTGGAACCTTGTCTTTGGCCGTTGGCGAAGCGCGTAAGTATCTCGATACGTTCATGATGGGACATGGCTTTCGCCGCATCCGGAAAGGCGTCTTCGAAGTCGACCGGAGCGACGATATCAGCCTGATTCTCGAAGAAGCCTTTACTGCAAGCTCTGGCGATGTTCATGTGAACATGCTCGTTTACCTGGACTTTCTTACCGTCAGGCCGTTGCTTGAAAGGCTGTACGGCAAAAAATGGATCTGGCCCGGACTGTCGCAGTTTCATCCCGAAACGATATTTAACAATGAGCTGAAAGCTTATGCTCGTTACTTCGAGAACCTTGACCAGATGAGCATAGATAGGTTGCTGGGGAAATATGTCGAGCTGGCGCGACGGATCAGGGCTCAGAATCCGGACCTCGCCAGTTACGTCGCCGGACATAGCGAGCTGCTCGACAAACCTTACGAATTCACACAGCCCTTCGCAGTTCGGATCCTCGCGCTGATTGCCTGCGAAATCGAACTTGGGCACTACGAGCGGGTGAGGCAGGCTGTGCACTGGATTCGAACGAACAATAGCGGAATAGCGCTGAGCGGCTACGCCAAGGCACAACTCGACCGCGTCGACATGGTTCTGGCGGAACGAGAGGGGCGTCCATAAGGGCGGCAGTGTCCACTCTTTTGTCGAGCCAAGACCGTCTGATCCCGCCGTCATCCTTGCGAGGTGCGGCCGTTCATGCGAAGAGCCCGCAAGCGAATGAAACCAGCGACAGGCAAGCGCAACAGATGAGCAGGCGCCGGAAATGAGCAAGCGCAAGAACGGGCTCACCTATGCCGAAGCGGGCGTCGACATCGATGCCGGCAATCTCATGGTCGAGAAGATCAAGCCGCTGGTGCGCGCGACCCGCCGGCCGGGCGCCGATGGCGAGATCGGCGGCTTCGGCGGCCTGTTCGACCTAAAGGCCGCCGGCTTCACCGATCCGGTGCTGGTCGCCGCCAATGACGGCGTCGGCACCAAGCTGAAGATCGCCATCGACGCCGGCAAGCACGATACGATCGGCATCGACCTCGTCGCCATGTGCGTCAACGACATCGTCGTGCAGGGCGCCGAACCGCTGTTCTTCCTCGACTATTTCGCCACCGGCAAGCTCGATCCCGACCAGGGTGCTTCGATCGTCGGCGGCATTGCCGCCGGCTGCCGGCAGGCCGGTTGCGCGCTGATCGGCGGCGAGACGGCGGAAATGCCGGGCATGTATCACGACAAGGACTACGACCTTGCCGGCTTTGCCGTCGGTGCCGCCGAACGCGGCCAGCTGCTGCCGACCGACGACATCGTCGAGGGCGACGTGCTGCTCGGCCTTGCCTCGTCGGGCCTGCATTCGAACGGCTTTTCGCTGGTCCGCCGCATCGTCGCGGTAAGCGGCCTTGGCTGGGGCGATCCGGCGCCGTTCAATGACGAGGCGACACTGGCCGAGGCGCTGCTCGAGCCGACGCGCATCTACGTCAAGTCGATCCTCAAGGCGATCCGCAACACGCATGGCATAAAGGCGCTGGCCCATATCACCGGCGGCGGCTTTCCAGAAAACATCCCGCGCGTTCTGCCCAAGGATTTTTCGGCCGAGCTCGATCTTGGCGCCATCGAAGTGCCGCCGGTGTTTTCGTGGCTGGCCAAGACCGGCGGCGTCGCGCCGGAAGAGATGATGCGCACCTTCAATTGCGGCATCGGCATGATCCTGGTCGTCGCCTCCGGCCAGGCGGCGCAGGTCGCCGCCGTTCTGCAGGAGGCCGGCGAGACGGTGACGCCGATCGGCCAGATCGTGCCGCGCCGCGATGCCGGCGTCATCTATCGGGGCTCGATCGGCCTATGACCAGAAAACGCACCGTAGTGCTTATTTCGGGGCGCGGCTCCAACATGACGGCGCTGATCGCGGCCGCCGGCAGCCCGGCCTATCCGGCCGAGATCGTCGGCGTCATCTCCGATCGCGCCAATGCCGCCGGCCTCGGCATCGCCGCGGCTCGCGGCATCGCCACTAAGGTGATTTCGCGCTCCGACTATGCCAGCAAGGAAGCGCATGACGGGGCGATCGATGCGGCCCTCTTGTCGTTCGGCGCCGAAATCGTCGCGCTGGCCGGCTATATGCGCATCCTCGGCGCGCGTTTCGTCGAGAAGTGGCAGGGCCGGATGGTCAATATCCACCCTGCCCTGCTGCCTGCCTTCAAGGGGCTGGATACGCACGCGCGAGCCATCCGCGCAGGCATGCGCATCCATGGCTGCACAGTGCATTTCGTCACGCTCGACATGGATGACGGGCCGATCATCGCCCAGGCCGCAGTGCCGGTGATGGTCGGCGACAATGAGGACACGCTGGCCGCGCGCGTGCTCAAGGCCGAGCACCAGCTCTATCCGCTGGCGCTGGGCCTGGTCGCCGAAGGCAAGGCGCGGATGGAAGGCGGCCGCACGGTGTTTTCGCGCTTCGCCGACGATGCCGACAACGCCACGTCGGTGGTGATCGCGCCCGACCCGCTGCGTGAAGAGACCGATCTTGAGCACCTGGCGCGGATAACGCCGTGATTGCTTTTCAATCGGCTGGGTCGTGAACCCCACAAATTAGCCGTGCGGTGGGCTGCGAAAGCCTGCTGTGTCTCGATAGCGGCCAGATTTTCGGCAGCACAGCGCAAGGACGCGATGTGCCAAAGGCAGACGCCAGTGATATTGATTTCGGGTATAACGAGGTATGACGTCCGTGCCCGAAACGACAGACTATGACACCATCGCCGGGCGTTACTCGGCGATGATCGATGAGCGGCCCTGGAATGCTCTCTACGAGCGCCCGACGACCTTGCATCTCCTGCCACCGGTCGACAATATCGATGTTCTTGATGCCGGTTGCGGTCACGGCTGGTACGCCGATTGGCTGATGTGCCACGGTGCTCGCGTGGTTGCTGTCGACCGTAGCGCCGCAATGGTTGCTCTCGCGCAAAAGCGCGTCGCAGGTCGCGCCCGCGTGATCCAGGGCGACGTGAGCAATCTGCAAGGTATCCTCGGCGACGAGACTTTTGACCTCGTGCTATCTTCGCTCGTCCTCCATTACCTAGCGGACCTACCAGCCGTTTTTTCTGAATATGCGCGGCTGCTTCGACCAACTGGCACGCTGGTATTTTCGACGCATCACCCAGTTCACGATCAAGTCAGCATTCTCGATCCTGGATATTTGAATGCCGAACTGATCGAGGAGGAATGGGGATGGCTCGGGCAGAATGCGCTACTATCGAAGGCCGCTACGCGATCTGACTGACCCTCTTGCGGATGCTGGATTTGTCATTGAGCGGATGTGCGAGCCGACGCCAAGTGAGGAACTGAGACTGAAGGACCCAAAGGGATATGATCGACTTTGCCGCCTCCCGGCGTTCATTTTCGTGCGCGCCCGGAAGGGCAGCTCATAGACGATGCGACGTCGCCGACAGCACAGGTAAGTCATAGGAGACAGCTTGATGGCGACCGTCGAAAAAGTCAGCGAGGTGCTACCCGAATGCGGGCTTGGCCAGCCCTTGCGCATAGCCGAAGCGGAGCGATTACGGAAAGCCTGGGCGGAGGGGCTGGAGAGTGGTCCGTCCGCCCCGTTCGACATCGAGGATATAAAACAAAAAGCCCGCAGCAGGTTCGGCAACGCCATCAAAAACCAGCGGAATGGCTGACATCCGGATCGTTGACGGCAAATTATCTCGTGCTTTATTGACTGGCCGAACAATGCGTCGAGATTGTCCGCGTCGTGCATGGCGCACGCGATGTTTCGGCCTTATTTTGAAACCATGATGCAATTGCTGCTCCTGCGTCACGCTAAGTCGAGCTGGGACGATCCTGGCCTCATCGATTTCGACCGGCCGCTGTCCGGGCGCGGGCGGAAAGCAGCGCCGCTGGTCGGGCGCGAACTGACCCGGCGCGGCTGGCTGCCGGAGCTGGCGCTGGTGTCGCCGGCGCTGCGCACCCGCGACACATGGCGGCTGGTTTCGGCGGAATTGCCGGCGAAGGTGCAGGCCAAATTTGCCCAGGCGCTCTACGAGGCAGCGGCGGCGGACATCCTCGCCAAGGTGCGGCAAGTAAAGGCGGAGACCGGAACGCTGCTGGTGCTTGGCCACAATCCCGGGTTGGAGGAGTTCGCGCGCGGGCTTGCCGGGGCTGGATCGGATGAAGCGGCGCTGAAAAAGCTGGCGGAAAAATTCCCGACCGCGGCCCTGGCTCGGTTCGACGTCGATGGCGATTGGGCCGGTCTCACCTTCGGCAGCGCCCGACTGACGCACTGCATTTGGCCGAAGGATCTGCGTTAGGGATTTACCAACAGGCCGGGGGAAAAACCGCCGATCCCTCGACCGACCGAGCTTCGCACAAACAAGAGCGGCGGGCCAAGCCCGCCGTTCTTTGTGCTCCCGGGGTTTGAGGAACTAGCGGCCCCAGTTGCCCCGGCCAGATTGGGGCACTACGGGCTGATCCGTGCCGAATCGGGTCGTCGCCCCGGTGTCGACGGCGTTGTGCTCAGCCGCCAGCGGCTTGCGGATGGAACCGGTAAACCCGCTGTCGATAGCGCCGACAGGCGCATTGCCAACAGGCGCGGCCGGCTGGTTGGCACCGTCCGAACCATAGTGGTCGCTGCCGGCAAAGGCGCTGCCCGTGGCGGTGAGGACGATAGCGGCGATGGTAAGAGCAATCTTGGTCATTTCGGGTACTCCAGTGTGCTGGTCATTCGTGAGTTGTCGTTGCTTTCGACGCATTCGAGATGAGAGCGCTGCCCGCGCCGACGAATACGCATCGGCTTTTTCCGACGTGCACGTTGCTGGACGATTTCAGCAACCGAGATTGTGGCTACAGATGAAACCTGCAATTCAAAGTATTCGATTGGCGCAGGATTCGATCCAGCGCTCGTCCCGGCTGATACGCGAAAGCAAGAGTAGCGGGCCGAGCCCGCCGCTCTTTGTGTTCCGGGGCTGTGATAATCAGCGCCCCCAGATGCCTGGGCCGGATTCAGGCGCCACCGACTCGGAAGTCGTCTTGGCACCGGTATGCTCGGAAGTAACCGGCTTGCGGATCGAGCCGGTGAACGTGTTGTCAACGTTGGCAGCAGGAGCGGCCGGCTGGTTGACGTTGTCCGAGCCATAATGGTCGCTGCCCGCAAAAGCGGTGCCGGTGGCAACGAGGATGGCGGCGGCGGTAAGAGCGATCTTGGTCATTTCAGGTACTCCGGTATTTCTCTGTTCTGTCCGTCAAGTGGCGTGCCTTGGGAGGAATTCGCGTCGCTCGGACCACCCCGAGATGGGTCGGCACACCTGTCGTTTCCAATCACGAAAATTTTGTGCCGGTGCGCCAAATTGGCCGCTTGAAATCCGGCATGCGGCTCCTTTCGCCACAATGTGCTTGTTTATTTTCAATTGGTTATGCCGAAAAGCGGGATTTGCGGCGCGAGCATTCTTGAGCCGGCGTTCACCCCCTCCTGTATGCTCTGTCAACAGAACCGAACCGTTCGGTTTGACTTCTTTCTTTCGCTTGACTGATCTGCACTTCAGAGCCTCGATCGACATGCCTGCCGACCGATCAATGCCCAGTAAAAATCACGCTGCCAGCTCAGCGCCAGCGGTGTCATGCTTGGGCCGCGCGCTGGCCAGAAGCACCACGGGGCAGTTGCAGGCGGCTAAAACAGCGCCGGCGGTTTCGCCGAAGAACAGGTCCTCACCCGGACGTTGGGTGACACCCATCACGACGATCGCCGCGCCTTTGGCCGCCTCCCTAGTGATCGCCTTGTCGTCGCTCGGCCTGTCAATTCGGCCGTCTTTCGGCTGAAGCAAGGTGGTGGGCAGGCGAAGCAAGGTAGTGGGCATGCCGCTGCCTCCGCCGACCAGTCCGGCGAGATGGGCAGTGAACTTGCCAATCCTGCTGTCGTCGACCAGCACCAGCAGCCGCTCCAGCCTGGAAATGAAGCCGTATTCGTCCAACGCCTCGCGCTCGACACGCTGCTGCTCGTCGTGCCCAACTGGCAGCCGGCCGAGCGCCCAGCGCAGCATCGGCGGCATGGCCAGCGTGGTGATCACGGCCATGGTGACGATCATGGTGAAGAGATTGTGCGACAGGATGTTCATCGACAGGCCGATGCTGGCGACGATCACCTCGGTCGAGCCGCGCGCGTTCATGGCGCTGCCGACGGCGATTGCTTCCTTGAACGACATGGCGGCGAGCCTGGCGCCGATGAACGCGCCGCCAAACTTGCCGATGCTGGCGATAACCACCAGAGCGCCCGTCAGCATGGCAAGCGTCGGATCGGCAAGCACTGTGAGATCGGCGGAAAGCCCCGCCATGCCGAAGAAGATCGGCATGAACAGCGCGGTGATGACGCCGCGCAGCTGGCCTTCGATATGGCTGGAGAGGATGGGCGATTCCCCGACAAGGATACCGGCGACGAACGCACCCAGCACCGTATGCACGCCTATCATATTGGTGATCAGCGCCATCACGCCCATGATGATGAGGATCATGGTGATCACCGCGAACTCGCTGTGGAATTGATCGTTGGTCCAGCGGATCAAGGTGAAGACAAGACGGCGGCCAATGGTGAAGGAGAACACCATGAATAGTGCCACCGCGGCGATGGTGGTCACCAGCGGCGCGAACTGCAGCCTGCCATTGGTGGCGATGCCGAAGGTTACGGCGATGATAAGCCAGCCGATCGTGTCCTCGATGATCGCCGAGGAAATAATCACCTGTCCGAGGTTGCGGCGCATGAAGTTCATCTCGCGCACCACCATGGCGACGATCTTGACCGACGAGATCGACAGCGCGGTGCCCAGGAACAGCCCGGCGACGGTACGTTGCGTGGCGTCAGACAGCAATGCGCCCGGCAGGAACTGCGCCAGCGCGAAACCGCAGATGAAGGGCACCACGACGCCGGTCGCCGAAATGGAAAAACAGGCCGCGCCAACCCGGCGCACCAGCCGCAGGTCCGTCTCCATGCCGGTCAGCAAAAGCAGCATCAGGATGCCGAGCTGTGAGACGGCGTCGATCATGCCCTTTCGCGCAGGATCGCTGGGAAAGATCAGGTGCTGAGCCGATGGCCATAGCCAGCCGAACAGCGAAGGACCGAGCAGGATGCCGCCGATCAGTTGGCCCATGATTGCCGGCTGGCCATAGCGCTGCAGCACTTCGCCCAGGCCGCGCCCGACAAGCAGCAGCAGGACGATCTCGGCAACGAAAGCGCCTTCGCCCGAACCGCCCATTCCCGAAGCCTTGGTTCCGGCAACAAGCGTCTCCGCCGCCCGGGCCGCTCCTGCGGGGACGAATGCACAAACCAACAGCGCCAGGCTGGAACGTGTCGGAGCCTGCCAAGCCATGAAACCCCCATCGCCCAATGCACCTGCCCCACAACGCGCGACAGGCCGTTGCGTTGCTAGACAGGGCATTGCTAGACGTGGACGTCACCGAAGGAGAGTTCGCCGTCGTCGCTCTCCGTCAGGTAGGCTGCCATCAGCAGGCCGGCATAGAGGACGGCGACCAGCACGACGATGGCGCCACCAGGAACTGGACCCAGCGCAGCACTGGCGACGGCCTCACGCATCGACCCGACGAAGCCGATGCGGACGCCTTCGTTTAAGAGGCTGGGGGTCGACAGTTTGAGGATCCAGGCCAGCAGCAGGATCAGCAGCATGTAGATGTAATTCCGACGCAGGCGGCGCGCCAAAGCCACGCGTTGCGAAATCAGGAATTTTGGTGCGCGCAGGCTCTCGCCGACGATCAACAGCCAATCGGACGCAAAATCCGGCTGCGGTGAGAATACCTGTGCGAAATAGTGCCGTTCGAACTGGCGCACGCGAGCCCGATAGAAGTCGAAGAAGCGGTATCGCCGCGCCTCGATCCACAGCAGCAGCAGAACAAGCAGCATGGCAAACAGCAGCACGCCATGGTGAGCGCTGGCTGTCGAAAGCGAGACGGACAGCATCGCCGCGACAACCGTTATCGCCCAATTGCTCGTCCGGTCCAGGCGGTCGCGCCACCCAGCCATGCGCGCAATCTCGGCGCGATGGAAGTGGGACATCGTGGTTACGAGTTCGCCGGACGAAAGCGTTCGCCCGATGGGGTCCGGCGCCGCCAACGCTTCTGCCATGACCATGCCTCCACCCGCCATGCGAAAACGGCCGGATGGAGATATCGTTCCGACGCTCAATCCGCCGGGCGCAGCCAGACCTTGTTGTCGTGGAAGGCGGCGCCGCCATAGGGCGCCGGCGCATCGGCGCCGGTCAGCACGTTGATGCCCTCGCCGCGCTCATGGGCGCTGTTCGGCCAGATGCCTTCGGCGACGACCACGCCGCGCTTGATGCCGTCGAACAGTTTTGCGTGCAGCACCACCTCGCCACGCTGGTTGCCGACTTCGATGCGGCCGCCGTCGGCGACGCCGAGTGCCGCCGCATCATCGGGATGCAAGAGCAGCTCCGGCCGGCGCTCTTTTGCCTGCGACACCGGCGTTTCGGTGAAGGTCGAATTGAGGAAATTGCGCGCCGGCGAGGTGGTCAGCCGGAACGGGTGCGCCTCGTCCGCCACCTCGATCAGATCGACATGGTCGGGGAATTCCGGCAGGCTCGCCACCGGCCCGAACAGGCCCATGCTTTTCGGTGGCCGATTGGGCGACGCCTGGCCCGTCCAGTCGGCGCGAAAATGAAACTTCTTGTCGGCATGGCCGAAGCCGTCGAGGTAATGCGCGGCATCGAAATCCGGCTGCAAATCGACCCATTTCTGCTCTTTCAGGCTCGAAAAGCTGCCCAGCCCGCGCTTGCCCAGAATGACGTCGATATGCTGCTGCTCGGTCATGCCGAAGCCCGGGCGATCGGCGACACCGAGTCTTTTGCCGAGTTCCTCGATGACGAAATGGTTGGTGCGCGGACCTTCCGGCGGGTCGATCAGCTTCGGCCCGAGCGTGATGTGCTGGTTGCCGCCGCCCTTGTAGACGTCGTCATGCTCGAGAAACATCGTCGCCGGCAGCACCACATCGGCGAGCTTGGCGGTGTCGGTCATGAACTGCTCGTGCACGCAGGAGAACAGATCGTCGCGCAAAAAACCCTGCTTCACCAGCCGCTGCTCCGGCGCGACATTGACCGGATTGGTGTTCTGGATCAGCAGCGCCGTCACCGGCGGGCCGCCATAGAGCGCATCCTCAGCCCCGGTCAGCACCGGGCCGATGCGCGAATGGTCGAGATGACGGATCGCGGGGTCGCGCATCCGCGTGCCTTCGAGCAGTTCCTGATTGAGCTTGAAGATGCCCGAATTGGTATGGAAGGCGCCGCCGCCTTCATATTGCCAGCAGCCGGCGACCGCGGCGATCGAGGCTGCGGCGTGCATGTTGACCGAACCGTTGCGCTGGCGCGAAAACCCGTAGCCGAGGCGGAAGTAGGTCTTGTTCGTCGTGCCGACGAGACGGGCGAAGGTCTCGATTTCGTCGACAGAAAGCCCGGTGATATCAGCGGCCCATTGCGGCGTCCTCGTTTGAAGATGCGCTTCCAGACCATGCGGGTCGTCGGTGTATTTTTCCAAATAAGCGCGGTCGGCCATGCCGTCACGGAACAGCACGTGCATCACCGCGCAGGCCAGCGCGCCGTCGGTGCCGGGCTTCAGCACTAGGCCGAGATCGGCCTGCTTCATCGTCGCGTTCTCGTAAACATCGATGACGACGATCTTGGCTGCGCGTTCCTTGCGCGCCTTGATGGCGTGGGTCATGACGTTGACCTGCGTGACCACGGCGTTGGTGCCCCAGATCACCACGCAGTCGGATTTGCCCATCTCGCGCGGATCGGGGCCGCGCAGTGCGCCTGCCCCCATCATCCAGCCGGTCCAGGCCAGATTGGTGCAGATCGAACCGAAGAAGCCGGAGTATTTCTTGGCATGCCTGAGCCGCTCGATGCCGTCGCGCTGCACCAGACCCATCGTGCCGGCATAGTAATAGGGCCAGACCGTCTCCGAGCCGAATTTTGCCTCCGCCGCGATGAACTTTTCGGCGACAAGGTCGAGTGCGGCCTCCCAGCTCGCTTCCTTCCAGGCGCCCTCGCCCTTGGCGCCCGCCCGGATCAGCGGTTTCAGCAGGCGGTCGGGATGATGGACGCGGTCGGCGTAGCGGGCGACCTTGGCGCAGATGACGCCGGCCGTGTAGCTGTTGCCCTTGGCGCCATGGACGCGGCCGATACGCCTGGCGTCAAGCAACTCGACCTCGAGCGCGCAGGTTGAGGGACAATCATGCGGACAGGCCGAATGGCCGATTTTGAGCTTGGCGTGCTGATTCATGGGAGCAAACTAGCCGGTTGTGATAGCGGCGTGTAGGGCCAGTTACACGCCATCAATGCGCTTGAACAAGGCGTTGTAGGCACCGCATTTCGGGCAATGTATGTGGCGCTCGACATGCGATGATCCGGCTCCGGCGTCGATGACCAGCAGATTGCCGTCTCCACACTCAGGACATTTTACGACAGCTCCGGAATTGACGGCCAAAACCTTGGCAGCTTCGATCCACAGTTTTGCCGACATCGTCCTACTCCGCCGTGCCTTCCTCGTACTCCGCCGACATCGACAGCCATTTCTCCTCGTGGCCGGCCAGCTGTTGCGCGAGTTGTGAGCGTTCCTTGGCCAGCCTTGTCGCGGTCGAGGGGTCCTTTTCGTAGACGGCCGGATTGGCGAGTTCGTCCTCGATCAGGTCGATGCGCTTGCGGAGGCGGTCCATCAGCGCTTCGGTGGCGCGGATTTCCTTGGCCAGCGGCTCGAAAGCGGCGCGGCGCGCGGCTGCATCGCGGCGGCGGTCGGCCTTCGAGGCTTTGTCCGCCTCGCGCTTGCCGCGGCGGTCGCCGGAGACGCCGGTGACCAGCGTCTTGTAGTCCTCGAGGTCGCCGTCATACGGGTTAACCGCGCCCTCCTTGACCAGCCACAGCCGGTCGGCGGTCGCTTCGAGCAGATGGCGGTCGTGCGAGATCAGGATGACGGCGCCGGGAAAATCGTTCAGCGCATGGATCAGCGATTCACGGCTGTCGATGTCGAGATGGTTGGTCGGCTCGTCGAGGATGAACAGGTTCGGCCCCTCGAAGGCCGACAGGCCCATCAGGAGCCGCGCCTTTTCGCCGCCGGACAGGTCTTTGGCGGCGGTGTTCATCTTTTCGGTGGTCAGGCCGAACTGCGCGACGCGGCCGCGCACCTTGGATTCCGGCGCGTCCGGCATCAGCCGGCGGACATGCTCATAGGCGTTTTCGTCGGGCCTGAGGTCGTCGAGCTGGTGCTGGGCGAAGATTGCCACCTTCAGCCCGGGCGCCACGGTCATGCCGCCGGTCTCCGGCTTCAGCCGGCCGGCCAACAGCTTGGCGAAGGTCGACTTGCCGTTGCCGTTGGCGCCGAGCAGCGCGATGCGGTCGTCGGCATCGACGCGCAGCGTCATCTTCTTCAGGATCGGCGCACCCTCGGTATAGCCGACATTGACGTTGTTCAGCGCGATGATCGGCGAGGCCACCGTCTTCACCGGCGCCGGAAAGGAGAACGGCCGAACCGTGTCGTTCACAATCGCGGCGATCGGCTTCATCTTCTCCAGCGCCTTGATGCGCGACTGCGCCTGCCTCGCCTTCGACGCCTTGGCGCGGAAGCGCTCGACGAAGGATTCCATGTGCTTGCGCGCGGCTTCCTGCTTCACGCGGCCCTTCTCCTGCAATTCGCGCTGCTCGGTATATTGGCGCTCGAACTGATCGTAGCCGCCGCGCCAGAACGTCAGCTTCTTCTGGTCGAGATGGACGATCGAATTGACGGCTCGGTTGAGCAGGTCGCGGTCGTGCGAAATCAGCAGCACAGTGTGCGGGTATTTCGACACGTAGTTTTCCAGCCACAGCGTGCCTTCGAGATCGAGATAATTGGTCGGCTCGTCGAGCAGCAGCAGATCGGGCTCGGCAAACAGCACCGCGGCCAGCGCGACGCGCATGCGCCAGCCGCCGGAGAAGGACGAGGCCGGGCGCCGTTGTGCGGCGTCGTCGAAGCCGAGGCCGGCGAGAATGGTGGCGGCGCGTGACTCGGCCGAGTGCGCATCGATATCGGCCAGCCGCATATGGATATCGGCGATGCGGTGCGGATCGGTCGCCGTCTTTTCCTCTTCGAGCAGCGCACTCCGTTCAAGGTCGGCCTTGAGCACGATCTCGATCAGCGGCTCCTCGGTGCCCGGCGCTTCCTGAGCGACCTGGCCGATGCGTGTGTTCTTGGGCAGACTGATCGAGCCGGTCTCGGAGGCGAGGTCGCCGGTGATCGCCTTGAACAAGGTCGTCTTGCCGGTGCCGTTGCGGCCGACAAGGCCAGCCTTGCTGCCGGCCGGCAAGGTCAGCGAGGCATGGTCGAGAAGCAGGCGTCCGGCCATGCGGAGCGAAAGGTCGTTGATGATCAGCATGGCCGCGCTTTTGCACGGGACAACCATGCTTCGCAAGGGCTTGAGCCCCGGTTCGCCGCATAAGGCGCGAAAACCGGCAAGCAGGTGACGCCGACCCCCGCGCACCGCGACTTCCCGCAAAACGCAAAAAGAACCCGCTATCCTGAGGGGGGACAAGGAAAGCGGGTTCTTTCGTGAACGGCGGCCTTGGGAGCGTCCGATCGACACCCAAACACGCAGCAGCCGGGTTTGTTCCATGGGATAGACAAACCATGTGATGAACAAACGCCGGCGTGGCGGCAGGTTTGTCCACAGGGCGTGCCGTTTGTACGCTATCGGACCATGACGCTGCGGAAAGACTCGGCTATTCTTGGATGTGCGGCGGGCCTGATCTCCGCCTGGCCGGCGTCATCAGCTTCCTCCCAAGCGGCGCCGGCCACCCTTTTTTGACCGGCGCCGACGCCATTTGAAGCGGTCATTGTTTCGGCGGCGTGCCGGGCTGATCGCCGCCGGTCGTCGACTTCGGCACCGGATTCTTGTCGACCTGCGGATTCTGCTCGACCGTATCGCCAGGGGCCTTGGTCGGCTGGATGTTGTTGTCGCAACCCGCAACGGTCAGCGCTGCCACAAGCAGCAGGATTGAGCGCTTTTTCATCGCAGTCTCCTCTCGCCCGACAACGAGGCGTCGGCGATTTGGTTGCGCGATCGGTGTCGTTCCCGCATTCGCCGAGCAGTCGGGGAACAAAATGCCGCGTCTCCGGTTGCTCCAGAATCAATGGAGGAAGCCATGATCCGTCTGCTTATCGCCGGGGCAATCGTCTATGTTGCCTATCGCGTCGCCAAGAAAGTGATCGACGAGGTGCCCGACGATTTCGATCCGCTGCTGCTGCCGCCACCAGAAGACGATCGCGAGGCGCTGCGGCGGCAATCGGCAAGGATGGGCGTCGAGCCCGGGCGTTAGTCAACAGGCCTGCCCGCAAGGCTTCTTCGTTCACGAGCCCTATCCCGGCTCCACAAACCGTTGCGAACAAAGCAGAAACGATGCTTGATGGGCGATGAACCTCGCCGCCCGTGATTCGTCCTTCCAGCCGGCCTATCTGGCAAAGCTCAACGCCGAGCAGCGGCTTGCCGTCGAACATGGCGATGGCAAGGTCGCGGGACCATTGCTGGTGATTGCCGGCGCCGGCTCCGGCAAGACCAACACGCTGGCGCACCGGGTCGCGCATCTGATCGTTAGGGGTGCCGATCCGCGCCGCATCCTCTTGATGACATTTTCCCGCCGTGCCGCGGCGGAAATGGCCAAGCGGGTCGAGCGCATCGCCGGCGAGGTGCTGGGCCGCGATGCTTCTGTCATCACCGATGCGCTGAGCTGGGCCGGCACGTTCCACGGCATTGGCGCCAGGCTGCTGCGTGATTATGCGCTGGAGATCGGTCTCGATCCCGCCTTCACCATCCACGACCGCGAGGATTCCGCCGACCTGATGAACCTCGCCCGCCACGAGCTTGGGTTTTCGAAGACCGAAGCCCGCTTCCCGACCAAGGGCACCTGCCTTGCGATCTATTCGCGTGCCGTCAATGCACAGGCGCCGCTCGGCGAGGTGCTGGGTTCGGTGTTCCCGTGGTGCGCCGGCTGGGCCGAACAGCTGAAACAATTATTCGCCAGATATGTCGAGGCCAAGCAGGCGCAGAACGTGCTCGATTACGACGATCTGCTGCTCTACTGGGCGCAGATGGCCGGCGAGCCGGAAATCGCCGCGCATCTGGGTGCACGTTTCGACCATGTGCTGGTCGATGAATACCAGGACACCAACCGGCTGCAGGCCTCGATCCTGACGGCCCTCAAGCCCGACGGATCGGGGGTGACGGTGGTCGGCGACGACGCGCAGTCGATCTATTCATTCCGCGCCGCGGAAGTGCGCAATATCCTGGATTTTCCCAAGCAGTTCGCGCAGCCGGCCGAGGTCGTCATGCTGGAGCGCAACTACCGCTCGACCGAGACGATCCTGGCGGCGGCCAATGCGGTGATCGGCGAAGCGTCGGAACGTTTCACCAAAAATCTCTGGTCGGAGCGCAAATCGGCGGAAAAGCCGAAGCTGGTGAGCGTGCGCGACGAGATCGAGCAGGCGAGCTATGTCTGCCAGGCGATACTCACCGAGCGCGAGGCCGGTACCGTTCTCAAAGCGCAGGCCGTGCTGTTTCGCGCCTCGCACCATAGCGGCCCGCTGGAGATCGAACTGACGCGCCGCAACATCCCCTTCGTCAAATTCGGCGGGCTGAAATTCCTCGATGCCGCCCACGTCAAGGACGTGCTGGCCGTGCTGCGCTTTGCCGAAAACCCGCGCGACCGCGTCGCCGGCTTTCGCGTGCTGCAACTTCTGCCCGGCATCGGCCCTTCGGCCGCCAATGCGATCGTCGAGACCATGGCGACGTCGCTCGACGAGACGATGGGGCTTGCGCGCTACCGGCCGCCGCAACGGGCCGCCGACGACTGGCCGGGCTTTGTCGCGCTCTATTGCGGCCTGCGCGCCGGCGCAAAGAAATGGCCGGCCGACATCGAGCAGGTCAGGCTCTGGTACGAGCCGCATCTGGAACGCATCCACGAGGATGCGACGACGCGCCGGGCCGATCTCCTGCAGCTCGAGCAGATCGCCTCCGGCTATGGATCGCGCGAGCGCTTCCTCACCGAGCTAACGCTCGATCCGCCGGACGCGACCAGCGACGAAGCCGGACCTCCGCACCGCGACGAGGATTATCTGATCCTGTCGACCATCCATTCGGCCAAGGGCCAGGAGTGGAAGAACGTCTTCGTGCTCAACACCGTCGACGGCTGCATCCCGATCGACCTAGGGGTCGGCAGCAAGGAGGACGTCGACGAGGAGCGGCGGCTGCTCTACGTGGCCATGACGCGTGCCAAGGATAGCCTGCATTTGGTGATGCCGCAGCGTTTTTTCGTCCACGGCCAGGCGGCGCGCGGCGACCGCCATGTCTATGCCTCGCGCACGCGCTTCATCCCGCGCCCGATCCTTGGTGCCTTCGAGCAGGTGGCGTGGGCCAGCGTCCAGGCAAGGGACGATCCGCGCCGCCAGCCGCAGGTGCGCGTCGATCTCGGCGCCCGCATGCGCGGCATGTGGAAATAGGCACCCGCCTCGGCGCGCTGCTCACCCGGGCGAGCGAAAAAAACAAATCACGGCAACATGGAACCTCGCGCCGTGATCCGCGTTTCTGCCCGACCCCCAGACCGGAGAACGGCGTCCGCCGTGACCTCCGCCCATTCGAGAGGCCAGAATGCACGACAGGACGTTTTCCACACCGGTCGCCCTAACCGTTGGCGCCGGCTACAAGCGGACGATCGCTTCGTTCTCCGAGATGCACGAGTTCCTGACCGAGTTCCCGCCTTCGCGCCGGCGGCTGAGCTATGGCGCCGCGGTAAAGGCTGCGAGGCGGCACGCGCCGGCGAGATCTCGGCCGAAGCGGCACGCGACGCCCTGATCACCTTCGCCGTGACGGCCGGCATCCTCTGGCCGGCCGCCCAGCCGGCAGTCTCGGTCAAGCCGGTCGTCCGGGGCCTCGGCGGCTACGCCGCCTGACGCAACCTCTTCGTCATCATGGCCGGCCGGAGATGCGGTCCGTTGTCGGTGGTTTTAGGTCGGCAGATCCTAAATCAGCTGCCTTCTGATGCTCATCCGGGTCACCGCAGTCACAAGAATGGCGCCGATCATGAAATAGATGGTCGCGACAATGTCGCCCTGGTGGAAATAATAGCCGGAGTTGAGAAGCGCCAGGACCACGGCGAAGAACGCCACAAGGCGCAAGGGTTCATTGGGCATGCGTGCCAATTCTCGCTGTTGCTGCTGAAGCGGCCGCCCTCACGACCATGCGCTCCATAAAATGTTTTGGCGCTTTTTGCAATCTCGGCAGGTCGTCCGCTATCGACCATCCGCTTCACCAGCCGCCCCAGGTTCAGGCGAATGCCCTGCCCTCCTCGCTGCGCTGGAACATCGTCAGGTCCAGTCCGAGGCTTGGCTTGCCCAGAACGGTCAGGATCGCATGCGCCTGGCCGCGGTGGTGGGTCTGGTGGTTGAAGAAGTGGTCGAGCGCCGGCGCCAGCCGCTGCGAGACGGTGCGCATATCCGAGACGGTCATGTAGGAGAAGCGGCCCGACAGCGCCTTGTCGCTCAAGCCGGCAACCCAGTCGATGATCCGTTTGTCCTCGGCCTCGCGCGCCAGCCGCAAGCCTGGCAAGGCGCGGTGCAGGATCGTGTCGAGCCTTGCCGGCGCGTCGCCCTCGCCGGTGAAGCGTTTCATCCAGATACGGTCGGCTGCCAGGAGGTGGTTGAGCGTTCCCATCATCGAGCCGAAGAAGACGCCGACATTGCGGTCGAACTCTTCCTCGTCGAGATCGGCGGCGGCATCGTAGATGCGGCCATTGGCCCATTGATTGTAGGCCGCAAACATCCTGAAATGCTGTTTCATTCTTCTCTCGACCTGCGAGACCCTGTTTCGCGTGGGTCTGTTTCGGGCATAGTTAGACTGCAAGGACGCTGCCGCCAATGACCATTCTGCTCTACGACCTTGTCGGACGCGACGCCGCCCGCCCATTCAGCCCACATTGCTGGAAGGCGGCGATGGCGCTGGCCCACAAAGGGCTCGACATCACCAGCGTGCCGACCCGTTTTCTCGAAGTGCCGAAGGTGGAAGGCGGCGTCTCGAAGCTCGTTCCGGTGATCCGCGACGGCGAGACGGTGGTCGCCGATTCCTTCGCTATCGCGCTCTATCTCGAGGAGGCCTATCCCGAGCGGCCGACATTGTTTTCCGGCGACGGCGGCAAGGCGACGGCGCGCTTCATCGAACGTTGGTCGCAGCTGACCATCCATCCCTACGTCACCACCGCTGCGATATTGGACCTGCACGCCATGCAGGACGAGGCGAACGCCGCCTATTTCCGGCAGAACCGCGAGCAGCGCTTCGGCAAGCGCCTGGAGGCGGTATACACCACCCGCGACGCTGGGCTCGCCAGCTTCCGGGCCTCGCTGGAGCCGCTCCGCTCGATGCTTGGCTATCAGCCCTTCATCGGCGGCCCGTCGCCGCTATTTGCCGACTACATCGTTTTCGGCGCGCTGCAATGGGCGCGCATCGCCACGCCCTACCGGCTGCTCGACGACAGCGACGTCGTGGCGCAATGGTTCGAACGATGCCTCGATCTGCATGGCGGCCTCGGCCGCACGGTCGCGGCGGCGGCGATCGCCCCGCTCGATAGTTGAAATCGGCAGTTTCATCGGCAACGCCACATTTTGTTCTTGCTTTGTGCCGGCAGCTATGCTACTAATTTGGGTATGGTGCTGATTCGTACCGACGACCCGCCCGGCTTGCCGAGGCGGGTTTTGTTTTGCCGGTCGAGGTCCAACTGCGTTGCCGGCAGGGACGTTGTCCGGCCTTAACTGAAAGTTGCCAGCCGGCGAAATGCGACAATGCGGGTAGACGAAGTGTCGCTCGAAGCGCCTCATCCGTGCCTGGATCGAAGCAAACAAGACGAACATCCGGCGAACCGGGCAATCACAACAAAGGCAGCGCGCCATGACCGCAAACCCAGAGTTCCCGGCCGACTTTCGCGCCGGGCTCGCCAATCTCTTCCTGTGGCGGCGCGACGTCAGGCGGTTCAAGCCGACGCCGCTCCCCGAAGGGGCGCTGGAGCGGCTGCTCGAGCTTGCCAGCGCCGCGCCTTCCGTCGGGCTGAGCCAGCCCTGGCGCTTCGTCGTCGTCGAGAGCGAAGCATGCCGCGCTGCCGTCAGGGCCTGCTTCGAGCGCTGCAACGCGGAGGCACTCGCAAATTTTTGCGGCGAACGCGCCGCGCTCTATGGGCGCCTGAAGCTTGCCGGCCTGAATGAGGCGCCCTGCCAGCTTGCGGTTTTCGCCGACCGCGCAACCGAGCAAGGGCATGGGCTCGGCCGCCTGACCATGCCAGCCACCATAGACTATTCCGCTGTCATGGCAGTCCACACGATGTGGCTGGCGGCGCGCGCCGAAGGAATAGGCATGGGCTGGGTCTCGATCCTCGATCCGGCCGAGGTGGCGACGATCCTGGACGTGCCGGCGGAGTGGACGCTGATCGGCTATTTTTGTGTCGGCTATCCAAGCGAGGAACACAGCGTGCCGGAACTGGAACGGCAAGGTTGGGAAGTCCGGCGCGCTTCGATCGTGATAAAACGGTAGTGCAACGGCGGCGCTGCCATTCTTTTTGCAGGAAAGCCATTCTCTTTGCAGGGGAGAATGACTCCTCCGCTGCAGGGCAGAATGGATATCATGGATGTTTCGCCGATCGTCAGCATCGCCAACAAGAGACCAAGGCAAAGCCAGTCGTGACGGCCTTGATCTGAGGAAGGGCATAGAATGTTTCGCTGCGAGGTGCAGGCCGAGATCTGGGTCTATCCGGGCAAGGGCGGCTGGCCTTTCGTGACGCTACCGCCGGAACCTGGAGCATGGATCAAGACGGCGATGGTGGGGATGGCAAGGCCCTGGGGCTCGCTTGGCGTGGAAGCCGTCATCGGCCAGACCAGATGGCGGACATCGCTGTTTCCCGACAAGAAATCCGGCAGCCTGCTCTTGCCGATCAAGACGGCGGTGCGGGTCCGCGAAGGCCTTAGGGCTGGCGACACGGCCAACCTGACGATCGAGATAGAGCTATGACACATTGGGTCTGGCTGACGGCGACGCGCTGTGCGCCCACCTCCCCTTGGCAAGCCGGCGGGCGGCTTGTATAGAGCCCGCCACCCTCAATTCCACTCTCCATCACAAGGACGATCCCATGGCGCTCGAACGCACCTTTTCCATGATCAAGCCGGACGCGACCCGTCGCAATCTCACCGGCGCCATCACCAAGATACTGGAAGATGCCGGCCTGCGCGTCGTCGCTTCGCGCCGGGTGTGGATGAGCCGCCGCGAGGCAGAAGGTTTCTATGCCGTCCACAAGGAGCGTCCGTTCTTCGGCGAGCTGGTCGAGTCCATGTCGTCGGGCCCGACCATCGTGCAGGTGCTGGAAGGCGAGAACGCCATTGCCAAGAACCGCGAAGTGATGGGCGCCACCAATCCGGCAAGCGCCGCCGAAGGCACCATCCGCAAGCTGCACGCGCTGTCGATCGGCGAGAATTCCGTGCATGGTTCCGATGCGCCGGAAACCGCCGCGCAGGAGATCAAATACTGGTTCTCGGACACCGAGATCGTCGGCTAAGCCGGCATCCCGAACCCATCAAAGAGGCCGGCGCAACGCCGGCCTTTTTCGTTAGCAGACATTTCAGGTTCAGGCTCCTCGACGGGTCATGGGTGCGTTAAGCTCGAGGGCACGGATCAAACGCGGTCGCGACAACGGAGCCGACCAGGCCATGACCAGCACCATTCCCGGCTTGTTTCAGGGCACCGAGATGCCGACCGGCGGCTGGTGGGAGGCGTTGTGGCCCGACCCTGCCGGGGTGTTGACGGCGGTGGGAATGAAGCACGGCATGGATGTGGTCGATCTCTGCTGCGGCGACGGCTGGTTCACGCTGCCAATGGCCAGGGTCGTTCGTCAGGTCATCGCCATCGACATCGATGCCGATCTGCTCGAAGTCGCCCGGCGGCGGCTGGCCGACGGAGGCGCGAGCAATTGCGAGTTTGTGGCGGGCGACGCCTATGAGCTTGCCAGGCTGGTGCCCCGGCCCGTCGACTTCGTCTTCATGGCCAACGCTTTCCATGGCGTTCCGGACCGGCCGCGCCTTGCCCGCGCCGTGCGGGCGACGCTTGGCAGGGCCGGTCGTTTTGCCATCGTCAACTGGCACCAGCAGCCGCGCGAGCAGACCACGGTTCTGGGCGAGCCACGCGGACCGAAGACCGAGCTGAGGCTGTCACCCGGACAGACCACCGCGGCGGCGGAAGCAAGCGGGTTCAAGCTCGCCGAACTGATGGATATACCGCCCTACCACTACGGCGCGGTATTCAAACTCGCGACAAATTGAGAATGCCTGGTGTATGCGGTCGTCGCCCGATAGATCTCGCCCGCCGCCCCCTAGCGGCGGGTTCTGCCAGTCTATTTCGCCTGGCGTTCCTTCACGTTCGCATGTTCGTTCGCCGCTTCCGTGTCGGTGGCCGGCGTCTGTGTATCGTGACCTGTGAACGGGCTACCCTGCCCGGGCGCGAGATCGCCGCTATGACCAGCCTTGTTGGTCTGGAAAGGCTGGCTGTCAGGACTGAGACCATGTTGAAGGGCATCGAACAGATGGTCGTCCGCCTTGGCAAGGCCGGTGAAGGCAAGGAGCGATGCACCGGTGGCGGCAAGGATAAGCGCGTGCGTTTTCATGTCTGGACTCCTTTGAGTTAAGGCCAGAACGAGCCGCAGCCATTCTGGCGGCATCAACGAAGGGACAAACATCCCTTTTGCCTTACCCGCCATCGTATGAGGACGTAACGCGCGCTCTGTCCGGTTTATTCCGGCTGAAACACAACGTGATCGACATGCGGCCGATCAGGCGACCGAATAGCCGCCATCGGCGAGCAGGCCGTGGCCGGAGACGAACGAGGCGTCATCGGAAGCAAGGAAGGCCACGACCGTCGCTATCTCTTCCGGCGAGCCAGCCTTTGACGCGCCGCTTCGGCCTGACGTCTGCGCCGCCACCACAGGTGTGATCGTTTCGGAACGGTCCAAGGCCTGTTGAGAATCAGGGCAGGCCGAGCCGGTGCAGGCCTCACCTGAATATCGACAAGTCTCAACTCGCAGCATTGAACCGCAGGATGACGCGGTCATCCTTGTCGGCGATGATGAGCTTGCCGGCGTCGATATGGTACGACGCTGCCTTGGCCAGCGCCTCGAACAGCGCCTTTTCCTCGGCCATGGTCTCGGACGCGCAGGCCTTGAAGGTCGAACCGATGTCACTGATGGTAATCGTCGAACCATCGACTTTGGCGGTAGCGAAATAGACGTTGCAAGGGCCGCTGCCGCCGGCCTTGCCGGCTTCGCTGATCCGGAATGTCGCCCGCGGCTCGGCAATCACGCCGATGCCGTCGATATATTCGACCAGCCAGCTTTGGCCGAACACGGAAGCTGTCGCCGGCTCGGCGCTCGGCGCCGCCATTTTCAGCATGATGGTCTGTGGCGCGTCGCTGAGCGGGTCGACCTGGTGGCGCGCACCTGTGACGAACAGCAGCCGGTCGTCGACAGTGATGCGCGCCTGCAGAGCGTAGGTCATATCAGGCCGGATCACCTGCGGATCGAAGCTGATCTCGAACTTGATCGGCACCTGGCCGGCCGGCACCACCTTGCGCTCACCGATGATTGCGGCCGGCGCGTCGGCCAGCGACACGTCGGCAAGCTGCACGGAAAGCACGGCATTAGGCGGCAGGGCGATGCGCTCGCGATACATCACCTCGCCCTTGAGGGTCTTTTCGGCAGCCGCGGAATGATCCGGAACGGCCAGGATGCCGAGGGCCAGCGGCGCCAGCCCGAAGATGAAGAACTCGGCAATCTTGTCCAGCATGATCCTGCTCCCCTTCCGGCCAAGGGTCTCGCAGGATTGCGGTCAATAAATGGCCGGCAGGGTATGGGAACGGCCGTCGGGATTTATTCGGACGGCGGCTGCTTCCAGCGGCTCGCCGCCTTGTCGTCGGCCTCCTTGGCGTCGACCCAGCCGCCCTCCGAACCGTCGCTATGGTGTTCCTTCTTCCAGAACGGCGCCCGTGATTTCAAATAGTCCATCAGGAAATTCGCGGCCTCGAACGCCGCCTGCCGGTGGGCGGAAGCCGCCACCACCAGCACGATGTTTTCGCCGGGCGCGATCTTGCCGTGGCGATGGATGGCAGTGAGGCCCTGCAGTGGCCAACGCTCGATTGCCTCGCCGGCGATGCGGGAAATCTCGGCTTCGGCCATACCGGGATAATGTTCGAGCTCAAGCGCGGAGAGCCTGCCTTGCTCGTCGCGGCAAAGGCCGGAGAAGGTCACCACAGCGCCGATGTCGTTGCGACCCTGGGTCAGCCTGGCGATCTCGGCGGCGACATCGAAGTCCTCCGCCTGGATGCGCACCACAGGCACCACCGCGGACATGGTTCAGCCACCGGTCATCGGCGGGAACAGCGCGATCTCGCGCGCGCCGGCGATCTTCTCGCGGTGCTCGACATGTTCCTGGTTGATGGCGACGCGGATCACATCAGGATATTGCAGCGCGTTCTCGTATTCCTCGCCGCGTGATTTCAGCCAGCGCAACAGGTCGGCGACGGTTTCAATGCCGTCCGGCAGTTCGACGTCTTCCTCCGGTCTGCCGATCCGCTCGCGCACCCAGGCGAAATAGATGAGCTTGGTCGACATGTTACTCGTCCATGATGTGCTTGAGGCCGGCGCGGAAATAGTCGTAGCCGGTGTAGAGCGTGACCAGGGCTGCGATCCACAGCAGCACCAGCCCGGTCTGGGTGGTCAGTGGAAAGATCTTGTCGCCGGCGGGGCCTGCAAGCAGGAAGGCAATGGCGACCATCTGGATGGTGGTCTTCCATTTGGCCAGTTGCGTCACCGGCACCGAGACCTTCAGGGCCGCCAGATATTCGCGCAGACCCGAGACCAGGATCTCGCGGCACAGGATGATGATCGCCGCCCACAGCGACCAGCCGGCGATGCCGGCATGGCGGTCGGTGTCGGCGGCGAGCAGCAGCAGGCAAGTGGCGACCAGCAGCTTGTCGGCGATCGGGTCGAGCATCTTGCCGATATTGGAGGTCTGCTGCCAGGCGCGCGCCAGATAGCCGTCGAAGTAATCGGTGATCGAGGCGAGCAGGAAAATGATGAGCGCCGACCAGCGGGCGAAGTCGCTCGATTTCAGATGCCCTTCCAGGAAGAAGCACAGCACGACCAACGGCACCGCCAGAATGCGGGCATAGGTGAGCATGTTAGGCAGGTTGAACGCGCGCTGGGCCATGTTTGGGAACTCTTTCTGCCTGCTTAGTCAAATCAGAAGCGAATGTGGGGGGTCAACAGGCCAGAATCGATTAGCCAGCCGAAATATCGGCAATAGATCTTAGCTCTCGTGAAAATGATTGTAGACCAATTTCGCCACCTGCTCGGAAATGCCGTCAACCTTGACCAGATCCTCAACGGCGGCGCGGCTGACCGCCTTGGCCGTGCCGAAATGCATCAGCAGCGCGCGCTTGCGGCCGGGGCCGATGCCGCTGATCTCGTCGAGCGGGCTCTTGACCATCTCCTTCTTGCGGCGGGCGCGGTGCGAACCGATGGCGAAGCGATGGACCTCGTCGCGCAGCCGCTGGACGAAATAGAGCACCGGATCGCGTACGGGCAGCGAGAATGAGTCCCTGCCCTTGACGAAGAAGCGTTCGCGGCCGGCGTCACGGTCCTGACCCTTGGCGATGCCGATGGCCACGACGCGGTTCTCGATGCCGAGATCGGACAGGATCTTGCGCACCGCCGTCATCTGGCCTTGGCCGCCGTCGATGAGGATGACGTCGGGCCAGGCCGGAAAGCCGCCGGCGTCCTCGACATCGTCGCCCGGTCCGGTAGCGCTCGCCTCGTCCGCACTCTCGGTTTGCGGGGCATCGCCATGTTCCTTCAACAGCCGCGAGAAGCGCCGCTGCATCACCTCGCGCATCATGCCGAAATCGTCGCCCGGCGTGATCTCGGTCGAGCGGATGTTGAACTTTCGATACTGGTTCTTCACAAACCCTTCCGGCCCGGCGACGACCATGGCGCCGACGGCGTTGGTGCCCATGATGTGCGAGTTATCATAGACCTCGATGCGCACCGGCGGCTTTTCCAGGCCGAAGGTCTCGGCAAAGCCGGTGAGCAGCCGCGCCTGGGTCGAGGTCTCGGCGAGCCGTCGGCCGAGCGCTTCGCGCGCGTTCTGCAGCGCGTTGTCGGTCAGGTCCTTCTTCTCGCCGCGCTGCGGCACCGAGATCGACACCTTGCGGCCGGCGCGCGTGGAGAGCGCCTCCGCCAGCAATTCCTGGTCCTCGACGCCATACGACAACAGGATGGTGCGTGGCGTCGGCTTGTCGTCGTAGAACTGCGCCAGGAACGAACCCAGCACCTCGCCAGCTTCGAGCGCCGGATCGGCCTTGGGAAAATAGGCGCGGTTGCCCCAGTTCTGGCCGGTGCGGAAGAAGAACACCTGGATGCAGACCTGGCCGCCCTCCTGATGAATGGCGAAGACGTCGGCCTCGTCGACAGTCTGCGGATTGATGCCTTGATGGCTCTGCACATGCGACAGCGCCGCCAGCCGGTCGCGATAGATGGCGGCGCGTTCGAAATCGAGGTTCTCCGAAGCCTGCTGCATGGCGGCGGAGATCTCCGTCTTCACCTTCTGGCTGCGGCCGGAGAGAAAATCCTTCGCCTCGGCGACAAGCCTTGCATAGTCGCCATGCGAGATCTCGCCGGTGCACGGGCCGGCACAGCGCTTGATCTGGAACAAAAGGCAAGGCCGGGTGCGGTTCTCGTAGAAGGAGTTGGTGCAGCTCCTGAGCAGGAAGGCGCGCTGCAGCGAATTGATGGTGCGGCCGACGGCGCCGGCTGAGGCAAAGGGGCCGAAATAGTCGCCCTTGCGCGAGCGCGCGCCGCGATGCTTGTAGATGCCGGGGGAGACATGGTCGCCGGTCAACAGGATATAGGGAAACGACTTGTCGTCGCGCATCAGCACGTTGAAGCGCGGCCGCAAGCGCTTGATGAGGTTGGCTTCAAGCAGCAGCGCTTCGATCTCGGTGCGGGTGACGACGAACTCCATCGTCGACGTCTCGCGCACCATGCGGCCGATGCGGCTGGTGTGGAACCGACCTTGCGCGTAGTTGGTGACCCGCTTCTTCAGGCTGCGTGCCTTGCCGACATAGAGCACGTCGCCGGCGGCATTCATCATGCGGTAGACGCCGGGCGCGTTGGGCAGCCGCTTGACCAGCGTCTGGATCACCTCGGCGCCGACCATGCCGTCGGCATCGCCGGCATGCGGCGTCCAGTCGATGGCGGTGAAGGTGACGTCCGGACCAGCGGCTGCAGGCTCGACGACCTCCTCGGCTGCCTCGTCCTCGAGGTCGATTTCGGGCGGCAGGTCGTCGGCGCCGCCGCGCGTTTTTTGTTTCTGGTCCATGGGGCTCATTCCGTCATGCCTGTCACATCGGGCGTCTGCCATGCAAGATGCTGGCCGCCGTCAAGCGCGATCATCTGGCCGGTGACCGAGCGTGCCGCCCAGAGGTAACGGATGGTGTCACCGAATTCGGGCAATTCCGGGCCGCGCTTCAGGATCAGGCCGGCAATCTGCGCGTCGAAATCGCTGTCGTGCTGGCGCGTGTTCTTCAAGGTCGGGCCCGGACCGATGGCGTTGACGCGGATGCGGGGACCCAGCGCCTGCGCCATCATCTCGGTCGCTGCCCACAAGGTCGACTTCGACAGCGCATAGGAGAAATAACGCGGCGTCGGCCGCCAGACGCGCTGGTCGATCATGTTGACGATCAACCCCTCACTGCCCTGCGGCAAGGCCCGGGCGAAAGTCTGCGCCAACAGAGCCGGCGCCTTGACATGCACGGCGAAATGGCGATCCCAGGCCGGCCAGTCGAAATCGTCAACACTGTCGTGCTCGAACAGCGAGGCGTTGTTGACCAGCAGCGACACCGGCCCGAGCGCCGCCGCCGCGCGGCCGACAAGATTGCCGACGGCGTCCATGTCGGTCAGGTCGGCAGCAACCACCGCGGCCCTGCCGTCTCGACCAAAATGACCACTGTTGATCCCGGCCGCCAGTGCCTCCGCCTCGGCCAGCGAGCGATTACAGTGAATGGCGACGGCAAAACCGTGCGCAGCAAGATCCTCGACGATCGCCCTGCCGATCCGCTTCGCCCCGCCTGTCACCAGTGCCGTCGCGGCGACCTTGCTCATCTGTCAATCCTCAATCTGATGCCGATTCCGACCTGCCGGGACCGGGCCGGCAAAATATGGCCTGCCAAGTGTTAAATCCCATTTCCACCTGGGGCAGGATTGTGGCAAAGTGGCCCGGTCGGCATTCTGGCTCGACCGGAGTCCGGGCCAGCCCGACCGCAATATAGGGCGCGGGAGCCCTTGCACCAAGCCGTGTGCAGTGCAGCACGGCGAACCTGCTGACATCTCGCTGTTGCGAAGATGCAACGTCAAGGTTCTGCCTCATTCGTGCCAGGGAATGACCCAAGTTCAGGTTCGCTTCAGCCGCATTTCGACACGACATTTGGAACCGTTGAACGCCGGATCCGTTTCACCCCCCGGACGGGTTGAGGGCGCTCATGAAAAAACAAGCCTGTGTCCTGTGGCTTAAGGAGTAAAGAACAATGCAAGCCAATCTTAAATTTGCGCGACCGCTCGCGGTGGCGTTTGGGCTGTTCGCCCTCGGCGGAACCGCCTATGCCGCGGACGTGGTTCAGGAAGAGCCGCCGGCACCTGCCCCGATCGCCGAACTTCCGGTCGCATCCTGGGCCGGCCCCTATGCCGGTGTGAGCGTCGGCTACGGCTTCGCCGGCCATGCCGATGCCAAAACCGTTGGTGTCGACATCGATACCAAGGGCTTCGTCGGCGGCGTCTTCGGCGGCTACAACTGGCAGCAGGAGAACTTCGTCTACGGTGCCGAAGCCGATATCGGCTATAACGGCGTCAAGGGCGACGATGCCGGCATCGAGGCCAAGGGCGGCGTCGAAGGCTCGCTGCGCGCTCGCCTCGGCTACGCTGTTACCCCGGAAATCCTGCTCTACGGCACCGCCGGTGGCGCGCTGAAGAACCAGAAGGTGGAAGCCGCCGGCTTCAGCGACACCAACACCATGCTCGGCTGGACGGCCGGCGTCGGCACTGACATCAAGATCACCGACAATGTGTTCGGCCGTGTCGAGTACCGCTACACCGATTTCGGCGACAAGAACTTCGACGGTATCGGCAAGGTCAAGTCGACCGACAATCGCGTCACTTTCGGCGTCGGTATGAAGTTCTAAGTCGTCCAAGCCACGACACGAAAAAGCCGGGCCTCGCGCCCGGCTTTTTTTGTGCCCGGTGCCCATCCTGTCGGCATGGGCACGCGTGATCTCGAGGTCAGCGTTGAGCCAGCATCCGGTCGACCAGGACCAGAACTTCGGCTGCTGCGATGAAACCGAGGGCGATAGTGGCGGCATTCGACATGACTGCGACCCAGCCATTGGCGGACACATCTATGAACGGGTAAGCGTATTTCCCTTCAGCGACACCACGAGCCAGGGCATAAGCGAGATAGGCCAGGGGATAGAGCGCCCATAGAAGCGGATCGCGCCACGAGAGCCTCCCCTTTCGGGTGAATAGAAGCCAGAACAATAAGACAAGGACAGGATTGAGTTGGTGGAGCAGAAAGTTTGCTTCGGCGGTCACGCCAGCCAAAGTGCGCAGCCCTTGGAGCAACACCGCGAAAATCACCCCGACCAGGGCCATCACGGCAGCCGTCCACGCCACCAGCGTTGGATGGTCGAAACGCTCCCCGAGGAGCGCTATGGCTGCGAATACAATGGCGACAAGACCGTTGGTCAGGATCGTGAAATATCCCACCAACACCCACAGCGAGCCAAGCATCGATGCACCGCCCTTGATCAAGGTGCTGAGTTCAAGGCCAATGCCAGTGCACGCGGATAGACAAATGATCAGGGCAAACAAGCGCTGTATCAAAATCGCCCTCCCCCACCGGCTTACGTTTGAGAAAGCGACGATAAGACTGGGCGGAACGTCTGTCGACCAAAATGCCCCCAAGACCAACCTTCCAGCCTCGCCGGCCCGGCTCACTCCCAGCATGTCGAAATTGGCCGTTGCGCCTCCCCCGCCAGGAATCCGCTAAAGCGCGTCGCGTTCGACCGGCGGCATGCGACGCGCTTTAGGTTCCTGTTTTATGCATGTCGTTATCACAAAACCGCTGCACACTTTTGCGCGACATGCATTAGGGGAAGATCGGTAGCTTCGCCATCCCCGCCCTCAAGCCGGGATGCCGGGCTTCAGCTCCGGGAATTTCTCGTCGAAGCGTGCCGCCCAGCGCGTCAGCCGGCCGCGGCCCTTTTCCCATTTTCCGGCGAAGCGCAGCGAGAGATAGCCGAGGCAAGCGCGCAGCGCGATCTGGCCGACAGTGATTTTCTTCGGCAGCTTCGGCGGGTTGGCGTTGAGCAGATCGAGCGCGGCCGAAATCTTGCTCCACTGGCGCTCGAGCCAAGGCTGGTAGACCATCTCTTCGGGCCGCGTGCGCCGCTCATAGACCATCGACAGCGCGCAGTCGCAGATGCCGTCGGCCAACGCCTCCAGCACCTCCGCCTCGAGGCGCTTGTCGGGATTGCGCGGAAACAATGCGTTCTTCGACATCCGGTTGAGATGCTGGGTGATGGCGCGGCTGTCGTGGACCGAGCGGCCGTCGTCGAGCACCAGCACCGGGATCTTGCCGAGCGGATTGGCGCCGATCAGCGCGGCCGGCTTTTCCTCGGTCTTTATCGGCACGAGATCGACCGCAATGCCGGCATGAAGTGCTGCCATGCGCACCTTGGAACTGTAGGGAGAAGTAGACGCGTAGAGCAGTCTGGGCATTGTCGATTCCTGTTTACCGGCTACAGCTCCATATGTCCTGTTGGACGCGCAAGAGGACGCGGTAGCATTGTGACTTCGCGCATGACCCTCACCGAAAATCGATTCCGATTGGGGCTCGTGCGTGGGCACTGTTGACCGATCATGCTGGCTTCATCAACGGCCAGAGGCGGAAAACCGCGCCGCCAGCGCGCAGCCATTGTCTCGACTTCAATCTGGATGCGATGAGCCGGAGGTGCGGCGGCAGAAGCGAGCAGGTCGGACAATCCAAATCCGATCAGCTACCAACTCGGCCTTGCACCGAAGGTTGGTCTTTGGCAGCCACGAAAATCCCACCGGACTTCGCCGCGTGGCGAAGTCCTGGGAGCTGCGAAAAGACATCTTCCTCCCGCCTCTTTCTCGTCCTGCCCGACCGTCAGCTAGCAAGCGAGGCGCCTGTCCGGCATCCCGCCCTGGCTGTCTTGAGTACTGTCCCCGGCGATCGGAGAGCGGCGACTACTTCTTGGCCTTCGCTTTTGCGGGCGCTGCCTTCGGCTTGGCCGCGGGCGCTGCTTTCTTCACTGCTGCGGAAGATTTTGCAGCGGCGGCCTTTGCCGGTGCTGCCTTCTTCGCAGCGGGTTTCGCAGCGGCCTTTGCAGCCGGCTTCTTGGCCGGTGCCGCCTTCTTTGCCGGTGCAGCCTTGGCCTTGGCCGGTGCTGCTTTTGCCTTGGCAGGTGCTGCTTTCTTCACGGCTGGTTTTGCCGCCGCCTTGGCGGCCGGCTTTTTCGCCGGCGCTGCTTTTGCCTTAGGCGCGGCGGCCTTCGCTTTGGCAGCGGGTGCTGCTTTCTTCACAGCAGTTGCGGCCTTTGCCGCCGCTGCTATTACTGGTGCTTTCTTTGCCGGTGCCTTGGATGCCGGCGCTTTGGATGACTGCTTAGCCATATCATGCCCCTTCCGTTGTGCCGACGGCCGTTATTGACCCGGCGCGCAATGCATATCTGACTCGCGGCTTGCTAGCCAGCGAAGCATTAGAATGATTTCTGCAGCTTAAGTTTCGGTTACGGCGAGCGCGCGACCATTTTACCGGTGCAAAAATCGGCTGCGAATCTTTGTGTCGCGCAGCGAAGTTCTGCGACAGAAATTCTGCTCGCTCTATCTCGACCGGTCTTCGCGTCAAGCTCAGGACCTTTTCGACCAGCTCTGCGCTTCAACGTCCGACGCTCAGCGCGAACATTGTCAAGAGCGAAGGCGGTCGCCCGCCTCGTCTTGTCCGAAACGATAAACTACAGGTAAGTACGAAGCAACGCGACGAGCACGCCGCTGCACTATCTTGCACGACGCGATGAAAGTAAGCAGATAGCTCGCATTTCTGAAAGACAGGATATCGCTCGATAGATCCGGTCGAGCCGATCTCCTAATCGAAAACGCTCGGCCGTTCAGGCGCCGAGCGGCTCGCGCTGCTTCTGCAGCCGGCGCGAAGGCTCGGCCCTGTGGAGATGGACGGCGAAGGTATCCCATGGCGGCGTGACGGAAATCTGCGCCAGGATGCGCCCCGCTTCACCGCGATGATAGACGCCGTGCAGTACGACGTGGGTCAGCATTTCCTGTCGCGACATCAATGCCTTATCCCCGTCGGTGAACACGAATGCGACGGGCTCGGAGAGCTGTTGCGACGAAACGGTTTCGAGATAATCGAGATACCACCGATCGGTCGCCGCGACTGCGGCACGAAGTTCGTCGAGGGCCGGCGTGTCCTCGCTGGCGTCGGCGGAGTAGCCATGGCTTGCACCAACCAGGTGGGCTGAGAATATCGGCGACACCACATGGCTGTGATCGATGAGCCGTATCACGGCCTGCCGTTCCTTGCCGTGAACGGGCGGGTCGAGACTGACGAGCCTTTCCAGCAGTTCGTCATTTGCCCAGGCCTGATAGGCAAACAGGCTGCGAAGCAGGGCGTGCGCACTCATGGTCGGTGTCCTTTTCTGGAAATGCGAGTATGTTGTTCATATTTTCAGGAGAATGGGCGGGCGTGTCTACTCGCATTGCAAAACCGTATCCGCGCATGCGCAAGCAGCCGCGCCAGGCGCGTTCCAGGGCGACCGTAGAGGCGATCGTCGAGGCAGGGGCTCATGTTCTGAGCGGGCTGGGCTGGGCCGGCTTCACCACCAACAAGGTGGCCGAGACTGCGGGCGTGAGCATCGGCACGCTCTACCAGTATTTTCCCGACAAGCTTTCCCTGCTCGAAGCCGTCCGGCGCCGTCATTTCGATCATGTGCTGTCGGTCATTCGCGATTCGGCGGAAGGCCAAAAGCCGCTCAGGAAATTCGCGCAGGAGCTGGTGCGCGGCATGATCGCGGCGCACAGCATTCACCCGACACTGCATCAGGTGCTGCTCGACGAGGCGCCGGGCGATCGCGGCTCCAGGGCCGCCCACGCTTCGTTCCAGACACAATATCTCAACCACTACGCGACCGCCGTCGCCGCCTATCGCAAGCCAAGGAAAGGCGCCGACATGGAGACCGTCGCGCGCGTGCTGTCGTCGGCGATCGAAGGTGTGATCCATAACGCGGCACGCCGGAACATGCTCGCCGCGCCGGAGCTGCAAAAGCAACTCGTCGAACTGATCTGCGCCTACCTATCGGGCGCGGGCCGCATCGGTCGATAGCGCAGGGCACGGCGGAAGTCGGGGATTTCTGTACGTCGGATTCAAACCCGGCTCATGAGATGCGGCAAGGCCGATGCCAGCAATGCCGCACCTGATGCGGCCAAGAGCGTGAGGACGATCTTTCGAAACGTTGCTTCGCTGATGCCGATGTAGAGTCTCGCGCCAAGGAGTGTCGGTATCAACATCGCCGGCGCGACGATGGCAAACATCGGCAGCATTTCGAGCTTGATCTTTCCGGTCGCAAGATAGGCGGCCATCGTCATGGAGAGGGTCACAAGGTTGAAATTCTGGATGACAATGCGCTGCCTGTCCTTTTCCCATTGCCGCAGCACGCACCACAACGTTGGAACCGGGCCGGTGAAGCCGCCAAGCCCGCCCATGATGCCGCCAACCAGACCTATTGCACCGTCTGCAACAGGACCCCCGAACGTGATGGGAGGGAGGCGACGGGCAAAAAGCATCAAGGGACACCAAACGACCAGCAGCGCGCCGAAGATCAACTTGAACAAGTGCACATCCAGCAGGGGCAGGATGGCGACACCGACCGGAATTCCTATGGTCCCGCCGATCAGGAATGGCAGCAGAAGCTTGAGGTCGAAACCCCGGCGGACGGTGACGGCGGCGATGATTTGGCCGGTGAGCGCCCCAAAGACCGCCATGGCAGCAGCAAGCTGGGGCTCCACGGTCCAAACCCAAAACGACATGGCAACCAGGCTGAAAGCGAACCCGGACAGCCCTTGGACGAAACCTGCAACGACCGCCCCAATTGCAACAATATAAACAAGCGAATCCATGTAGTGCTGTTTCCCCGCAAAGTGATCGATGTGGCCGGTTGGCGTTGACCTGCATGGAAATCTACGATTTTCGCAACCTCCGTCCGACCTTGAGCGCCGGACAGTCCACACACCAAAGAGGTATGAATGCCCCCCTTGCCGAGCTTGGCATTTGTCACATGGTTTTCGGCTGACCCCAGATCAGCCGCGGCTTTCTATGCGAATTTCGGAATTGTCTTCAGGCAAGAGCAGCACGGCTCCGGTCCGATACATTTCGCGTTCCAAGGTCAAGGGCTCGCGATCGAACTCTATCCGGCAAACGAAGGAACGACGGCGGAAGGAGCGGGAACGATGATCGGCTTCGAGGTCACCGACGCGGACGAAGCGGCTTCTGCCGCGAAGGCCAATGGTTTTGGAATCATTGCGGATGTCAAGGCGACGGCTATGGGCAGGCGTGTGATCGTCCGCGATCCTGACGGCCGTCAGGTGTTTCTTTTCTCGACCACCTAAGTGACGCAACAATCCATCGGGAATCGGAAGGCACTGGTTCAGCGCAGGACGCGGCAGCGGCCGTTGTAGACCATCCAGCGGTCGAAGCCCGAGACGCAGAATTCGACATTGTCGCCTATCGAGGCAAAGCCTTGGCCTTCCTCGATCAGATACCAGATGGTGCGGGCGTGGCCGTCGGAGAGGCTGACGGTGGCGCCGCAATAACGGCGGCCGATCGGCCAGGTGTCGTCGGCCGGCAGATAGCGATGCTGGTGGATGCGCTGGAAATCGACGATCTGCACATCCGGCAGATGCGGCACGTGATGCACCTGATACGAGAAGCGGTCGGTGATTTTGTTCAGCACCCAGGCCTCGCCGCAGACGCCGCTGTCCTCATCGGTATAGATTGCAAGGTCGGCGGCCTGCACCGCCTGAGTAACGCCGAGAGGCGCAGCCAGCGGCGTGCAAACGGCGAGCAGTGCGGCAAGGGCGGATTGGGCGAAGCGAGTCATGGCAGCCTCTCAAGGTCGACTGCGCGCACTGTGCGGATTCGCTGACGCGCGGTCAAGCGGTTGTAGTGACGATGGTTACGGTGACGAAGGTTGCGCTGAGGGAACGGCAAGGACCGCACCTCAAACTACTCTCCCGCCAGCCAGTCCAGCGTCCAATGCGATGGCTGCTCGACAGCAAGCAGCCGGTGCAGCGCCGGCAGCAGCGTCCGCAACTCGCCCTCCAGGGTGAAGGGCGGATTGACCATCACCATGCCGCAGCCGTCGAGGCTCGGCTCGACCGAGGCCGGCCTGATCTCAAAGCCGACGTCGAGCAGCCTGGGAATGCCCGTTTGCTTCAGCGCCTTTCGGAAGGCGGCGACCGCCTTGCGGTCCTTGAGCGGATACCACAGCGCGTAAATGCCGCCTGGCCAGCGCCGATGGGCTCTTTGCAGCGCGTCGACCAAGCGACCGAACTCGCCCTCTTCCTCGAAAGGCGGATCGATGAGCACGAGGCCGCGCTTCTCCTTTGGCGGCAGATGCGCGCCGAGCGCCAGCCAGCCGTCGAGCTCGATCACCCGGGTCTGGAAGTCACCGTCGAACAGCGCCTTCAGCCTGGCAGCATCCTTAGGGTGCAGCTCGACCGCCGACAGCCGGTCCTGCTTGCGCAGCAGGTGCCGGGCGATCAGCGGCGAACCCGGGTATTTTTTCACGCCGCCGTCCGGATTGAGCGAACGGACGGCTCCAAGATACGGTGCCAGCAATGCCGCCGCCGGGGCGTCGCGGGCGCCAGCGCCCCGCCGCCCTTGGCCGCCCTGCCATTCGCCCGTCTTTTGCGCTTCGGTTGAGGACAGATCGTAGCGGCCGATGCCGGCATGGGTGTCGATGACCCGAAACGCCTTGTCCTTCTGCTTCAGATATTCGATCAGCCGGCTGAGCACGGCATGCTTGACGACGTCGGCGAAGTTCCCGGCATGGTAGGCGTGGCGATAGTTCAATTGGAGCCCCTGCCCCAGCGCGGCGGTGGCGGCTGCGAGTTCGGATTTTCCGGCCGGCGGCCGCCGAAACGGAATGCCAGCGCCAGCCCGGCCAGGCCGGCCGCCATCAGGGAAAAACCGACCGGCCGCGCCCGGCGGTCGACCTCGCCGGCAGCCGAGCGCAGGACGAGGTCGACGGCCCGCATCGGAATGCCCTCGGCGTCGCCCGGACCGACGGTGAAGATGTAGGAACCGGGGGTAACGCTCGGGATCAGGCCGGCCTCGTCGCGAAAGATCCTGTCCGGCAGCTGTGGGCTGACCTGGCGCGGATTGTCGGAGTGATTGAACTGCAGCGTCGAGGCGAGCACCGTCCTGCCGCCGGTGGCGGCGGTCAGGGTCAGCACGGTGCGCTGCTGCGAGACGATGCGCTCGGCTCTTGCAGTAAGATCGACCAGCACGCGTAGCGGCCCGTCGCGTGCGCTCAGGGCCACCGTCACCGGCTTGAACCGGCCCTGGTCGTAAACCCGCCAGGTGCCGATCTCACGGCCGGAGAAATTGGTCATCGCCCAGGGATAGACGACGCCGATGCCGGTACCGATGAGCAGGATCAGAAGAAACAAAAAGCGCATGCGGACAATGCCCCGTTGATGCAACTACCTCGCATTGGCACCGTCGCGGATACGCTCCATCTCGTCCAGCAACATGTCGAGGCCTATATCGAAGGTCTTGTCAAAACCGGCTGTGCCGAAATATGCCCCGGCAGCCATGACGCCGGGGAAATCCCGCGCTAGCGCTTCATCGCTCACCGTGGTGACCGCCGAAGGCCCCTTGGCGTAGCCGGCCGTCTCGTCAAGGATCGCGCCCATCAGATAGTAGCTCGTGGCTCGGAACAACCGGGCGCTGAGTTCCAAACCGAAACCGCCGGCTTCGAACAGGCCGATCACGTGGTTCAGCTTGGCGAGACATGCCGGCGAATTCATGCGGTAGACCACAATGAACGGCGCAAAGGCGGGATGTTCGGTGGCGACCCGGCGGTATTCCTTCACGGCGACGTGGATCCGCTGGCGCCAAGGCATGCCGTCGTCAGGAATCTTGATCGAGCTGATCTGTCGATCGACCAGTGCCTCGTAAAGATGCGCCTGGGAGGGGAAATGATGGTAGATGCTCATCGCTTCGCAGCCGAGTTCTGCCGCCAGCTTGCGCATCGAAAAGCCGGAAAGCCCCTCCCTCTCGATTACCTCGAAAGCCGCATCCTCGATCATCTCGCGAGACAGCCGGCCGCGCGTTCGCTTTTTTTTGACTGATATGTCCATGGTGCCGCTTGACAACTTACGCTGTAAGGTTAATTTTCGACATTACCTTACATCGTAAGGCCAACAAAAACCAGAGGAGAACGCCATGAACAGCTTCCATATCGTTTTCATCCACGCCCTCTTCGCTTCATCATGCATCCTTGCTCGCCTCCACGGTCCACGCGCTGACCCTGACGCTGGCCTCCGCACCGGCCCGTGCCGACGACTATGACGCAACCATCAAGGACATCCAGTCGACCATGGGCGCTTGGAGCTCTATCTTCAACGGCATGCAGGTCGATTTCGATACGTTCAGGAGGGAGACGGGCGGGCAGTAATGCTTTCGTTTTTGGAGCGGGATGCGTTCAAACTGAATTCTCCATCCCGCTCTAACTGTTTGTGTGATCCGCCAGCACCTCATTGATAACCCGCCACGATTTTTCCGCCTCGCGCTGGTTGCCGTCATGTCCCGAAGCGACGATCAGCGCCTTCCAGAGCGCCCAGCCCCGAGCGCGCGCCCAGCTGTGCTCGTCAAGGGAAATGGCGTCGCGGAACGCCTGGCGGCTCTCGCCGTAAAATTCCGTCCATGCGATCACCAGGTCACAGGCAGGATCGCCGATAGCCGAACTGCCGAAATCGACGACCGCGCAGAGCTTGCCATCTTCGACGAGCAGATTGCCTGAGGCAACGTCGCCATGGACCCAGACCGGCGGCCCTTGCCATCGCGAGCCGAGCGCGGTCGCCCACACCGCCTCGGCGGTTGCCTTGTCGATGCGGCCGCCGAGCGCCGAAAGCGCGGCTCGGGTCTGGGCGTCGTAGACTGAAAGCTGGCCACCGCGGTGGAAATTATGCTGACCTGCCGGTGGTCCGCCAGCGGCGTCGATCCGGTAGAGCGCAACCAGAAAGCCGGCCAGCGAACGAGCGAATTCATTGAGATCGGCAATCAGCCCACCAGCCGCCGGCCGGCCGCGAAGCCAGCGATAGACGGACCAAGGCCATGGATAGCCTTCACCGGGCGCGCCTCTGGCCAGTGGCACCGGTATCGGCAGAGGCAAGTGAGGCGCGAGGCGAGGCAGCCAGCGATGCTCCTTCTCGACCTGGGCAACATAGGCGGCAGCGCTGGGCAGCCGCACCGACATTCGATCGCCCAGCCGGAAGGTGCGGTTGTCCCAGCCGCCAGGCTCGACCGGCTCTACCGGCAGGTCCGCCCATTCAGGGAACTGCGCGGCAATCAAGCGGCGAACAAGTGCGGCATCTATCGATATGCTTGGTGTTTGATCATCAGGCGGCATCGGGCTTGCTCAGGTCTTCTAAGCCTTGCGTTCCCAGCGCCGGTCCGGTGTTTGCTGCCAGTAGGTCACGGTGTGGCCGGCCTCCTTCATTGTCTTCCAGTGCGTGCGTGCCGCCTCTAGCTGGGCTGCATCGTGGCCGTCGAACAGGAACACGGCGCGCTGGTAGCCGCCAAGCTCCGGCGGCACCGCGCCATCGACCAGGAAGCGTATCTGCGCCTGGTTCGGATTGTCAGGTCCGACGGTCAGAAGCACCGGCTGCTCGGCGGGATGGGCTTCGCGGTCCGTTGCATGGGCCAGGAACGAATCGTCCCGGAAAGTCCACAGATGCTGGTCCAGCGCGTCGCGCCGTTCCTCGGTGCCGGTCTGCACCACGGCGCGCCAGCCGCGATCGATGCTGCGCTCCAGGAGGCCGGGCAGCGCGTCCTCCAGGGTCGATTCGGTCAGGTGATAGAACAGGATTTCGGCCATGACTTCAGTCTAAATCATTTGGCGCGCCGCTCATTGCTCGTAATGATCGCGCACCAATCGGTCGAGCAATCTGACGCCGAATCCGGAAGCCCATGACTGGTTGATCTCGTTGGAGGGCGAGCCCATCGCGGTGCCGGCAATGTCGAGATGCGCCCAGGGCGTGTCCTTGACGAAGCGCTGCAGGAACTGCGCGGCGATGATGGCGCCGCCATAACGGCCGCCAATATTCTTCATGTCGGCATTCTTGGACTCGATCAGCTTGTCGTATTCGGCGCCGAGCGGCATGCGCCACAACCGCTCCTGCGTCGCCTGACCGGCCGCCGTCAGCCGGTCCGCTAGCTCGTCATTATTAGAGAACAGGCCAGCATAATGCTGGCCGAGCGCGACCATGATGGCGCCGGTCAGCGTCGCCAGATTGATCATGAATTTCGGCTGGAAGCGGTCGTTGCAGTACCACAGCGCATCGGCCAGCACGAGGCGGCCCTCGGCGTCGGTGTTGAGCACTTCGATGGTCTGGCCAGACATCGAGGTGACGATGTCGCCCGGTCGTTGAGCGTGGCCGTCGACGGCGTTTTCGACCAGCCCGACAATGCCCACGACATTGACCTTCGCCTTGCGCGCGGCCAGCGCGTGCATCAGCCCGGTGACGGCAGCAGCGCCGCCCATGTCGCCCTTCATGTCCTCCATACCGGAGGCCGGCTTGATCGAATTGCCGCCGGTGTCGAAGGTGACTCCCTTGCCGACGAAGGCGACCGGGCTTTCCTTGGCCTTGCCGCCGTCCCACCGCATGACGGCGATGCGGGCGCCACGCGGCGAGCCCTGCGCTACGCCCAGCAGCGAACCCATGCCGAGCTTCTTCATCTCCTTCTCGGCCAGGATCTCGACCGTGACGCCGAGCGCCTCCAGTTGGGCGATGCGGGCGGCGAATTCCACCGGTCCCAACACATTGGCCGGTTCATTGACCAAATCGCGCGCCAGCAAGACGCCGTCGATCACCGCCGCTTCATCGGCAAAGGCCTTCTTTGCGGCCGCCGGATCGGCCGTGTGAATGGTCACCTTTACCGGCTTTTTTGGCTCACGCTTGCCGTCACCATTGTCCTTTTTGGTCTTGTACTTGTCGAAGGAATAGCTGCGCAGCAGGATGCCCGCGGCAAGCTGAACGGCTTGCCTGCCGCTGACGGCGGCGCCGGGAAGATCGAGCACGACGGCCACTTCGGTTGCCTTGCGAAAGGATGCGGCAATCGTGCCGCCGAGCTTCAGCCAGGCGTAGTCATCGAGATTGGAGCCCTTGCCGGCGCCGACCGCCACCAGCCGCTCGAGCGACGTCCCTTCCGGTGCCAGCACTTCGACCTGGCTGGCGAATTTGCCGGTGAAGTCGGCGACGGGAAAGGCCCGCTCGAGGGTCTTTGCCGGATCGCAGGCCCTGACCGCATCACCGAGGCCGCCCTCGTCGGCCGCCAGAACGAAAACGCTGCCCTTTTTGGGCGCGGCGAATTTGGCGAAGGCGATCGAGGGTCTCGAATTCATCATGTCCTGCTTTCGGGGAAATGCGTTGGATTATCGGGGAGAGGCGTTCGATTGGGCAGATCGGATCTAAGATGCCGTGTTATTGCGTCAGTGAGCGGCGGGTTGAAACAGCTCGATGACATTGCCGGATGGGTCTTCGAGCAGGGTCTGGGAACCGCCGACGCCCGTTATGATATCGTTGCGAAAGACAAGTCCAGCACTCTTGAGACGCGCAACCTCTTCTTTCAGGTCCGGCACCACCAGCAGGATGCGGTTCCAGCCTCCCGGCACCGGCTGCCGGCCGTCGGGCATCGCCCGAGCACCCGAACTGCCGGGTCCGCTTAGAAGGAGCCGTAACGCGCCGCGCGTGACGGAGGCAAAAGCCGGTCGCGCGTCCTGTTGGACGGCGAAGCCCAGATGTCCGCAATAGAAGTCGATCGAGGCGGCGACATCATCGACAATGTAGCGAATGCTGACTGGCGTCATGATCATTGACCTTTCGGTTCGAGCACGTTCCAACAAGGCGTGTCTATTGCGGGCGGAACAGTCGGCATAGTCCTGCTCATTATCGCCGCTTGACAATCCGCGCCGCTATCGCCCTAGCCTGAATGCGGGCATTGGCGAAACAACCGCGAATGCTCGGCCGCATGCCGGTAAACCACAGACCGGGCAATCGCGGGTCGGCTTCGCCGCCGTTGAAAAGCGGAACGCCCTTGCCGTCGAGAACGCCGAGCTTGCCGACCATCTGCTCCAGCCCGGTCCGGTAGCCGGTCGCTGAGATGACGATATCGGGCGTGATAAACCTGCCGTCGTTCAATATGATGCCGTCGCGAGTAAATTCTCGCAATGGCGGCACCACCACGATCATGCCTGCCTTGATGGCGCGAACCGCGCCGTCATCGGCTGCAATCGCAGTGTAGTCGGCGCTCAGACGGCTCGCACCTCCTATGGAGGCCGGCGGAAGCCCGAATTTCGTCAGGTCGCCGAAAACCAGGCGCTGGGTTGTCGCCATCACCGCATCGGCAATCCGTACCGGCAAGCGCGCCATGAAAGGCGAAAGCCTGTGGACGGCGATCTTGCAGATGCGTTTCGGCAGCAATGACGGACCATTGCGGGCCGACAGCCAGATGCTTTCGGCGTCTGCATCCGCAAGATGATTGAGGACGTCGAAACCCGAATTGCCGGCACCGACCACCAGCACCTTTTTGCCGGCATAGTCTTTCGCCTCGCCAAAATCTGCCGAATGGACGATCCGGCCGGCAAAATCCTTCATGCCTTTCCATGCGGGAATAAACGGCTGCCGGTCGCGCCCGGTGGCGACGACGACATGGCGCGCCGGACGGGATCCGGAATTGGTCTGTACGGTCCAGTGATCGCCATCGAACGTGATCTCTTCGACGGCAACGCCGAATGTGACAGGCAGCCGGTGCACTTGGCTGAAATCGTTCAGATGGCGAATGACGGCGGTTCTGTGCGGGAAGGCCGGGGTGCCTGCGGGATAGCCGATGCCGGGCAGCGTCGAGAGATCGCGATGCGTGTTGAGGTGCAGACGTTGGTGCCGCCGATGCCAGGGCTCGGCAAGCCGGCTCTCCTTTTCCAGGACGAGCGTCGGTACGCCGGCCTTCATCAGGGCGTGGGCGGCGGCAAGGCCGGCCGCGCCGGCGCCGATCACAATCGCGCCATCAAAGACCGCTTCCCAACCGGTTTGACTGCGCAATTTTTCCGCTTCCATGCTGGGGCTCAACAGATCCTGACCCGTCTTATCACGCCGCCGCGGCGGCGATCGGCGCGACATTTGGTCGTTTTGCCGCATTTGACAAGACTTTGGCCGAAATCGCTCCCATATGCGACATTGAACCATCCACGATTCGTCGCGGCACGGCCCCGCTTCCCGCCGCAACCTGTTGTTAACCAACAATGTTCGCCCTTTCTTATCCATTGCCGCCGACACTCCGGCCCAGCGGAATTTGCGATACGGAACCCAGATCGAACCGCCAAACTGAGCCAGTTGTGCAGCCGGCGCCGGACGACTACCTTATTCCAAGGCATGATGCCGTTCGAAACCGCCGAGAAAAGCCTTCATGAAGGTCGTTGAACGTTACATCATGCGCCGTGCTTTCGCGGTATTCGCGCTGGCGCTCGTTTGGACGCTGGCGATCGTCTGGACGACTCAGGTGCTCGCCCGCATCGACCTCGTCACCGATAGCGGTCAGTCGGCCCTCACCTTCTTCGAAGTCGCAGCGCTGATCGTCCCGTCGATCGTTCCGATCGTCGTGCCGTTCGCCCTAGTCGTCGCGGTCGCGCAGATCCTCAGCGTGATGAATTCGGATTCGGAGCTGGCCGTCATCAATGCCGCCGGCGCTTCACGCTGGACCATCGTCAGGCCGATCATGCTTCTGGCACTCGCAGCCAGCGTTTTTTCGTTTGCTGTCGACAATGGCGTCGACCCTTACGCACGCCAGAAGAACCGCGAGTTGATTGCTTCGTCGCGTGCCGATCTGTTGTCGTTGATCATCCAGGAAGGCACCTTCCGCAAGATCGATGATGGCCTGTTCCTGCAGGTTGGCGAACGGCTTCCCGACAATCGCCTCGGCGGCATCTTCGTCGCCGACTCGCGCGAAGAAGGCGTCAATCTCATCTATTATGCCAAGACCGGCAGCATCATCGAACGCGGCGACGAGAAGGTGCTGATGATGAATGACGGCGTCATCCATCGCAAAACCATGACCGGCGACCTCTCGGTAATCCGGTTCACCTCCTACGCCTTCGACTTGTCCGCTTTCTTGTCGGCGTCATCTGACATTCTGCTTTTGCCGAAGGACCGGACGACCCAGTACCTGCTCAATCCCAGTCCGAACGACAAGATGTACCAGCAAAAGCCGAACAGGTACCTGGCCGAGCTCAACCAGCGTTTTTCCGAGTGGTCCTATTCGCTCGTCTTTGCGCTGATCGCGCTTGCGGTCGCCGGAGATGCGCGCTCGCATCGCGAGGCGCGCGTGCACCCGCTGATCACGGCAATCGCGATCGCGCTGTTCGTGCGCTGGCTCGGGTTCTTTGCCGCCGGCAAGGCCGACAAGGTGCCGCAATATGCCTATATGGTCTACGGCGTCCCGATCGTGGCATCGGCGATCGCTATCTGGTTCATCGTTTCCAACCGGACGATGGAACTGCCGGTTGCTTGGGCCGATTGGATAACCAATCTTGCCGGCCGCTTCAATGACGGCTGGAGCGCCGTCAAGCTCCGCTTTGCCCGGCGTGGCGCATCCGGACAGGGAGCCGGCTGATGGGCTGGACTCTGGGTCGGTACTTCTTCTTTCGCTATGTGACGATCACCATCTGGTTCTTCATCGGCCTTTTGGCGCTGGTGTTCCTGATCGATTTCACCGAGCTTTCCGGCCGCACGACCGGCGTGCCGGGCTTCACCTACGCAACTGCGTTCGCCATTTCGGGGCTCCGGATGCCGATGATCATGCTGCAGACGGTGCCGTTCGTCGGCCTGTTCTCGGCGATGGCGACCCTGGTGTCGCTCAACCGCAAATATGAATTGGTCATCGCCCGTTCCGCCGGGGTTTCCGCATGGCAGTTCCTGCTGCCGTGCTGCATCGGGGCGCTGCTGTTTGGGGCCTTGTCGGTTGGCGTCATCAATCCGATAGCCGCGCACGCCTATTCCTGGTCCGAGCAGATCGAGACCCAGCTCCGTTCGGGCAAGTCGAACACCGTCTCGGCCGACGCCGCGCCCTGGATCAGGCAGAAAACCAGCTCCGGCGATACCATCATCGGCGCGCGCGCCATTCTCAATCAAGGCCTGGAGATGGCCGACGCGGTCTTCTTCAGTTTCAGCCCGCAAGGCGACATCATCGAGCGCAAGGATGCCGCGCACGCCTTTTTGCGGGACGGCTACTGGGAATTGCGGGACGTCAAGGTGTTCCGGGACGGCACCATCCAGTCGTTACCCAGCGATCGGCTGCCGACCGATCTCAAGCCGGAATTCGTGCAAGAGCGGTTGGCGCGCCCTGAGACCATCCCCTTCTACGATCTGCCCGGCAAGATCGAGGTGGCCCGCTCCTTCGGCCTCAAGGCAAATGCCTTCGCCATGCAGTTCGATTCCCTGATTGCGCTGCCCTTCCTGCTCGTCGCGATGACGCTGATTGCGGCAACGGTATCAATGCGATTTGCGAGGATGGGGCAGTCGGCGACGATGATTCTGGGTGGCATCGTGGCCGGCTTTCTGCTTTATGTCGTTTCGGTGCTGGTCAAGGCATTCGGCGTAGCGGGATTCGTACCCACTGCCGTAGCGGCTTGGGTCCCGGTTGTCGTGGCTATGTTCTTCGGGGTGACATTCCTGCTATACAAGGAAGACGGCTAGTGAGGGAGGCGGTTTTGCGCAGCCATAGGCACGCCGGTTTGGCACGCCTCTCTGCGGCGAGCGCCTTGGCATGCCTGCTTGCCGGCGCTGCCCCGGTTGCTCCGGTTTTCGCCCAGGACGTCAGTGAGCTGGCAACGAAGGTTCCGAGCGGCACGCAGATGCTGCTGGCAGCCGATACGCTGGTCTACGACAACGACAAGCAGACTGTGACGGCCGTCGGCGGCGTCCAGATCGACTATGGCGGCAACCGTCTCGTCGCCCAGCGGGTCGAATACAACCGCAACACCAAACGCCTCGTCGCCAGCGGCAATGTCGAGCTCGTCAACAGCGACGGCACCAAAATCTATTCGCAGCATGCCGACATCACCGACGATTTCGCCGACGGCTTCGTCAACGCGCTGCGTGTCGAGACCGTCGACAAGGCGTATTTCGCCGCCGAAAGCGCGGAGCGCATGGGCGGCGTGCTGACGACGTTCCACAATGGCGTCTACACCGCCTGCGAGCCGTGCGAGGACAAGCCCGACAAAGCGCCGACCTGGCGTATCAAGGCCAGGAAGATCATCTGGAACGGCGAGAAGAAGACGGTTCGCTTCGAGAATTCGAATTTCGAGTTCTTCGGCTTTCCACTGGCCTATCTGCCGGCTTTCGAGATCGCCGACCCGACGGTCAAGCGCAAGAGCGGCTTCCTGATCCCCGGCGTCGCCTACAAGAGCGATCTCGGCGTCGGTGTTAGAGTTCCCTATTATTTCGCGCTCTCGCCGACCTACGATCTAACTGTCACCGGCAGCGGCTATACCAGACAGGGTTTCCTCGGTGAGGCCGAGTGGAGGCAGCGCTTCAACAACGGTCAGTACAGCCTGAAGATTGCGGGCATCCGTCAAGAGAATCCCGATGCCTTCATCGACGACAATGGCCACAACGTCAGTTCGGGTACCGAGGGCGATCCGAACAGGTTCCGCGGCATGATGGGCACCCAAGGCCAGTTCGCCATCAACCCGCGCTGGGACTTCGGCTGGGACATCCTGCTGCAGAGCGACAAGAGTTTCTCGCGCACCTACGATATCGATGGCTTCAACGATAGCGTACACCGCTCCGAGGTGTACCTGACGGGGCTCAACGATCGCAATTATTTCGATGTGCGCGCCATGCACTTCGACGTTCAAGAAGACACCCTCGCTAGCGATCCGACCGCCCGCGCCGCCAAGCAGCCCTGGGTGCTGCCCTCGCTCGACTACGCCTATATCCCCGACATGCCGGTGGCCGGCGGGCAGCTGTCGTTCGACGTCAACGCGCGGATCATAGACCGCGACAGGCTCGATACGGCTCTTGCAGATTCGGGCATCCCTTCGTCCGTCAACAACGTCCGCGGCATCGACGGTCAATCCGGCCGCGTTACCGCTGAGGCCGAATGGAAGCGCACCTTCACCACCGATGGCGGGCTGCTGCTGACGCCGCTGCTGGCGCTGCGCGGCGACGCCGGCTATGTCAACGCCTCCTCGGCCTCGCTCGACGCCGTCAACCAGATGGCGACCAATCTCGGCGTTGACGACGACATGCGTTCGTCGCTTGCCCGCTACATGGCGACCGCCGGCCTTGAGATGCGCTGGCCGGTACTGTTCTCGATGACCAGTTCCAGCCATGTCTTCGAACCGATGGCGCAAGTGTTCATGCGTCCGAACGAGCAATATGTCGGCGGGCTGGCGGTCCCCAACGAGGACGCCCAGAGCTTCGTCTTCGACGCCACGACGCTGTTCGAGCGCGACAAATTCTCCGGCTATGACCGCATGGAAGGCGGCACGCGCGCCAATGTCGGGCTGCGCTATTCCGGCGCGTACGACAATGGCTGGAGCACCAATGCGGTGTTCGGCCAATCCTACCAACTCGGCGGCCAGAACTCGTTCGGCACGCCGGATCTGGTCAATGTCGGCGCCTATTCGGGTCTTGAAACCGCAACCTCCGACTATGTCGGCCTTGTCGGCTTCAATAGCCCCAGCGGATTTTCCGGCTCGGTCAGCGGCCGTTTCGACGAGCAAAGCTTCGAGGTCCGCCGCGCTGAGGTAAAGGCCGCCTTTTCAGGCCTGCCCGTATCGCTGAGCGCCAAATACGCCTTCATCCAGGCGCAGCCGCTCTATGGCTTCTCCACGGATCGCCATGAGATCACGCTCGGCGCCTCGACGCATCTTGCTGAGAATTGGCGCGTCTTTGGCACCGGCACGTATGATCTGGAGCAGAGCATCCTGGTCAAGGACGGGGTCGGCTTTGCCTATAGCGATTCGTGCTTTACCTATTTGATGACGTTTTCGGAAAGACGTGACCTGAACACCAAGGAAGTATCGCAGAACGTCGGCTTCAACCTGTCGTTCCGCACGCTCGGCGATTTCGGCTCGTCGCAACGCTCCATCGACACCATCCAATAAGGGGAGCAGCAGTCGGCAACGGGGCGGCTGGCGGACGACATTGTTTCGCCGCATAGAGCAGGCACGAATTTCCGCGGCCTGAACTGGGACAGGTTGGGCCGAATCGAGATGGAATTGGGATGCTTTCGATGAGGAAATACCTCTTTTCGGCAGGCTTCGCGCTGCTGGTGGCGGTCTCGATCACCGCAGTGACGCGGCCGGTTTTCGCCAGCGAGATCAAATACGTCGTCAACAATATACCGATCACCACCGGCGACATCCAGCATCGCGCGGCTTTCCTGCGCCTGCAGCACAAAAAGGGCGATGCCGGCCAGGAAATGATCGACCAGACGCTGCGCATGGCCGAAGCCAGGCGGCTCGGCATCCGCATCAGCGACGCGCAGGTCGATGCCGCTTATCAGCGTTTCGCCACGAGCAACAAGATGCCGCTCAAGCAGCTTGACGGCGCCATGGCGCAATCCGGCGTCTCCAAGGAGCATTTCAAGGAGTTTATCCGGGCGCAGATGGCCTGGAACCAGGCGCTGACCGCGCGTCACCGTTCTAGCGACGGCGGCGGCGCCATAAGCGAGCAGGACCTCGTCAAGCGCATGCTCGAGAAAGGCGGTAGCAAACCGAGTGCCACCGAGTACATGCTGCAGCAGGTCATTTTCGTGGTGCCGGCCGCCGAGCGAAGCGCGACGCTGGCCAAGCGCAAACGCGAAGCCGACGCCATGCGCGCCCGCTTCAACGGCTGCAACACCACGCGCGAATTCGCCAAGGGCCTGATGGATGTCACCGTTCGCGATCTCGGCCGGGTGCTGGCGCCGCAATTGCCGCTGGACTGGGCCGAGCAGATAAAAGCTACAAAGGTTGGCGGCGCCACCACGACGCGCGAAACCGACCGCGGCGTCGAATTCATCGGCATCTGCTCGTCGCGCGAGGTGTCAGACGACAAAGTCGCGCAGATGGTGTTCCAGAATGAAGGTTCGAGCGACAAGAACGCCGACGAGCTCTCGAAGAAATATGTCGAGGAGTTGCGGAAGAAAGCCCGCATCATCGAGCGCTGAAGTCGCGATAGCCGTGCCTCACGCAGAGCTTCCGCTGGCGCTGAGCGTCGGCGATCCGTCCGGTGTGGGGCCGGACATCGCCATCGCCGCTTGGCAGGCCCGCGATACCGCCGGCGTTCCGTCTTTCTATCTTCTTGCCGATCCGGCACTGATTGCCGCGCGGGCGCACAGGCTCGGCGCCGATATTGCGATGGCCGAGACAACGCCGGCGCTAGCGCCGGAGATGTTTTCGCGCGCGCTGCCGGTGGTGGCGCTTGCCGCCCGTTTCATCGACAGTCCCGGCCGCCCTGATCCAGCCAACGCCGCCGGCATCGTCGAGGCGATCGACCGCGCCGTCGCCGACTGCCTGGCCGGCCGCGCTGCCGCGGTCGTCACCTGCCCCATTGCCAAGAAGCCGCTCTACGATGCCGGCTTTCGCTTTCCCGGCCACACCGAATATCTGGCGCATCTGGCATCGCTTCATACCGGTACCGAGGTGACGCCGGTGATGCTGCTTGCCGGACCGGACCTGCGCACCGTGCCGGTCACCATCCACATCGCGCTGGCCGAGGTGCCGAAGGCGCTTACGACCGACCTGATCGTCACCACCGGCCGCATCACCGCCGCCGACCTTGCAAACCGCTTCGGAATTGCCAAGCCGCGGCTCGCCATTACCGGCCTCAACCCGCACGCCGGCGAAGGCGGCGCGATGGGCACCGAAGATGAGCGCATCGTACGCCCGGCGGTCGACAGGCTGAGGCAGGAAGGGATCGACGCCTTCGGGCCATTGCCCGCCGACACGCTGTTTCATGCTCGCGCCCGCGCCGGCTACGACGTGGCGCTCTGCATGTATCACGACCAGGCGCTGATCCCGGCCAAGGCGCTGGCGTTTGACGAGGCTGTCAACGTCACGCTCGGCCTGCCCTTCATCCGCACCTCGCCCGACCATGGCACCGCCTTCGACATCGCCGGCAAGGGCATCGCCCGCGCCGACAGTCTGATTGGCGCACTGAAGCTCGCTCGCCTACTTGCCGATACTGGGACAAAAACTGCAGGCCAATGAGCCCAATCCGATGATCCTAACCCAATGAGCCCAGCCCGATGAGCCCAGCCCGATGAGCATAGACGGGCTGCCGCCGCTGCGTGAGGTGATCGAGCGCCATGGGCTGCAGGCGAAAAAGGCGCTCGGCCAGAATTTTCTGCTCGACCTTAACCTGACAAGCAAGATTGCGCGGACCGCCGGCGACCTGAGCGACGTTACGGTTATCGAGGTCGGTCCCGGTCCGGGCGGGCTGACTAGGGCCCTGCTCCTCAACGGCGCCCGGCGGGTCGTCGCGATCGAGCGCGACGAGCGCTGCCTGGCGGCCTTGGCCGAGATCGCGAACCACTATCCGGGTCGGCTCGAGATCGTGGCCGGCGATGCGCTGAAAACTGATTTTGCAGCGCTTGCCAAAGGAGTGCCGGGAAGCAGCGGGTCGGCGAAAATCGTCGCCAACCTGCCTTACAATATCGGCACCGAATTGCTGATCCGTTGGCTGACCGTCACCGAGTGGCCGCCTTTCTACACATCGATGACGCTGATGTTCCAGCGCGAGGTCGCCGAACGCATTGCAGCCAGCCCCGGCAGCGAGGCCTATGGCCGGCTCGGCGTGCTGGCAGGGTGGCGGACGGAGGCGAGGATTGCCTTCGACGTGCCGCCGCAGGCGTTCACGCCGCCACCCAAGGTGACGTCCTCGGTTGTGCATCTGGTGCCACGCGCCAGCCCCTTGCCGGCAGAGGTGAAACGGCTCAGCCGCGTCACCGAAGCGGCGTTCGGCCAGCGCCGGAAAATGCTGCGGCAGAGCGTGAAAAGCCTTGGCGGCGAGGCGCTGCTCACCCGCGCCGGCATCGATCCGACCAGGCGTGCGGAGACGCTCAGCGTCGAGGAATTCGTGCGGCTGACGAATGCGGTGTGAGGCTGTGATGCAGGAACTTGGAGTGGTCGCTCGGCTTTTCCCACTTATCGAGGCAGGCGAGAAAATATCCACCATACGCTGGCGCGAAATATCGATTTTGCCGGGCTATATGCGCTATGTTTGTGACGGCGATGCCAGCAGGATCGCGATTGTGTGGGTCACGCGCTGCACCGATCTGCGCCTGTCCGAGGCGGCAGCGTTCCTTGGAGAGAATCGGAATGGCCCAAGAGGTCACGGGGATGCGAGAGCACTATCCGCAGATCGGACGGACCGACATTGTACAGATCATTGAACACTTGACACCCGCCCAGACAAAGCGTCGCCCCGACTACCCGCCTGAAGTCCGATAAAAGTGTGCTATCTGGTAAACTTCGATCGCACAGAGGAATGCCAGTCGTGACGCTGCAGGAGCCGACCAACACCCGCACGCTAGGTGGATCATGCCAGTGCGGTGCAGTCACCTATAAGGTGACGGACGAGTTCATATTTGCCGTGAATTGCCATTGCTCGATCTGCCGTCGCGCAACCGGCGCAGCGTTCAAGCCACTCGCAGGCATAGAGCGTGTCAAATTGCGCATCCCGAGTGGGGAGGACAAAATCCAGATCGTCGACGGCAATAGCTGGCATGACGAGCGATGCAAGCTATGCGGGTCGTTCCTTTTTGCGGTTGTTCGTGACGGCGCGTTCGCCCACATCGCTATGGGGACCCTCGTCGACGACCCAAACATTCGCCCAAGCGCGCACATTTTCGTCGGCTCCAAGGCACCTTGGTTCACCATTACAGACGACCTGCCGCAATATGACGAAAATATTGTCGAAGACAGGAGCGAATTCACGGAAGCGTCGAGCTTCGTGTCGTTCCATCAGGAGAGCGATACCGCAAAGCCGCGTTGAACCCCCGGCCGTGCCATCATAGTCCCATACCAGCGCTCAACATTCGGAAATTCGGCAAGATCGACTTGATGCCGCTCGTGCCGCCATGCCCAGCCGAGAAGAGCAAAATCGGCGATCGACAGCTCGCCCGAGAGATACTCGACCTCCGCCAGCCTCCGATCGGCGACTCCGTACAGGCGTCGGGTCTCTGCGCTATAGCGTGCCAGTCCGTAGCGGCGGTCCTGGTCGTCGGTCACGCCAAGAAAGTGGTGCACCTGGCCCGGCATCGGACCGAAACCACCCACCTGCCACATTAGCCATTCCAACACAGGGACTTGCGCGCTGAGTCTGGACGGCCAAAAGTGGCCGGTCTTCTGGCCTAGGTAAATTAGGATGGCACCCGACTCGAACACGCTGATCGGTCTACCGTCCGGTCCGGCGGGATCGACGATGGCGGGGATACGATTGTTGGGGCTAATGCGCAGAAACCCAGAGGCATGCTGTTCGCCCTTCGTGATGTCGACCACCTTCACCGTGTAGGGCAGCCCCATCTCCTCGAGCGCGACGCTGATCTTTCGGCCATTCGGTGTGTCAAAAGCCCATAATTCAATCGGCATGCCAACTCTCTATCGCGTTTCATGCCGACGTTGATCGCTGGTACGAGGGCGTCTCTCTCGTCAACCAACATCGGCAAATGTCCGTTATCCCGACAAGTGGACACTATCTTCGTGTGCTCCCACATCCCGAAAGACGCCTCAGGCCGGACGCTTACGATAAAGGTGCTCAATCCGTCTTCTCATCGAGCAGCCCCGAGACGAAATCGAACAGGCCCGGCCGGCGATCGCGTCTGAGCCGTTCGGCCGTGACGATGCCGCGCACCTCGGCGAAAGCGCGGTCAAGATCGTCGTTGACGATGACGAAATCATATTCCTTCCAGTGCTCGATCTCATTACGGGCGTTCTTGAGCCGCGTCTCGATTACCGCTTCCTGGTCCTCGGCGCGACGCTTCAGCCGCGCCTTCAATTCCTTCATCGACGGCGGCAGGATGAAGATCGAGACGATGTCGGCGCGCATCTTCTCCTTGAGCTGCTGAGCGCCTTGCCAATCGATGTCGAACAGCATGTCGCGGCCTTCTGCCAGCGCCTGTTCGGCCGGCTCGCGCGGCGTCGCGTAGCAATTGCCGTGCACCTCCGCCCATTCGAGCAGCGCATCGGAATCGCGCAGCCGCTCGAACTCGCGCATCGTGCGGAAGTGGTAATGGACACCCTCGATCTCGCTGCCGCGGCGTGGCCGCGTGGTGACCGAGACCGACAATTCCAGGCTGGAATCGCTCTCCAGCAGGTTGCGCGCGATCGTCGACTTGCCGGCGCCTGAGGGCGACGACAACACCAGCATCAGCCCGCGGCGCCGAATGCGGGAACCCACATCCCTAGTGGTCATGGGGCTTGGCAGTCATGTGGCTTGGCATCGGGATCATTCCAGATTCTGGACCTGTTCGCGAAACTGGTCGACGACCGCCTTCAGTTCCAGTCCGATGGCGGTGACCGCGGCAGCATTCGACTTGGAACACAGCGTATTCGATTCGCGGTTGAATTCCTGCGCCAGGAAATCGAGCTTGCGGCCGACGGCGCCACCGCCGGCGAGCAGCGCCCGGCCCGACGCCACGTGCGTCTTCAGCCGGTCGATCTCCTCGCGTATGTCGGCCTTGGTGGCCAGGAACGCCGCTTCCATATGCAGCCGGCTGGCATCCAGATTGGCTGATGCGTCCATCAGCAGCCGGATCTGCTCTGCAAGCCTTTCGCGGATCGTGGCCGGCTCGCGTGATGGATCGGCCTCGGCCCGCAGTGTCAGCGCCTCGATGGCATCGATATGGCCGGACAGCAGGGAACGAAGCGCCGCACCTTCGCCTTGGCGCGCCTGCTGCAGCCCGTCCAGTGCTGCTTCCAGCGCCGACAATATCGCGGTATCGAGCGCACTGCGCGCCTCTTCGGTTTCGATGGCTTCGGGAATGTCGAGCACGCCGCGCAGCGCAAGCAGTCCGTCGGCCGCCGCAGGCGCTACTCCGAACTGCTCCTGCAGCCGCTTGGCTAACCCCGCCAGATCCTTCAGGAAAGCCTCGTTGACCACGGGTTGCGCTTGCGCGCCGGCGGCGCGGCCAATGGTCAGCGTCATCTGGAAATTACCGCGCCCAAAACGCTTTTGCACCGTCTGCCTGACGGCAGGCTCCAGCCGGTCGAAACCTTGCGGCAGTCGCAGCCTGACCTCGACGCTCTTGCCGTTGACGGACTTGGCTTCCCAGGCAATCGAAGTGCCTTCGTGTTCGGCGACACTGCGCGCAAAACCGGTCATACTCTGCAAGTTCATGTTGCCGTGCGTCCCCTTGCCGAATGCCCCTCAAGCCGGAACGATTGCTCCGGACAGGACCATGTGAATTTCAATGCCATAGCAGCCCTTGCACATCCACCCGGACATGCACAGGGCCGACCTGATGGCGTCTGGCCCTACTGGGCGGCGGTAGCCCCCGCATCGTCAACGATGGCTCCCGCCGGCGTGTCGGCTCCGGTATTGGTTGCCCCGGCCTTGGCGGCGTCCTGCGCCTGCTTTTTCAGCAGTGCCCGGTAGCGAGCGACATTCTCGTTATGCTCATCGAGCGTCGCGGCAAAGACGTGGCCGCCGCTGCCGTCGGCGACGAAGTAAAGATCGCTGGTCTTCGACGGATTGGCGACTGCCTCCAGTGCCGCACGGCCGGGATTGGCGATCGGCGTCGGCGGCAAGCCGTTGATCAGATAGGTGTTGTAGGGCGTCGGCTTCTGGATGTCCGACTGATAGATCGGGCGGTCGATGGGTTTGCCCTTGCCGCCGAACAGGCCGTAGATGATGGTCGGGTCCGACTGCAGCCGCATACCCTTGGCCAGCCGGTTGAGGAAAACGGCGGCTACCCGCGAGCGTTCATCGCCCTTACCTGTCTCCTTCTCGACGATCGAGGCCAGGGTGACAAAATCCTCAATATTGGCGATCGGCAGATCCGGCGCTCGGCGCTGCCAGACTTCGTCGACCAGCCTTTTCTGGTCGGCCAGAAGCTTGTCGACCATCTGTTGGCGTGTTGCGCCGCGGGTGAAGCGCAGCGTGTCGGTGGCGAGGCTGCCCTCGGGTGGAGTGGTCGACGGCATATCGCCGGTCAGTGCGTCCTGCTCGGCGATCCGTTGCAGTGCCTGCTCGACCGTCAGCCCCTCGGGGATGGTCAGCGAATACATCACCGACTTGCCGCTCTTCAGCAGTTCCATGATATCGTGCATCGAGGCCTGCGGCTTGATCTCGTATTCGCCAGCCTTCAGGGCGGAATCAGTGCCGAAGGCGCGTACGCCAAGGCGGAAGATGCGGGCGTCGCTGATCAGCCCTCGCCGCTCAAGCTGGTCGGCGATCTCCTGGACGCCGCTATTCGGCTTGACCAGGAAAGTGTCGCCATTGGCCGACGGGCCAGGCTCGTTGAATTCCTGCTTGCCGAAATACAGCGCAACGCCTGCCGCCAGGACCATCAGCATCACCGAAGAGATGACGAAGTTCATGAACACGACGAACTGGCTGCGCGAGGCACGCGAGCGCTTCGGCGGCGGCGTGCCGGCCTCGGGCCGCAACGCCTCGCTGGCCGTCTTCGGCACGATCGGGCCGGGGGTTGCTGCCCGTTGCCCGAATTCCCCGTTATCGGCCGGATTTGTGTTCATAGCGCCCTACCAATTGATCTTGCGACGAATCCCCTCGGGCAGAGTAGGGGCGAATATGGCAAAATTGACGGCAGACGCAAACCGGCGGAGCGGTCAGCCATTGTAGCGCTGGAAGACGAGCGAGGCGTTGGTGCCACCGAAGCCGAAGGAGTTGGACAGCGCCACGTCGATCTGCCGGGCTCGCGGCTTGTGCGGCACAAGGTCAATCGCCGTTTCGCGCTCCGGATTGTCGAGATTGATGGTCGGCGGCGCGATGTTGTCGCGAATGGCGAGGATCGAAAAGATCGCCTCGGCAGCACCAGCCGCGCCCAGCAGGTGGCCAATCGACGATTTGGTCGACGACATCGATATCTTCGAGGCGGCGTTGCCGACCAGCCGCTCGACGGCGCCGAGTTCGATCGTATCGGCCATGGTCGAGGTGCCGTGGGCGTTGATGTAGTCGACATCGGCGGGCGTCAGCTTCGCCCGGTTCAGCGCCGCCGTCATGCAACGGAAAGCGCCGTCGCCGTCCTCGGCAGGCGCGGTGATGTGATAGGCGTCACCGGTCAGGCCGTAGCCGGTGACCTCGGCATAGATCTTGGCGCCGCGGGCCTTGGCGTGTTCGAGCTCCTCGAGCACGACAACACCGGCGCCCTCGCCCATGACGAAACCGTCGCGATCGCGATCATAGGGGCGCGAGGCCGTTTGCGGCGCGTCGTTGCGGTCGGTGGAGAGCGCGCGGCAAGCCGCGAACCCAGCGATCGAAAGCCTCGTCACCGGCGCTTCGGCGCCGCCCGCGACCATAACGTCGGCATCGCCCCAGATGATCAGCCGGGCGGCATCGCCGATGGCGTGCGCACCGGTCGAGCAAGCGGTGACGACGGCATGGTTGGGGCCTTTCAGCCCATGCCGGATCGAGACCTGACCGGACACGAGGTTGATGATTTGGCCGGGGATGAAGAACGGGCTGATGCGGCGCGGACCGCGTTCCTTGAGGATCATCGCATTCTCGGCGATGCCTTCGATGCCGCCGATGCCGGAACCGATCAGCACGCCGGTGGCGCACTGTTCCTCATGCGTCTTCGGCTGCCAGCCGGAATCCTTGAGCGCCTCGTCGGCGGCCGCGATCCCGTACAGGATGAAGTCGCCGATCTTGCGCAGTTCCTTCGGCTCGAGAACGGCTTCAGGATTGAAAGTGGCATTGGAGCCGTCACCGCGCGGAATGACGTGGGCGACCTTGCAGGCAAGGTCTTCCACCTCGAATTCGGTGATGCGCTTGGCTGCACTGCGGCCGGTCAGAAGCTCCTTCCAGCTGTGCTCGAAGCCCATGCCGAACGGCGAAAGCAGCCCAAGGCCCGTGACGACGACACGCCTCATCGCAGGTCCTCCCCGGTGATGACTGCAAATAGCGTCAGGCGGAGGCCTTGTCGATGTATTTCACCGCATCGCCAACAGTCAGGATGGTCTCGGCCGCATCGTCGGGGATTTCGACGCCGAACTCTTCTTCGAACGCCATGACAAGTTCGACCGTGTCGAGGCTGTCCGCGCCCAGATCATCGATGAAGCTCGCCTGCTCCGTCACCTTGTCGGCATCGACGCCAAGGTGCTCGATGACAATCTTCTTGACGCGCTCTGCGGTGTCACTCATTTGGGCATCCTCGTCTTTTGGTTGTCTGTCTTCGTTAGCGGGCAGAATGCCGCTAATCAAGCTGAAAGATGGTCCTGCCGGAAACGCAGCGGAACAGGACCGATTTTTGCCCGAACCGCCGGGTTGCGGGCGGCATTACACGAAAAATCCCGTGCATCCAAGACGGAATGAAGCGTTTTCCCAAGTGTTAGATCATTGCCATGCCGCCATTGACATGAACGGTCTGGCCGGTGACGTAGGCCGCCTCATTGGAAGCGAGGTAGGCGACGGCAGAGGCGACTTCGGCGCCCGTGCCCATGCGCCGCGTCGGGATCGCCGCCATGATCGCCTCTTTCTGCTTGTCGTTGAGCTTGTCGGTCATCGCCGATTCGATGAAGCCCGGGGCGACGCAGTTGACGGTTATATTGCGGGTGGCGATCTCCTGCGCCAGCGATTTGGAAAAGCCGATCATACCGGCTTTGGAGGCGCAATAATTGGCCTGGCCGGGATTGCCGGTGACGCCGACCACTGAAGTGATGTTGATGATGCGGCCATGGCGGCGCCGCATCATCGGATGGGTAAGCTCGCGGGTCAGCCGGAACACGGCGGTCAAGTTGACCTCGATCACGCTATCCCAGTCGGCATCAGCCATGCGTACGAACAACCCGTCCTTCGTGATGCCGGCATTGTTGACGAGGATGTCGACGCCTTCGAGATCGGCCTCCGCCTTCTGGCCAAGCGCCTTGACCTCGTCGCGATTGGAAAGATTGGCCGGAAACAGCTTGACCCGGTCGCCCAGTTCGGCGGCCAGCGCCTCCAGTTTCTCGATACGCGTGCCGTGCAGGCCGACGATGGCGCCCTGGCCATGCAGCACGCGGGCGATCGCCTCGCCGATGCCCCCCGATGCGCCGGTGACGAGCGCCTTGCGGCCGGTCAATTCGAACATTTTTGTCTCCTGATCTGAGCGAACACCCTTCGCACGGAGCGGGGTCAAATCGCCAGTTGATTATGCAAGCGCCGCCAGCGCCGCCTCGACATCCGCCGCGGATCCGATTGCACTGGTGGCAATATCGCGGTTAATGCGCCGCGCCAGCCCCGACAGAACCTTGCCGGCGCCTACTTCATATAGCGTCGCAACGCCATTCGCGCCGAACCACTCCACCGTTTCGCGCCAGCGCACGCGCCCGATCACCTGTTCGACGAGGCGGCGGGCGATCTCGTCGGGATCGCTCGTCGGGGTCACCGTAACATTGGAGACCAGCGGCACGGCCGGTGCACTCTTCGTCACGGCGGCCAGTGCCTCCCGCATGATCTCGGCCGCCGGCTTCATCAATGCCGAATGGAAGGGCGCCGAAACCTGCAGCATGAGCGCCCGCTTGGCGCCCTTCTTCGTGCATAGCTTCGCCGCCAGTTCGACCGCCGACCTGGCGCCGGAGATTACCAACTGGCCGCCGCCATTATCATTGGCGATCTGGCAAACCAAGGCTTGCGCGGGATCTTTGGCCGCGCCTTGGGCAGCCTCTGCGCAGGCGGCTTCGACGTCGGCTTGTTCCAGCCCGATGATCGCCGCCATGGCGCCCTCGCCGGCCGGTACCGCCGCCTGCATGGCGTTACCCCGGATGCGCAACAGCCGGGCGGCGTCGGCGACCGAAACGAAACCGGCGGCCGCAAGTGCCGAATATTCGCCAAGCGAGTGGCCGGCGACATAGGTGACCTTGCCTTTCAGGGAGAAGCCGCGCGCCTCCAACGCCCGGATTGCGGCAAGCGACACCGCCATCAGCGCCGGCTGGGCATTGGCGGTCAGCGTCAGCGTCTCTTCCGGGCCTTCCCAGATAAGCTTCGATAGATTTTCGCCGAGCGCATCATCGACTTCCTCGAAGATCCGCCGCGATTCAACAAAGGTATCGGCAAGGTCCTTGCCCATGCCGACAGCCTGGCTGCCCTGCCCCGGAAAGGTGAATGCGATGGCCATCGGCGGCTCCCAGCTGCTGGTTCTCGTTGCCTGTGACGCAAGGCGTGCGGCCAAGTCAAGTCCAACCTTGACCGCGCAACGTCGGCCGAGTGCCTGTTTCGGCAGGCTTTTTGGCGATCACTCATGATGAAAACCGCTCACGATTTGTTTGCTGGCTCTTCTTATTTCCGCCACAGGCGCTAGCTTTGCGTGACAGTTCGATGACAGTCGAGTGACGCTTTTGTTGCGGGCCGGGGAACTATTGCAGTGGCAAAGACCAAGAAGAGCGCAGCCGAGGCCGCGCCACAGTTTCTCGAAGGCGATCCGGCCACCGGCTATCTGCCAGGGCGCAAATGGCCTGTCATCCGCTATGGCTTCATCAGCCTGTTGGCCGCGGCCATCCTGGTGTTCGCTATCGAATTGATCGTGCGCGGCAACTTTGCCGGCACCATCGACTTCTTTCTGCAGCCCTTCAAACCCGGCTGGACCACAATCATCATTTTTGCGTTGATCCTCATAGGGCTCGACGCCGTGCTCGGCCGCAGCCATCAGAGCCTGATGATCCTCGCGCCGCTGACGTTGTCGCTGGCGTTCGTCGGCCACCAGAAGTCGCTCTATCTCGGCGATCCGCTCTATCCGACCGATTTCCTCTATTCTCGGCAGATCGTGGCGCTGATGCCGCTCCTGGTACGCGATCGCCCGGGAACCGCCATTGCCCTGGCGATCGGCATCGTCGGCGGGCTGTCGCTTCTCGTCTATGGCTGGCGGCTATGGCGCCGCCGCGTTCCGGCGCTCAGCCACAAGGGCCGCCTTGCCCGGCTGACGCTGACAGTGCCGCTGATCGCCTTCTTCGTCTCCATCATGGACTATGCCACTTTCTCATGGACGCGCGACCGGCTGCAGATCATCCCGATCATGTGGGACCAGAAGGAAAACTATGCCTCGAACGGTTTTGCGCTCGCATTCGCGCTGAACGTCCCGATGGCCCATGTCTCGGCGCCGCCCGGCTATTCCGGCAAGGCGATCGAAGCGATCGGCAAACCGCAGGTGACGGTCTCGGTACCCGCCGAGAAGCCCGACATCATCGTCGTCATGAGCGAATCCTTCTGGGATCCGACCAAGCTGCCCGGCGTCACCATCACGCCCGACCCTATCCCCAATGTGCGGGCACTGCGCACGGGCTACATGTTCTCGCCCGAATTCGGCGGCATGACGGCCAACATCGAGTTCGAGGCCCTGACCGGCTTTTCCAACGCCTTCCTGCCGGCGGGCAGTATTCCTTACCAGCAATATGTGCGGACACCGACCCCGTCACTGGCGACCTTCCTGAAAAGTCAGGGCTATCGGGCACGCGCCATCCACCCCGGCACCAACTGGTTCTGGAACCGGGGAGCCGTCTATGCCGATTTCGGCTTCAACGACTTCAAGTCCGAGGAGACGTTGCCGCCCATGCAAAAACGCGGACCGCTCGCGTCGGACGCGGCGATGACCGACGAGATCATCCACGAGGCCGATACCAGCGCCGAGCCGGTGTTCTTTTTCGCCGTCAGCCTGCAGAACCACGGGCCGTATGAGCCGTATCGCTATAACAATCCGACCCATAAGGTGCAGGCGCCGATCAGCCAATGGGCGCGTGAATCGCTGTTGAGCTACGCCGAAGGCTCTTCCGACGCGGACCGCGGCCTCGAGCGGCTGATCGAATGGGCGAAGAAACGCCAGCGGCCGACGGTCATCGCCTTCTTCGGCGACCATCTGCCGCCGCTTGGGCCGGTCTACGTCGAGACCGGTTTCATGAAGGACAATGTCGCGCCGCGCAAGGAGGCGGCCGACCAGATGCTGCTGCATCACCAGACGCCGCTGATCGTCTGGTCGAACCGCAGCGGCCCGGCCGAGGATCTCGGCGCCGTCAGCCCAGCCTTCCTGCCCTACCATATCCTGAAGACTGCCGGCATCAGTCATCCCTATTATACCGGCTTCCTCGGCCAGTTGCGGGAGCACTACCGCGTCATCGACCGCAATTTGCTGTTGGCACCGGCGGGCGACGCCACCCCCGATTGGTCGCGTCAGAAAGAGATCGACCCGGCAATCCGCGACTTCCGTCTGCTGCAGTACGACATGATGTTCGGCAAGCGCCATGCGGCGCCCGACTTCTTCCCCGAAACCACAGGCAAAGTGGCTGCGCACACGAGTTGAGCAACGGCGGCGGAACGGCCGTTGGGCGACTGACGTCGTTCAGTTCGTCAAGTGCAGTTGCGAAATCGAGCTTCCGATTTTCAGGAAGACGCTTTCGAGCTGACTGACGTCGTTGGTCGGGTAATAATCCGACGGCGACGACGCGCAGGCCTCGTAGAGCTTGCGGTTGGCTGCGGTGTCGGCCTGCAGCAGTACTGTGAAGATCTGCACGTCCTGTTTCTTCAACGTGTTGCAGACATTGGTTGTCCAGTCGTCGACATTGCGCGCGGCCGCGGTCTGGTCGCTGGATCCGAACCGACCCGAAGCCAGGAACCCGTAAGAACCATAGTCCGACTTCTGTGGCGTATCCTTCGCGCCATAGACAACATTTTCGCCGTCGGTGAGCAGCAGCACCGTTTTGGTCGTGCCTGACGCCCTGAACGGCGCGCCGTCACTGTAGGGCGGTTCCGGCGAGAGTACCCGCATCCCCCATGACAACCCTTCCGAAACATTGGTCCCCGAGCCGTTCCATTCGATCATCTCACTGACGGCCTTACGCAATTTGTCGAAATCGTCGGTCAGCGGCACTATCGGCGTCGGACAGGCCCGGTTTGGGCCGATGGTCAGGGGGCCTTTCTTGTCGTTGATCAGCCTCATCGTCGAAACACTGTACTTCGCGATATCGCCGGTGAGGCCGGGAAGCAGGGTGATAACCGTATCGTCGAGATAGGAATTGTTGTAGCCGGCCGCCGAATTGCCATAGGAGCTGTTCGGATTTTTGGCGTTACCTGGATCGTCCGGCGCGAAATAGGGTACGAACAGGGTGTCCGGTTTGTTTTGGTCGGGCGAAATGTCGGAAACATTGTTGATTCCGGGCCGCGCCTCGACGCAGCCTCTCCATTCGACGCCCAATTGCTTGAACAGGTCCATATGGTTGACGCGCTTGCCGCCGACCAAGGGGAAATTGGCGCCATTGTTCGGCGATTTGCCGGCCATGTCGATCCAGGCCGGATCGTAGTCCTCGCCCTTGACATTGACCGCGGTGACGAACGGCACCACTGCGACACGTACGCTGCGCGTCGGCGACTTCGCGGCTTGGAGCATATCGATCAAGCCCGTCGCCGCCGTCCGCAATGCGCCGATGCGGTCGTTGCTGGCCATCGACCCGGTATTGTCGAGCACCAGCACGACTTCGAGCTGATTGGTCGATTCGACGGCGCCGGCATCGACGGTGATGCGCTTGTCGTTGCCGAACAGGAAGGCGAAGTTCAAGTTGACATCGGCCGCGGCGACAGCCTTTGTCTGGATGTAATTGAGGCCCCTTTCGACGGTAAGCGTCGCTTCGGCGTTCCTCAACTCGCTGTGGCCGGCGACATTGGCCTGGAAGTAGCGGTCGAAGACGTCCTTGCGCGAAGCCTCGATGTCGCCGAGATGCGAAGATGCAAGGTTCGCGGCATCGAGCGCGTTCTGCAAGCTGACCTTGGCCCTCATCAAGGTGGACACGTCCACGGCAAAGGCGACGGCCGTCAGAACCGCAGGCAGCCCGAACGCCAGCATCAGGGCAAAGTTGCCGCTCTTCGAACGGCAGAATTTGTCGAACAGCATTTTATCCCCAAAACCGCCTTGCTGGCGGCCGCGCGCGAACTGTTCGTTTTGCATTCGCATGATGAACGGCGGGTTGCCGCCACGCCCGCCGGTGCTGGAACTTCGCATGATGGTTAAGGTCCGGTTTCAGGAAATCCGTAAAACCTTGCCATCGAGGTCCGTTGTGCTCTGGAAGATAGGACGCTAGTCGAGCCGTTTGGCCTGTCGTTTGGCCTTGCTTTGCGGTCAAATTCCTGTATAGACGCCCGCAATCTGCCGGTCCTTGCTGGGGGCTGAACGGAGGGCCGGAGGTTTTCGAACCTTCGCGTGGAGCCAGAAGCGCTTCCGCCTCCCGTGTCTCCGCTCTCGACCGTCTCGTCATGCTCCTTTCTTCCCCGTCTTCGCAAGGATTGCGGGTCAGAGAAGTTGCAGAGGCTTTTGCCGCCGGGAACCGGGAGAGAAACGAAGAAAGGCACGAACACTATGGCTCTATACGAACATGTGTTTCTTGCCCGGCAGGACCTCTCGCAGCAGCAGGTCGATGCGCTTGTCGAACAGTACAAGGGCGTCCTCACCGCGAATGGCGGGTCCGTCGGCCGGGTCGAGAACTGGGGACTGAAGTCCCTCACCTACCGGGTCAACAAGAACCGGAAGGCATATTATACACTCATGGACATCACCTGCCCGCCGGCCGCGCTCAATGAGATGGAGCGCCAGATGGGCCTGTCCGAGGACGTGCTGCGTTTCCTGACCATCAAGGTCGATGCGCATGAGGAAGGCCCGTCGGCAATGATGCAGAAGCGCGAAGAGCGCTCGGAACGCGGCGGCTTCGGCGACCGCGACCGTGGCGATCGTGGCCCGCGCTCATTCGGCGACCGCGATCGCGGTGACCGTGCTGATCGTCCGCCGCGCAGCTTCGGCGATGGCGGTGCCGATCGTGGCCCGCGCCGTCCGCGCGAAGGCTTTGAAGGAGCCGCAGAATAATGGTCGACATCAACCAGATCCCAACCCGGCGCCCCTTCCACCGTCGCCGCAAGACTTGCCCGTTCTCCGGCGCCAACGCGCCGAAGATCGACTACAAGGACGTGCGGCTTCTGCAGCGCTACATTTCCGAGCGCGGCAAGATCGTGCCGTCGCGCATCACCGCCGTCAGCCAGAAGAAGCAGCGCGAACTCGCCAAGGCGATCAAGCGCGCCCGCTTCCTCGGCCTGCTGCCCTACGTGGTCCGCTAAGACTGATTAGTTGACCATGATCTTATCCGAAAACCGGTTTCCAGTTTTCGGGATCATGGTCTAGCCAGCGGGCGGTTCGCCGCCCGCTTTTTTCACCGGCCACGACGGGCGTAGCTGGATCGAACACCAAATCCCGGGTTGGATTTCGACAAGAGATCCTAACTGCCGCGACAGGCAGGACAGCGACACAGGCGGCGACGCCCCAGCTTCCTGACCTGTTCCAGACAATTCGGCGCCGATCCTGAGGATAGGTGCCCAAGCGAAGGAACAAAACCATGGAAGTCATTCTTCTCGAACGCGTTTCCCGGCTCGGCCAGATGGGCGACACCGTCAAGGTCAAGGACGGGTTCGCCCGCAATTTCCTGCTGCCGCAGGGCAAGGCGCTGCGCGCCAACGAAGGTAACAAGAAGAAGTTCGAAGGACAGCGCGCCCAACTCGAGGCCCGCAACCTGGAGCGCAAGTCCGAGGCCGCGCAGATTGCTGAAAAGCTCGACGGCAAGAGCTTCATCGCCGTGCGCTCGGCCGGCGAGACCGGCCAGCTCTATGGTTCGGTCTCGACGCGCGACATCGCCGAGCTGTTGACGGCGGAAGGTTTTTCGGTGAACCGCAACCAGATCCTTCTCAATCAGCCGATCAAAACCATCGGCGTCACCAACGTGGCGATCGCGCTGCACCCGGAAGTCGAGGTCACCATCACGCTCAACATTGCCCGCACGGCCGACGAAGCCGAACGCCAGGCCAAGGGCGAAACGCTGACCACCGCCGAAGCCATCTACGGCGAAGACATCAACGACAATGCGCGGCCGGAAAATTTCTTCGATCCGAACGCGGAGTTCGAGGGCGGCGAAGACAACGGCTGATCGTTGTTCGCCGGCATTCGTCGGCTAATACCTATCTGGACCAATGCCCGGGCCTCGCACCCGGGCATTTTTATGCCAAATGGAACTTTTCGAACCCCTATATCTTGATGCAGAATAGGACAGCATGTCTGGCCGAGAGGGGACAATTGGTCATGAATATTCTGCTTAAGCGCGTTCTCGACCGCCTGGTCCGCACAGGCAATCTCAAGGTGACAGGGCCGCAAGGCTCGATGGTGACTTTCGGTGACGGCAGCGGCGAGCCGGTGCACATGCACATCAAGACAAGGCATGCCGAGCGCGCCATCACTTTTGATCCGATGCTGGCGGTGCCGGAAGCCTACATGGACGGTGAACTCGACATTATCGAGGGCGGCGTGCTGGGGGTGATGCGCATTGCGTTCCAGAACATGGGCAGCGGCGGCATCGATGCCACCTGGTCGAAGGCGATCGAGGGTCTGCGCCACGCCTTCCGGCGCCTGCAGCAGATCAACACGGCGTCGCGGGCGCGCCGCAACGTGCAGCGCCACTACGATCTGTCGGGCGATCTCTATCGCCTCTTCCTCGATGAGGACATGCAGTATTCCTGCGCCTATTTCGAGCAGCCGGACATGACGCTCGATGAGGCCCAGGCAGCCAAGAAGCGCCACATCGCCGCCAAGCTCAGGTTGAAAGCCGGCCAGACGGTACTCGACATCGGCTCCGGCTGGGGCGGGCTTGGCCTCTATCTCGCCAAGGCGTTCGACGTCGACGTGCAAGGCGTGACGCTGTCGACCGAGCAGCACGGCGTCGCCACCGACCGCGCGCACGCGCAAGGCCTGCAAAACCGGGTGCATTTCGACCTCAAGGACTATCGCGAGCTCAATGAGCGTTTCGACCGCATCGTCTCGGTCGGCATGTTCGAGCATGTCGGCGTCAATCATTTCCGTACCTTCTTCGACAAGTCGGCGACGCTGCTGAAGCCGGACGGTGTCATGCTGCTGCACACGATCGGCCGTTCCGGTGTGCCGTGGGCGACCAGCGCCTTCATTCGCAAATACATCTTCCCGGGCGGCTATATCCCGTCGCTCTCCGAAGTGATGCCGGCTATCGAAAAGTCGGGGCTCGTCGTCACCGACATCGAGGTTCTGCGGCTGCATTATGCCGAGACGCTGAAGCATTGGGGCGAGCGCTTTGCCGCCAACCGCGACAAGGCCAAGGCGATCTATGACGAGCGCTTCTGCCGCATGTGGGAGTTCTATCTTGCCGCCTCGGAAGCTGCCTTCCGATGGCAGGATCTGGTGATCTTCCAGATCCAGATTGCCAAGAAGAACGACACGCTGCCGGTGACGCGCGACTACATGGCCAGTTGCGAGAAGGCGCTGGAGATGCGCGATCTTGGACGTCGTGAAAAGGCTCCTGCCGCCAAGCCCACTCGCCGCCGCAAGGTGGCGGATCCGGAGTAGACTGCCGGCGATCGCGCCATTGCCGCTTGCCATTGCCGGCTGGCACGCTGAAAAAGGTCTCGTCAACGCGGGACCTTTTTTCATGACCTACCTCCTCTACGTCGCCGCCGCACTTGCCGAGATCGCCGGCTGCTTCTCGTTCTGGGCGTGGTGGCGGCTGGATAAGTCGCCGCTGTGGTTGGCGCCCGGTCTCGTCTCACTGGTGCTATTCGCGTGGCTGCTGGCGCTTGTCGACACCAGTGCGGCGGGCCGGGCCTATGCCGCCTATGGCGGCATCTACATTGCCGCCTCGCTGGTCTGGCTATGGTTGGCGGAAGGCGTGCACCCCGACAGTTGGGATCTTGCCGGTGCCACGATGTGCATCATTGGCGCCTCGGTCATCGTGCTCGCACCTCGGGCTGCGTAGGCCATGGAACTGCCCGCCCCGCTTAGACAAGGCGTCGACCGCCTTCTCGAACAGGTGCCGTTGCCGATGATCAAGCAAGCGGCCAAGACGCTGTCGGACCGCTACCGCGCCGAGTTGCGCGATGGCCGCCTGCACATGGCCGAAGAAATGGCGGTTAAGGCCTATCTGGCAACGCGGCTTCCGGCGACCTATGCGGCCGTCCGTGCCAGCCTCGATGCGGTGGGCGAGTCTCGGCCCGACTATGCTCCGAAGACCTTGCTCGATGTCGGCGCCGGCCCTGGCACGGTGCTTTGGGCCACAATCGATCTCTGGCCCGATCTCGAACAGGCAGTGCTGCTCGAGGCCGGTGCCGCGGTGCGGCGGGTCGGCGAGGCGCTTGCCGCCGAGACAATCCATGCCAAGACCGCCTGGCTGACCGGCGACGTCACCATCGACCTGGTCGATCTGGAGCCGGCCGAGCTGGTGACTTCGGCCTATGTGCTGGATGAGATCGCGCCGGCATCGCTGGCAAAACTAATCGACCGGCTCTGGCAGCTGACCGCCGACACGCTGCTGGTCGTCGAGCCAGGCACGCCGGCCGGCTGGCAGCGCATCCTTGCCGTGCGGCGGCAGCTGATCGAGGCGGGGGCGCACGTGCTCGCGCCCTGCCCGCATGAGGCGCCCTGCCCACTTGTCGCTCCCGACTGGTGCCATTTCGCCCGCCGCGTCGCCCGCTCGCGCCTGCACCGTCTGGCCAAGGATGCCGAGGTGCCGTGGGAGGACGAAAAGTTCATCTTTGTCGCCGCTTCCCGTCATCCGGCCGCTCCGCCCCGCGCGCGGGTGATCGCACCACCGAAATCGGGCTCCGGCAAGGTCTTGCTGAAGCTTTGCCAACAGGATGGTCATGCCGCCGAGCGACTGTTCACGAAGCGCGACGGCGAGACGTTCAAGGCCGCGCGGCGACTGGACTGGGGTGACGCCTTGCCGGAATGATCGGCAGCTATTTTCCTGTTTTGTTCTCGCCCAAGAACGGTTAGGCTCGCCATCTTGATTCGAGTCAATCGAGATTCTTTCCACCGAAGTATCTTGGCTGTGAATCGCGGGCATCAAAGTTGGTTGGTTGGGGACTGATGCAGATAAGTCATCACCGACTTGTCTCGTTCTGATATCGAGAGACCGGGATCAGGACCGGGGACATCATGGCAGAGGCAGCACGAAAATTCGGCGTGGCGGAAACACCGCTCTATCGCGAGGCGCCGAACAACATCGAGGCCGAGCAGGCGCTGCTCGGTGCCATCCTGGTCAACAACGATGCCTTCTATCGCGTCTCCGACTTTCTGAAGCCTGGCCATTTCTACGAGCCGTTGCACAGGAATATCTTCGAGGTCGCGGCCGAGCTCATCCGCATGGGCAAGATCGCGACGCCGATCACGCTGAAGACCTTCCTGCCGGCCGACGAGAAGGTCGGCGACATGACGGTGGCGCAATATGTCGTGCGGCTGGCGGTCGAGGCCGTCACCGTCGTCAACGCCACCGACTATGGCCGCGCCATCTACGATCTGGCCACGCGCCGCGCGCTGATCACCGTCGGCGAGGACATGGTCAACATCGCCTATGACGCGCCGGTCGACATGTCGCCCTCCGACCAGATCGAGGACGCCGAGCGGCGGCTGTTCGAGCTGGCCGAGACCGGCCGCTACGACGGCGGCTTCGAGAGCTTCACCGACGCTGTCAAGACGGCGGTCGACATGGCCAATGCCGCCTATATGCGCGACGGGCATTTGTCGGGCGTCGCCACCGGCTTGCGCGACCTCGACCGTCGCATGGGCGGCCTGCAGTCGTCCGACTTGATCATCATTGCCGGCCGCCCCGGCATGGGTAAAACCTCGCTCGCCACCAACATCGCCTTCAATATCGCGGAGGCGTATGTCCCGGCGCAGCAGGCCGACGGCTCGTTCAAGGCGGCCAATGGCGGCGTCGTCGGCTTCTTTTCGCTCGAAATGTCATCCGAACAGCTCGCCACCCGCATTATTTCCGAACAGACCGAAATCCCGTCGTCGAAAATCCGCCGCGGCGAGATCAGCGAGATGGATTTCGAAAAGCTCGTCGCCTGTTCGCAGACCATGCAGAAAATCCCGCTGTTCATCGACCAGACCGGCGGTATTTCCATCGCTCAGCTGTCCGCCCGCGCGCGTCGCTTGAAGCGCCAGCGCGGCCTCGACGTCATCGTCATCGACTATATCCAGCTGATGCAGGGATCGAGCGCGAAATCATCGCAAAACCGCGTCCAGGAAATCACCGAGATCACCACCGGGCTCAAGGCACTGGCCAAGGAGTTGGCGGTGCCGATCATCGCGCTGTCGCAGCTGTCGCGCCAGGTCGAGAGCCGCGACGACAAGCGCCCGCAGCTTTCGGATCTGCGCGAATCGGGCTCCATCGAGCAGGACGCCGACGTGGTGCTGTTCGTCTACCGCGAGGAATATTATCTGAAGAACCGCGAGCCGAAGCCGGGCACCGACGAATACATCAAGTGGGAACACGAGATGAACGAGATGCGCGGCAAGGCCGAAGTAATCGTCGCCAAGCAGCGCCACGGCCCAACGGGATCGGTCAGCCTCGCCTTCCAGGGCGAATTCACCCGCTTCTCGGACCTTGCGGAAGAGCATCATTTGCCGGATCGGTTCGAGTAGGCATTGTCGCGGAGCAGCCGATTGGACTTTAGCGATATCTACCAAAGGATAAAATTCGAAGAGTATAACATCTCCGAGGATGAACGCGCGCAACTCACTGAATATTTGAGATCTGCCCGGTCAATTTCTCGCACGGAATCGCACGCCGGTTTGCTGGTGTTCTGCTACTCAAGCGAACCTACGCCCGAGAACGTTGAATCGGTGAGGAAATTCCTTGCCAAGCATGTCGAAGACTATACGCGAAGCGCGGCAGTGACCGGTCTTTATCGAGTTTGGAAATTGGGAGCGACAGCTGACATCGACGATCTGCTGAGTTTTTTGGCCCTTTCGTTGGACGAAACTCGGCACGACACCTCTCTGGCGGCGATCGGGTGCGCATTCCTTTTGATGCACCGGCTCAATGATCGTCGCCTCTCGACTGCCCTTATGAGATTGCTGGAGACGTTGCACGATGAAGTCGGGCGAGAGAACGACTTCGCGGTCGGTCTGTTCAGATATGCGTGTTGGTCGGCATACGACAATTGGGCTCTGAGAAACGGCCAGCGCCGCACTCATTTCGATACGATCGAAGATGCTTTGCCGGTTTACTGGGATCGTCCCAAATACCTCTTGGAACCAATAAACTGATGGCCAAATCCCGTATCCAGTTCATCTGCCAGAATTGCGGTTCGGTGCATCAGCGTTGGGCCGGCAAATGTGATGCCTGCGGCGAGTGGAACACGCTGGTCGAGGAAGGCACGTCGGGCGGCATCGGCTCCGGCCCGGCCAACACCCGCAACGCCCGCAAAGGCCGCGCGGTGGTGCTGACCAGCCTTTCCGGCGACATCGAGGACGCGCCGCGCATCGTCTCCGGCATCGGCGAACTCGACCGCGCCACCGGCGGCGGCTTCGTGCGCGGATCGGCGCTTTTGGTCGGCGGCGATCCCGGCATCGGCAAGTCGACGCTGCTCACCCAGGCTGCAGCCGCACTGGCGGCAAAGGGCCACCGCATCGTCTACGTCTCCGGTGAAGAAGCGGTCGCCCAGATCAGGCTGCGCGCCCAGCGGCTCGGCGTCGCCGACACCCCGGTCGAACTCGCCGCCGAGACCAACGTCGAGGACATCCTCGCCACCATTGCCGATGGCAAGCGGCCGGACCTGGTCATTCTCGATTCGATCCAGACGCTATGGACCGACATGGCCGATTCAGCGCCCGGCACGGTGACCCAGGTGCGTGCCGCCGCCCAAGCGATGATCCGCTATGCAAAATCCACAGGGGCGGCGATCGTTCTGGTCGGCCATGTCACCAAGGAGGGCCAGATCGCCGGCCCACGCGTCGTCGAGCACATGGTCGACGCGGTGCTCTATTTCGAGGGCGAAGGCGGCCACCACTACCGCATCCTGCGAACGGTCAAGAACCGCTTCGGGCCAACCGACGAGATCGGCGTCTTCGAAATGTCGGACAAGGGCTTGCGGGAAGTCGCCAACCCGTCCGAGCTTTTCCTCGGTGAACGTCACGCGAAATCGCCGGGTGCCGCGGTTTTCGCCGGCATGGAAGGCACACGGCCGGTGCTGGTCGAGATCCAGGCGCTGGTAGCACCTTCGACGCTCGGCACGCCACGCCGCGCCGTCGTCGGCTGGGACGGCGCCCGGCTGTCGATGATCCTGGCGGTTCTGGAAGCCCATTGCGGCGTTCGCTTCGGCACGCATGACGTCTATCTCAACGTTGCCGGCGGTTACCGCATTTCGGAGCCGGCGGCCGACCTGGCTGTGGCGGCGGCACTGGTTTCCTCGCTCACCGGTCTTGCCCTTCCCGCCGATTGCGTCTATTTCGGCGAAATCAGCCTTTCGGGGGCGGTGAGGCCGGTTGCGCATGCGCAGCAGCGCCTTAAGGAAGCCGAAAAGCTGGGTTTCGGAAGCGCGGTTCTGCCCTTGGGCAGCGAGGAACTTGTTGGTGGTAATGGGGCCGGGGGGATCGGAGCCGGCGCTTTCCAGCCCACCGAGCTTGCCGATCTCGTGGCGCGCATAGCCGGCTCTCGGCGCAGCCGCGCCGACGAGCAAGACTGATGCGGCTCGTCGAGTCGTGAAAAAGAGATCGGAGCGGGGCGAAAAACATGCCGATTACGCTGCTTGACGGAATTCTCGTCGGCTTCACCCTGGTCTCGGCGATGCTCGCCATGGTTCGCGGCTTTTCGCGCGAGATCCTGTCGATCATCTCCTGGGCAGTTGCCGCTGCGGCGGCCTTCTTCTTCTACAAGCCGGTGCTGCCTTACATTCAGCCCTATATCGACAACGAAAAGGCAGCCATGGCGGCGGCCGCCGGTATCGTCTTTATTGTCGCGCTGATCGTCGTTTCGGTCATCACCATGAAGCTCGCCGACTGGATCATCGATTCCAGGATCGGCGCGCTCGATCGCACACTTGGCTTCCTCTATGGCGCGGCGCGCGGCATCCTGGTGGTCGCGGTCGCACTGCTGTTTTTCAATTGGCTGGCCGGCGCCAAAGCTCCAGGCTGGATTGCCAACGCCAAGTCAAAGCCGCTGCTCGAATCGATCGGTGCCAAGCTCGAAAGCCTGCTGCCCGAGGACCCGGAAAACGCCATCCTCAACAAGCTCAATCCGAATCAGCCGGCCACCGAGACGCCTCTGGCCCCCGACGCGCCTGCAGCGGAAGCACCTGCCGCCGGCGACGACGCCACTGCTCCGGCACCCGATGACAGCGACGCTCCGCCGGCCGACAATGCGCCCGCGACGCCGGCACCTGCAAACCCGGCGCCGGCAAACTGATTTCGGCAGACTTGCTCGCCTCGAGACTGTCGATCATGTGAACGTCGCACGACGTGCGTTGCTTTCGATGCGCTATGACCTTATATGGCGACTTTAGCGGAGCTTGAGCCCCCAATGGCAGCCTCAGTGGCAGACGCAGACGACGTGCTTTCCGCCGAAGCCGACGACCATTTCCACGACGAATGCGGCGTGTTCGGTATTTTCGGCCGGCAGGACGCCGCAGCCATCGTCACGCTCGGCCTGCATGCGTTGCAGCATCGAGGCCAGGAAGCGGCCGGTATCGTTTCCTATGACGGCACCCAATTCCATGTCGAACGCCATGTCGGCCTGATCGGCGACACCTTCACCAAGCAGCGTGTCATCGACAGCCTGCAAGGCAACCGTGCCATCGGCCACACACGCTATGCCACCACCGGTGGCGCTGGCTTGCGCAACATCCAGCCTTTCTTCGCCGAACTTGCCGATGGCGGCTTTGCCGTCGCCCATAACGGCAATCTCACCAACGCCATGACCGTTCAGCGCGCCCTGCAGAAGCAGGGCGCCATCTTCTCTTCCACCTCCGACACCGAGACACTGTTGCATCTGGTCGCCACCAGCAAGGAGCGCGACCTCAATTCGCGCTTCATCGATGCGGTGCGCCAGGTCGAAGGTGCCTTCTCGCTGGTGGCAATGACGTCCAAGAAGATGATCGGCTGCCGCGACCCGCTCGGTATCCGGCCGCTGGTGCTTGGCGATCTCGACGGCGCCTGGATTCTCGCCTCCGAAACCTGCGCGCTCGACATTATCGGGGCGCGTTTCGTGCGCGACCTGAAGCCCGGCGAAATGGTCGTCGTCACCAGCAAGGGAATCGAGAGCCTGTTCCCGTTCGAGCCGCAGAAGACCCGCTTCTGCATTTTCGAATATGTCTACTTCGCCCGGCCGGATTCTTCGGTCGAAGGCCGCAATGTCTACGAGGTACGCAAGCGCATCGGCGCCGAGCTGGCACTGGAGAGCCCGGTCGAGGCCGACATCGTCGTGCCGGTGCCGGATTCGGGCACACCGGCGGCGATCGGCTTTTCGCAGGCCGCGGGCATTCCGTTCGAGCTCGGCATCATCCGCAATCACTATGTCGGCCGCACCTTCATCCAGCCCGGCGATTCGATCCGCCACATGGGCGTCAAGCTTAAGCACAACGCCAATCGCCGCATGATCGAAGGCAAGCGTGTGGTGCTGGTCGACGATTCGATCGTACGCGGCACCACCAGCCAGAAGATCGTGCAGATGGTGCGCGATGCCGGCGCCAAGGAAGTGCATATGCGCATCGCCTCGCCGCCGACGCGCGCCTCCTGCTTTTACGGCGTCGACACACCGGAAAAGTCGAAGTTGCTGGCCTCGCGCATGTCGGTGGAGGAGATGGCCGAGTTCATCCGCGTCGATTCGCTCGGCTTCCTCTCGATCGACGGGCTCTACCGGGCCGTTGGCGAAGCCGGCCGCGACAACGAACAGCCGCAATTCTGCGACGCCTGTTTCACCGGCCAGTATCCGACCCGGCTTGCCGATTTCGAAGGCTCCGACAATGTCCGCACGCTGTCGCTATTGGCGGCAGGCGGGTCGTAAGGTTGCCGGATCGCCATTTGTCTTCGCCAGGTTACCCCCTCTGCCCTGCCGGGCATCTCCCCCTCAAGGGGGGAGATCGGCTGAATTGTCGACTTTCGCCAATCGCGACGGTCGCAGAACAGGCGCTGAGCCTGATGAGGGCCAATCTCCCCCCTTGAGGGGGAGATGCCCGGCAGGGCAGAGGGGGGTGCCTCACGCCGACCTTATGGAAGTTCAAGCATGACCCTCGATCTCTCCGGCCGCGTTGCGGTCGTCACCGGCGCCTCGCGCGGTATCGGCTATTTCATCGCCACGGAGCTTGCCGCCGCCGGCGCACATGTGATTGCGGTTGCCCGCACCGTCGGAGGGCTGGAAGAACTCGACGACCAGATCAAAGCAGGCGGCGGACAGGCGACGCTGGTACCGCTCGATCTTGCCGACATGACGGGGATCGACCGGCTGGGCGGCGCCATCCACGAGCGCTGGGGCAAGCTCGACATACTGGTCGCCAACGCCGCCGTGCTCGGCGTCATCGCTCCGATCGGCCATGTCGAGGCAAAGACCTTCGAGAAGGTGATGACCATCAACGTCACCGCAACATGGCGGCTGATCCGCTCGGTCGACCCGCTGCTGAGACTCGCCGATGCCGGCCGCGCTATCGTACTGAGTTCCAGCCTGGCCCACTCCGCACGCGCCTTCTGGGCGCCTTATGCGGCGTCGAAGGCGGCGGTCGAGGCCATGACGCGTTCGTGGGCGCATGAGACCGAAAACCTGCCGCTCAGGGTCAACGCCGCCGATCCCGGGGCAACGCGCACCGCCATGCGGGCGCAGGCGGTACCCGGCGAGGATCCGGAGACTCTGCCGCACCCTTCGGAGATCGCCAAGCGTATCGTGCCGTTGGCCAGCCCTGCGCTCAAGGAGACGGGGCTGATCTTCCAGGCCAAGCACAACCGCTTTGTCGCCTACCGGCAGCCGGAGTAAGCGGCCTGACATCACGCGGCTGTGATGCCGTGGCTTAACGCCGCGCTTCGGCCCAACTTTCGCCGCTTGGCCGGAGTTGCTAGGATCGCACCGACTCCCAAAACAAGCAGAGCGAGGAAATACTCATGGCGGCACCGAGCGTAGCGTTGGTCTGGTATCTGGTGATCGCCGGCCCGCAAGGCGGCATGGTCGTGCTGCCCAGCACCTTCGACACCCGCGAACAGTGCACCTCCGCCGTCACCGAATACCAGAAGCAGCCGACGCCGGCCGGCTGGTCGGTGCAGTGCGTGCCGAGTGCCTCGCCGTTCGCGGACGAGGGCGACGCCGAGGAGCCGTCGGCGCAGTAGGAGCGTCATCTGGCCAAGTTTTGGCAAAGAGGGCAGGCCAGAGGGGGTCGACAGGCGTGGAGCGCCAGCCTCCATCTGCCGCAGCAGGCCGAGCCCCGTCGGACCAACCCCCTCTACCCTGCCGTGCATCTCCCCCTCAAGGGGAGAGATTGGCAGCATCAGCGTCGTGCGCTTACCGTCAGCTCCGGCTTCTGGCTGATGGTCTGCAACACGACGCAGTAGCGCTCGGTCAGCTTGATTAGCGCATCGACGCGCTCCTGCGGCTCGTCTGTGTCGAGGCCGAAGGTCAGCCGGATGGCGCGGAAGCCAACCGGCGCATCCTTTGCCACACCAAGCGTGCCGCGAAAGTCGAGATCGCCTTCGGCTTCCACCGTGGCGGCCCCAAGCTTGAATTCCAGCGCCGTGGCCACCGCCTTCAGCGTGACGCCGGCGCAAGCCACCAGCGCCTCCAGCAGCATGTCGCCGGAGCAGAGTTCGAGCCCGGTGCCGCCGGTCGCCGGATGCAGCCCGGCAATGGCGATCGCCCTGCCTGTCTCGACCTTGCAGGCGATCGATTGGTCGTCGATCGAGCCTTTGGCGCGGAGAGTAATTAGCGCGCGCGAGGCGTCGTCGCGATAGGCCTCCTTCAGCGGCACCTGCATGGCCTTCAATGCGATCGCGTCCATTTCATTTCCCTCCCATAGTTGCCTGGCTTCGCTGCTTAACGGCGGTGTCGGCTGCCCCAAACGCAAGTCCCCGCTGGCGTAGCGCTTGGCAGGGCTTCGCCCCGTATAGCCTGACGATACGGGGAGCATCCAACGCCTTCACACCCTCTCTCGCAACACATTCGTAAGGCCGCCGGACATATGGCCGATATCGCCATCCTGGAAATCCGCGAAAGGGCTTCGCCGGCAGCCTGTTCACCGGGGCTGCCGGTCTGCTGTTTCGATGCATGACGCCTCGATCAAGCTGACACTATGGTGTCAGGACGGGGCAGCGTAAGCTGGTGAGATGACGGAATCGCTGGATATGCCAGGCACAGTGGAAAGCGCCCGCGAACGCACCCTCGGCATCATCCTGGTTTCGGCATCGGCGGCCGTCTTCGGCCTCACCGGCGTGCTGACCAAATCGATCCATTCCGACCCGCTGACGATTACCTGCTGGCGCGGCTTCGTCGGCTCGATCCTGATCAGCCTCTATGTGCTATGGCGTCGCCAGCGCTCCGGCGGTCGCGGCAGCCTGCGGCTCGGCTGGCGCGGCTGGCTGCTGGCGATTGAGGGCGCGCTCGCCAGCATCGCCTTCATCTCGGCGTTCAAGTTCACCTTTGTCGCCAATGTCGCCATCATCTACGCCACCGCCCCTTTCGTCACCGCGCTGCTGGCCCTCCTGTTGGTCCGCGAACCGTTCCGGCTGCAGACGCTTGCTGCCGCTGCCGTGTCACTATGCGGGGTGGCGATCATGGTCTGGTCGGGCTTCGGCACCGGCCATCTGTTCGGGGACGGGCTGGCGCTGCTGATGACGATCGGCAGCGCCCTCTACATGATCATGGTGCGCACCTTCCGCGATACGCCGGTGGTGTGGGCGGGTGCGGTGTCGGCATTCCTTTTGTTCGTGCTCGGCTGGTTCGTCACCGATCCGCTGGCCGTCTCGGCCAGGGACGCATTGCTTCTAGCCACCTTCGGCTCCTCGTTCGCGCTTGCCTCGATCCTGTGGACGGAGGGCGCCCGGCTCATTCCGGCGACCGAGTCCGGACTGCTGGGTTCGGCCGAAGTGCCATTCGCGATCCTGTTCGCCTTCCTGTTCCTGGCGGAAATCCCGCCGGCAGCCAGCATGGTCGGCGGCGCAATCGTGCTTTGCGCCGTGTTCGCTCACGCCGGCCGCGACTGGCTGATGGCCAGGCAGCGCGCAGCGGATGCATGACCAAAATCCTCGCCACGCCCGAGGGCGAGTTGGTGGTCCGATCACGAGAAATCCGTGCCTGAAAATAAATTTGAAACGTCATGGAACCATCATCGGGCTCAGGCATTATGGCTGCGACGGGCCACCCCCAAGTCCCCCCAAACCCCTCGGCCCGTCCTACTCAGAAGCCGACCGCAAGGTCGGCTTTTTCTTTGCTGACTCAACTGGCCAAGCCCAGGTTGCCGCTGAACAACGCGGCCAGATCCTGCGCCGGCCGGTCGGCATCCTCACGCAAGCGGATGGCGAATTCCGCGACCGGCACCGGCGGCAGATCAAGATCGCGCGGCGCCTCGACGATGCCGGAATGAGCGAAGCGCGCCGTCCTCAACGTCAAAGCGATGCCAGCGTGTACCGCCGTACGCAGGCCGGCAAGGCTGGCACTGCCGGCAGCAATGCGATAGCGGCGGCCGGCCGCATCCAGTGCACTGGTCGCTGCATCGCGAAACCCGCAATGGGGATCGAGCAGCGCCAAGGGCAATTCCTCTTGGCGGGTGGCCAAGCCGTTTTGTGAGCAAAGCCAGATCATTGGCTCTTTGAGCACGCCGACTTCGTCCCGCGTCGGCGCCTGTCGCATGGCAATGGCCAGATCAAGGGTGCCGGCTTGCAAAGCCTGCGCCAGTTCGGCGGAGCGGCCGACGCGCAATTCGATCCTGACGCGCGGATGGCTGACAGCGAAGGCCCTGAGAAGCTGCGGCAAGCCGCTGTCGGCGAAATCCTGCGTCGTGCCGATGGCGACGCGCCCATCGGCATGCGCCCCTTTGAGGGCCAGCCACGCCTCGCGGTGCGCAGCAAGAATGCGCCGCGCGTGGCCGACCAGATCCTCGCCCGCCGGCGTCAGGCCACGCCCTCGCCCCTGCGGCACCAGCAGCGGTTCGCCGACTACATCCTCCAGCCGCTGCATCTGCGCGGTCACCGCCGACGGCGAGCGGCCGACGATCGACGCAGCCTGCGCCAGCGAGCCGCTATCGACGAAAGCGAGGAAAGTTTTGAGGAGGTCGGGATCGAGCGCCTGCATAGTTCGACAATATCAAAGTTTTTATCAAAAACAATTCGATTTTTCTGACGCAAGGACGATGGCATGATTTTCTCGACGGCGAAGAGACGCCGCTTGAAACCGAGGAGAAGAAACATGCCGATCATCAATGTCAGCGTTACCGGCAAGCCCGATGCCGCTTTGTCCGCCGCTATTGCCAAGGAGGTGACCGAACTGACGGCCACGCATCTGCGCAAGGACGCGACGATCACAGCTGTCGCGATTTCCTATCTCGACCCCGAGCACTGGTTCGCCGGCGGCAAGTCGCTGGCCCAGCACGGCGCCAACACGGCTTGGCTCGACATCAAGGTCGTCGACGGCACCAACACCAAGCTCGAACTGGAGGCCTATCTCCAGGCAATTTTTGCCGCATTCGGCCGGCTGCTAGGCAAGATCCATGAGGAAAGCTATGCCCTCGTGCACGAAGTGCCAGCGGCCGCGTATGGCTTTGGCGGCAAGACGCAGGAATTCCGCTTCATAAGCGGGAGGATGAAGGCGGCGTAGCTGCGATTTGTGGAGAAGGCAGCCGAGCCCACTGATAGCAGGAGAGACGGAAAAATGAAGCCGCATTGACGTTGATCCAACTTCGGCTAGGTTCTCACCCGAAGCGGCCACTGAAGAGCCGCGACGTGAGATTGTTGGGAGATGCGGCGATGATCCTGACACTGGCGCTGCTTGCGGGTCTTGTCACGGCCTGGCTGCTGATCGGCGTGGTGGAGAAGTTCCGCCTCGGCCTGCGCTTGAGCCAGGCGCTGCTCTACGTGCCGTTCAAGCTCGCCTACCGCATCAACGACGAGCGCATCAAGATTGCCCGCAAGTCGGCAGCCCCGATCATCTACGTCGTCTGGCATCAGTCGCGCCTCGAGCCGGCGCTGATGCTGTCGCTGCTGCCGGAGGACACGCTGCACATTCTCGACCCGGCTTCGGCCAGATCGCCCTGGCTGGAACCATGGCGCGAGCTTGGCCGCACCATCGCTTTCAACGCCGAGCATGTCTTCGTCAGCCGCAGACTGGTGCGCGTGCTGAAGGGCAAGGGCCGGCTCGCCGTTTACCTGCCGAATGCGGTCGAGCCCGACGTCAAGTCGTTTCGGTTGTTCCGCGCCATCACCCGTATCGCCATGCAGGCCGACGCTCGCATCGTGCCGATCTTCGTTGCCGGCGCGCGCAGCCTGCCGGCGTCGCTGACGCCGGCAGACAAGGCGCCGCGCCACTGGTTCCCGCAGCTGTCGATCAGCGCGCTGGAGCCGATGACCATCGCCGAGCTGGTGGCGCGGAACCCCAATCAGGCCTCCAATACCAATGCGCTGTTCGATCGCTTCGCCGAGGCCAGGCTTTTTGGCAGTGATCTCGACCGAGGGCTGTTCCTTGCCATGCGTGATGCCGCCGACCGTGTCGGCGCTTCGCACCTAATTATCGAAGACATCATCGGCGGTGCGCTGAGCTACCGGAAAATGTTTATCGGTGCCAGGGTTTTGGGCCGCCGCTTCGAGGCAATGACAGCGCCGAGCGAAGCGGTTGGGCTGCTCCTGCCCAACGCCAATGGCCTCGTGCTGGCGTTCGTCGGTGTTTTGTCGGCTGGGCGAGTGGCAGCAATGATCAACTATACCGCCGGCACAGCGAGCGTCACCGCCGCCATCCGCACGGCGGTGATCCGCACCGTGGTCTCCTCACGCGCCTTTGTCGAAAAGGCCAACCTCGCCGACATAGTCGAGGCGGTGGAAAAGGGCGGAGCGAAACTGCTGTGGCTGGAGGATGTTCGCGCAAGCGTGACCGTGCTGGACAAGCTCGCTGCCGCCTTGCTGTGGCGATGGCCGTTGCAGCGCCAGGATGCAGCCAAGCCGGCGGTGATCCTGTTCACCTCCGGCTCGGAAGGCACACCCAAGGCAGTTGTGCTGTCGCACCGGAACCTTCTTGCCAATGCCATGCAGGCCGAAGCCCGCATCACCATCTCGCCGGTCGACATCCTGCTCAACGTGCTGCCGGTGTTCCACTCGTTCGGCCTGACCGGTGGCACCATCTTGCCGCTGGTCACCGGCGTAAAACTGTTCCTCTACCCCTCACCGCTCCACTACAAGCTTATTCCGGAGGTGGCGCGCAAGGTCCGGCCAACGGTGATGTTCGGCACCGACACGTTCCTCGCCAACTATGCCCGCACCGCCAAGGACGGCGATTTTTCCAGCCTGCGCTTTGTCGTCGCCGGTGCCGAGGCGGTGAAGCCGGAGACGCGCCGGGTCTATCGCGAACGCTTCCAGGCCGAGATCATCGAAGGTTTTGGCTTGACCGAGGCCGCACCGGTGGTTGCCGTCAACACCGCCATCCACGGTCGCGACGGCACGGTCGGGCGGCTGCTGCCGGCCATGCGCATGAAACTCGAACCGGTCGAAGGCATTAGCGACGCCGGCCGGCTGTGGCTCGACGGGCCGAACCTGATGATGGGCTACATGACCGCCGATCGGCCGGGCGAGCTACAGCCGCTCGAAGGCTGGCACGACACCGGCGATATCGTCTCGGTCGATCGCGAAGGCTTCATCACCATTCGCGGCCGCGCCAAGCGCTTCGCCAAGATCGCCGGCGAGATGGTATCGCTTGGTGCGGTCGAGATGCTGGTGCAGTCGCTGTGGCCGGAAGAGCATCACGCCGTGGTGGCGGTGCCGGACAGACGGCGCGGCGAGCGCCTCGTCCTGGTCACCACCGCCGACAGTGCCAATCCCGACGAATTGCGCGAATTCGGCAAGAAGGCCGGGGCGGCCGAACTGATGGTACCGAACGACATCGTCAAGGTCGAGGAAATCCCGGTGCTGGGCTCGGGCAAGACCGACTATGTCTCGACAAGAAAGCTGGCGCTCGAGAGGCTGGGACTGAGCGCTGCCGCCTGAGGTTTTCCAGACCTTTCCAAAACTCTAGAGGACCACTACCGATAACAGCAGAATGACGCCGACGGCCATCATCAGCAGGCCCGGCCAATTCTGTGACAAGCCGAGAAAACGGAGCCCGCGCCGCCGCGGCTCCAGAGTCGGACCTGGTGTTGCGAGATTGGGCCTCGGGCTATCCGGCGCGGTGGAGACTGCGGCCGGCTCACTGAGCCGCCCGCGCATGATGGCTGCAACCGCCATATATACGAGGCCGGCGACAGTCAGTAATGCGCCAATGAGGATGACAGCCATTTCTCGTATTCCGATGATTCTGGGCCCGATGCGGCAGCTTGCGCGACGTTGACGATCACGAGCAGTCGCTCAAACGGACCTACCGACACAAACGGTCAGGCGCCCAGCAAGTTCCGAAAACGTGGTTTTGAAGGGCGTTCCACAGCGCCGCGTGCGAAATTGGCACCAAATCTGTCAGCCGATGTCCGAGGACGGTACCTTCTCGCCTTCGCGCTTGGCGCGTCTGGAATAGGCGCGCACGCTGAATGGCAAAAACAGCAAATAGCCGGCAACCGAAGCCGTCAGCGTATACCAGGGATAGGTCATCAAAAGCAGGACGTAGAGGACGACTGCGAGGATGATCGGCAGCACTCTGTCGCCCGGTATCCTGACGCTCTTGCCGGAATAGACGGGCAGTCGGCTGACCAGCAGGAACGCCACCAATATTGTAAAGCCGGTGGCAATGAAGGCCGCCAGGCGGCTGGGTTCAAGGCCAAGCCTGAGGAAGAACAGATAGAGCGGCAGCATCACCAGCACCGCACCCGCCGGCGCCGGCACGCCAACGAAATATTCGGTTTGCCACTGCGGACGGTCGAGCTCTTCGTCGAGCACGTTGAAGCGGGCAAGCCTCATCCCACAGGCGATGGTAAACAGCAGCGCCGCGATCCAACCCGGCGAACCTGCCCTGTCGAGCAGAAAGGCATAAAGCACTAGCGCCGGTGCCACGCCGAAATTGACGATATCGGCCAGCGAATCCATCTGGGCGCCGAATTTGGAGGTCGCCTTCAGCATTCGCGCCAGGCGGCCGTCGATACCATCGAGGAAGGCGGCGAGCAGTACCATCACCACCGCCGGCTCGAAGCGGCCTTCGAAGCCGAAGCGGATGCCGGACAGGCCGGCGCAGATGGCAAGCACGGTGACCAGATTGGGCAGCACCATGCGCATCGGGATTTCACGGATGCGCGGGCCGCCGCCGCCATGCGCCTCGAATTTCTTGAACGGCGGGGCCACCGGTCAGGATATCCGCACGAGCGGCGTTGCGGCAACGCCGCCGAATTCCGCCAGCACCGTCTCACCGCCTACCGCCGTCTGGCCGACGGCAACGCGCGGCGTCGCCGTCGAGGGCAGGAATACGTCCACGCGCGAGCCAAAGCGGATCAGCCCGAAGCGCTCGCCGGTGCCGATGGCGCCGCCGGTCTCGGCCCAGCAGACGATCCGCCGCGCCACCAGGCCGGCGATCTGCACCGCAGCCACCGTGCCGTTGGGGCTCTCTATGACCAGCCCGTTGCGTTCGTTCTCGGTGCTTGCCTTGTCGAGTTCGGCGTTGAGGAATTTTCCTGGCCGATGCTCGATCCTGGAGATGCGGCCACGCACCGGGGCGCGGTTCACGTGGCAGGAAAAGACATTCATGAATACCGAGATGCGGGTCATTTCGCCGCCGCCGAGGCCAAGCTCGCGCGGCGGCACGGCCGGGCCGACGGCCGAGACGATGCCGTCCGCCGGGCTGACAACCAGCCGGTCGTCGATCGGCGTGACACGCTCGGGATCGCGGAAGAAATAAGCGCACCACGCGGTCAGAATGAGACCGATCCAGAACAGGGTCGAGGAGAAATAGCCAAGAAAAAGCGTCGCCGCGCCGAACGCAGCGATAAAGGGATAACCCTCGCGATGGATCGGAACGAACGCATTTTTGATCGTGTCAACGAGGCTCATGGGATGAGGGCAACCTTGGTTCCAAGTCCGGCCTCAATAGCGGAAACACCCCTTCGCCGCAACGCGACAATCAGGCGGTCGGGTGTTGGCGGTCGTGCCGCCTCAGGGGCGTCCTTGGCAGCATCCGGACTGCCGAAGTGGTCAACCGGAAATATGTTGATTGCGATTGTCGGCACGAAGCCCCCACGCCCGTCCTTGGCAAGACAGCGCCTCTCATCGGCCTTTCGGCCGTGACGATTTGCGCAAACCCGGAGGTTCTCGGCCCATGCAGAAATCAGCAGCCAGGCAAGCGCAAGTGGTGATGAACGGTCTGGCCTTTGGCGAGTCGCCTCGCTGGCACGATGGCCGGCTGTGGTTCTGCAACTGGGGCACAGGCCAGATCATCGCCGTTGACGCCCTAGGCAACAGCGAGATCGCGCTCATCGTGCCGGCCACCCTGCCCTACTCCATCGACTGGCTGCCGGACGGGCGGCTGCTTGTCGTGTCCGGCCGCGAAGGGCTGATCCTCAGGCAGGAGGCTGACGGGACATTGGTCACCCATGCCGATCTGAGACATCTGTCGAAGAGCCCATGGAACGAGATCGTCGTCGACGGGCGCGGCAACATCTACGTCAATGGTGGTGGGCCGGCTCCGGCTTCCGGCCAGCATTTCGGCCCCGGCACCGTCGTGCTGGTTGCACCTGACGGCTCGGCTCGGCAGGTGGCTGAGAATCTCGCCTTCGCCAATGGCATGGCAGTGACGCCCGACAACAAGACGCTTGTCGTTGCCGAATCCCACGCCAACCGGCTGACCGCCTTCGACATCGCTGCCGATGGCCACCTTTCCAATCGGAGAGTCTGGGCCAATCTTGGCAACGGTTTTCCCGACGGCATCTGCCTCGATGCCGAAGGTGCCGCCTGGTACGCCGACGTTCCGAACAGGCATTGCGTGCGGGTGCGCGAGGGCGGCACAATGCTCGAAAGCGTCGACGTCGATCGCGGCTGTTTTGCCTGCATGCTCGGCGGCAGCGAGGGAAAAACGCTGTTCATCGTGGCCGCCGAATGGCGCGGCTTCGAACATATGATCAGCGATGCCCGTACCGGCCAGGTGCTCAGCATCGAGGCTACCGCGCCGGGAGCAGGCTGGCCATAGAGAGCTTACACCGCGGGAATCCGCTGGTAATTGGCGATATCGGCCCTGACGCCAAGTCGCGCAATGGTCTCCTGAGGATTGAAGCCGATGCGCTCATGCGCGGCCTTGATGATCGGCACGACCTTATCGACAGCGGCCTGCCCTTCCCATTCGACAATGGTCACGAGGTTGAACTCCCCCGGCCCCGAGAATTGCTCGAGCAGGAAATCCTGGACGAACCCTTGCTGCTGGCGCAGCAATTCATGCGTCATCCGGACCTTGGCAAGAATCTCCTCGCGAGCGTTGGCCGGAACGACAAACTTGTCCACCCGGAATACGTTGCCGCCACTAACTGCCTGATTTATCCCATTCATATCGATTGTCTCCGTTTTTGAACGACGCATCTTGCTACGATCCAAAACGGCCTACGATCTCAACTTAAGTTGAGGTCAAGCACGAATTTCAGCTCACCTCCGAGGTGCGGCGGCGGACGACGACGCCGAACTCGTCGCTTTCGCGGGCAATGCGCAGCCGCTCCTCGGCCTCGCTTGCCTCGCGCTGCCGGTCCCACATCGATGCATATAGGCCGCGCTTGGCCATCAAGGCGGCATGGGTGCCGCGCTCGGCGATCTGGCCGTCCTGCAGGACGATGATCTCGTCGGCCGAAATCACTGTAGACAGTCGATGGGCGATGACGAGGGTGGTGCGGCCCTGGCTGACCAGGTCCAGTGCCGCCTGGATCTCCTGCTCGGTGTGGCTGTCCAGCGCCGAGGTCGCCTCGTCGAGCATCAGGATCGGCGGTGCCTTCAAGATGGTGCGGGCAATCGCCACCCGCTGCTTCTCGCCGCCGGACAGTTTCAGCCCGCGCTCGCCCACCATTGAGCGATAGCCGTCGGGCAGCCGCTCGATGAACGGTCCGATCTGGGCCAGTTCTGCCGCCTTGCGCACATCCTCCTCGCTGGCGCCGATGCGGCCGTAGCGGATGTTGTAGGCGATGGTGTCGTTAAACAGCACCGTGTCCTGCGGCACCATGCCGATGGCGGCGCGCAAGCTCTCCTGCTTGACGTCGCGAATGTCCTGGCCGTCGATCAGAATCGTGCCACGCTGAATGTCGTAGAAACGAAACAAAAGCCGCGAAATGGTCGACTTTCCGGCTCCGGAGGGGCCGACGATGGCCACCGTCTTGCCGGCCGGCACCTCGAAGCTGATGCCCTTCAGTATCTTGCGGTTGGGGTCGTAGGAAAAATGCACGTCACGAAACTCGACCTTACCGGCATCGACGACCAGTGGCTTGGCGCCCGCCCGATCGACGATCTCGCGCTTGACGTCGAGCAGATCGAACATGTTTTCGATGTCGGTCAGGCCCTGGCGAATTTCGCGGTAGATCATGCCGATGAAATTCAGCGGCACCGAAAGCTGCATGAGCATGGCGTTGACGAAGACGAAATCGCCGACGCTCTGCGTGCCTGCCTTCACCTCGAGCGCCGACAGCACCATGACGACGGTCATGCCGATGCCGAAGATCACGCCTTGGCCGAAGTTCAGCCAGCCAAGCGAGGTCCAGGTCCTGGTCGCCGCCACCTCATAGCGCGCCGTGGAACGGTCGAAGCGCTCGGCCTCCATGGCTTCGTTGTTGAAATATTTGACTGTTTCGTAGTTAAGCAGCGAATCGATCGCCTTCGTGCTGGCTTCATTATCGCTGTCGTTCATCTCTCGGCGGATCGAAATACGCCAATCGCTCGCCCTGACGGTGAACCAGACATAGAGCCAGACCGTGACCGCGATCACCAGCACGTAAAGCCAGCCATAGGTGACGGCGAAGATGCCGGCGGTGAGCGCGAATTCGACAATCGTCGGCGCCGTCGCCAGCATGGTGAAGCGGACGATCGTCTCGATGCCCTTGGTGCCGCGCTCGATGACACGCGACAGGCCGCCGGTGCGCCGTTCGAGGTGGAAGCGCAGTGACAATTCATGCATGTGTACGAAGGTGCGGAAGGCGAGCCGGCGCACGGCATGCTGGCCGACCCGTGCAAACAGGGCGTCGCGCAACTGGTTGAAGCCGAGCTGCACCAGCCGCACGGCATTGTAGGCGACGACCAGCATGACCGGCGCTAGCAGGAAGGCCGGCAGCGGCGGCGGAGATTTGGCGTCGCCGGCCAGTGCGTCGGTCGCCCATTTGAAGAAATAGGGTCCGGCCACCAGGGTCAGCTTGGCGGCAACCAGCAGCACGGTTGCCCACACCACCCGCGCCCTCAGGTCGGCGCGGTCGGCCGGCCACATATAGGGCCAGAGATTGCGCAACGTTCTGAAGGTCGAGCCGGAATCGGCGGAAACGGTTTTCTCGGCCATTCTTGTTTACCTTTTTATATCTTAGCGGCCGGAGCAGCAGGAATCGACCAGCGCGGCCAGCGACGCGGAAACATCGGCGAGCGCAGCACGGTCGAGCTCATAGCGCGAGCGCTGGCGGTCAGGCTCGAAGCGGATAAGCCCGGCTTCGACCAGAATCTTCAAATGCTGGGAAACGGTGGACTGCGCCAGGTCGAGATGCTCGACGACCTCGCGACAGCAGCAGGAACGGCTTGCGGAAAGGTGTTTGAGAATTTCGATCCGCGCCGGATGCGAAAGGGCCGCGAGCCGGACAGCGACGGAGCGGCTATCCGGCGTACAGTTGGCCGGCGTGCAGTTGGCCGGCGCGTGTTCATCTGCCGCGCGGCGTCGGTCCGTTACGAGAGAGGATTCGGTCATCGTCCATCGGCGATAAACGATGACTGGCCCTGCCGCAAGCTATCCTGATGGGCAGAACGGCTACTCAGTCTTGACTGGCGCCGTCGTCATCTGGTCGCCCATTGCCTTGAGATCGGCGGGCTCGCCTTCTTTCGATTTCTCCGGCACCTTGAACACCTGCCCCGGCCAGATGCGGTTCGGATTGCTGATCTGGTCCTGGTTGGCGAGATAGATGGTCGAGTAGCGCATGCCCTGGCCATAGACCCGCCGCGAAATCCGCCACAGCGTGTCGTGGCGGCGGATGATGACTGCGCCATTGGCATGTTCGAGCTTGGGGCCCACGGTCTCGGGAGCTTCGCCCGGAGGCGTCGCGACGGCCATTTCGGCCGGGGCCTCGGTGGCAGGAATGGGGGCAGTTGCGGGCGTTTCGGCGGCTGTCGCCGGTGCGGCTTCGGTGGCCGGAGCGTTCGGCTCGGCTGGTTTTACCTCGGCAGGCTTTGGCTCGGCGGGTGCGACGGCGGCAACCGCCTCGCCCGGCTCGCGTTCGAACGGCACGGCGGCACGAGCCACCACCGTCACCCCGTCGGCGTCGAGCGCGTCGACATGGATGGTGTAGGTGCCGACCGGGACGTCGCGTGTCGCTTCGACCAGGAAGTGGCGGTCGGGCGAGGTCTTCGCGTCGCCGAGCAGGATATCATTGGCATAGGCGCGCACCTTGCGGCCGGGATCGGCGACCCCGGCAACGAAAATCTTGTTGCCGTCGATTTCGACGGCTTCGACGACGACCTTGGGCTCCGCCGTGGAAGTAGCAGGCGCTGCCGGTGTGGCGGGCGCTGCCGGAGCCGGTGCGGCTTCAACAGCGGCCGGCGCGGCAGAAGCAGGCGCTGCTGGAACATCAGCCGCCGCGGCGGCCGGCGCTGCGGCAGCCGGCAATTCGGTGCCGGTGGCGGGTGGCTGAACGGCCGCCTGTTCGCCGGTTGGCGGCGAGGCGTCAGATTTTGCCTCAGGGGCAGGAACAGTGAGCAGTTCGGACGGCTTTCCCGGCTCCTCGACCATTGCCAGCACTTGACCGGTGGAATTCTGGGGAATCGAAACGACGGCGGTCTGCGCCGAGGCGGTCACGACATTGTCGGCCGTAGAGCGAAGCGTGATCGTATAGTCGCCGGGCTTCAGCGGATCGTCGAGAATAATGGCAAAGGCGCCGTCGGGACCGGCGACCGTCGAGCCGAGCACAGTCGAACCGTTGAGAATCTCGACCTTGGCGTTGGGCGCTGCATTGCCGGCGACGACGATCGAGCCGTTGCTTTCGACGCGCACGATGTCGAAGGTCGGCACGATCGCACCTGCAGCGGCCGGCGCGGCGGGCGTCGCCGCATCGGTGGACGCGGCGGGCGCAGACGGCAGCCGCCCCTCGGTTGCCGGAGCGACCGGTTTCGAAACCGGCGGCGTCAGCGCCGCGACTTCCGCAGGCGGGGTAGAATTGAGATACGGGTCGAGTGCGCCCGATACATAGGCGGTTCCCGCCGCAGCGACGGAGCCGCCAGCCGCGAACAAAAACGCCTTCAACGGATTAATTGCCATGTTTCCCTGCCCCTTAGCCACCTAATTTCGGTCTAGCCTGTTTTGCCAAAGCCGACAAGAAAAAGCCCGCTCCGGGGCTTGACCATGCCAATAGTCCCTATCACCAATCATAACATGAACACGATTCGATCTGTCTGCGTCTATTGCGGCTCGTCCCCGGGCCGAGATGAAACCTATATCAAGGCCGGACACCTGCTTGGCCGCTCGATCGCCAAGTCCGGCCTGCGTCTGATTTATGGCGGCGGCACTAAAGGTATCATGGGTGCCGTCGCTGAAGGGGCATTAAAGGCCGGCGGCAAGGTAACGGGCATAATTCCACGTTTTCTGATCAACCGGGAGGCGACCGAAACCGCGCTTGACCGGCTCGACGAGCTCGTCATCACCGACAACATGCACGAGCGCAAACACAGGATGTTCGAGAAATCCGACGCCTTTGTGGCGTTGCCCGGCGGCATCGGCACCGTCGAGGAGATCGTCGAGATCATGACTTGGGCGCAGCTCGGACATCATCGTAAGCCGATCGTCTTCGGCAACGTCGGAGGGTTCTGGGATCCGATGCTGGCGCTGCTCGACCACATGGCAACGGAAGGCTTCATCCACACCGCGCAGCGGGTCAAGCCGCTGGTGGTCGAGGACCCGGAAGCGATCGTAGCCGCCATCATGGTGGCGGGATCCTCCGTCGATGCACCGACGGAGGGCGTGCAGTCGGTGATTGATAAAATGTAGAGTGAGTAGGGAGTAGGGAGTAGGGAGTAGGGAGTAGGGAGTAGGGATAGACACGCGCGCCGGTTCGGAAGGTGTTGTACTTTACTATTCACTATTCACTATTAACTCCTTCATTAACTCCTTCCCTACTGCCTTCCTTAAGTCCGCGATGACCGCCCGCTTGTCCTGACGTCGCCAGGCGAGATGGATCGAGACGGTGCGTTCGAACCACGGCAGATCGCGAAACACGATCTGAGGCGGCGCGGCACTCCGCAGGCTGGCCTGCACCGTCGCCAGCCCAAGCCCGGCGCTGACCAAGCCCAACGACGTCAACGGATCGGTCGTCTCATAGGCTATGTCGGGCAGGAAACCGGCCTTCGCACAGGCGGCGAGAAATTGGCTGCGGTTGGTGTCGTCAGGCTGGCGCACCACCGTGATCCAGGTGCGTCCGTCCAGTTGCTGCGGCAGTATCTCCGCGATTTCGGCCAATGGATCGCTTTCCGGCATCGCCAGAACCAGAGGCTCGCGCATGATGAGCAAGGCGGCGATGTCGGGATCGTCGGCAGAAGGAGGCGTGTAGACGAGGCCCAGATCGAGCGATCGTTCGCGCAGCGCTTCGATCTGCGCGGCTGAACGCTGGCCCTTCAGTTGAAGATGAAATTCGGGCCGGTCGCGGCGAAACTGGCGCAGCATCCGAGCGACAAGCCCGGCATGGACCGCACCTTCGACATAGCCGATGGCGAGACGGCCGACCGTACCGCTGGCGAGATTGCGGCCGAGCTCCTCCAGCCGTCTTGCATGGGCCAGCAGCGCACGCGCCTCGGTAAGAAAGGCGCGGCCTTCGGGATTGAGATGAACACGCTGCCTCGCCCTCTCGAATAATGTGATGCCCAGTTGCTGCTCCAGCTGCATGATCTGGCGGCTGAGCGGCGACTGCGAGATGTGGAGCAATTCGGCGGCACGCCCGACATTGCCGGTTTCGGCCACCGTGATGAAATAGCGGAGCTGGCGCAGGTCGAACATTGTTGCTCCGATGCTCAAGTCCCGTGAGGTCTCAACTTTAGCCTAATCAGTCTTGGACTGTCTGGCCAGCCGAAGCGAATATTTTCGCCATTCCAACGGCCAACATCAGGAGATTCCGATGCAGTTCTTTGCCCTTCTTGTGCGCAACACCGAAAAGTTCACCGACGCCGATTTCGCGCCTCTGCTGCCCGGCGAGGCCGAGCAGCGCCGCACGCTCTATGCCGAAGGCGCCGTGCGTCAGGTGTGGAATCGAGGCGACATTCCCGGCAGCGGCATGATGTTCGAGGCCGGCAGCGATGCCGACGTGCGCAGCCATCTCGCAACCTTGCCGCTGGTCAAGGCCGGCATGATGGACATTGCCGCCGTCGTGCCGCTGCAGCCCTATCCAGGCTTCGGGCCGAAGCGCTGAGCGACCGTGAAAGAGGCGGCTGCCGGCATTAGGCCCGCCAGCCGCCTTTCTTCGTTACGCGGATCGAGCGGATGCGGCGACGGTCTTGCGCGCCGAAGAAAACATCGACCAGGAGTACATCGCCAGCGCCGCCCAGATCAGGCCGAAGGCGATGGCCTGAACGCTGCCGAAGGGTTCGCCGAAAATCAGCACCGCGATCAAAAAGACGATTGTCGGCGCGATATATTGCATGATGCCGATGGTGGAGAGGCGCAGCAGCCTGGCGCCGAACGCAAACAACAGCAGCGGCACGGCGGTGACCGGTCCGCAGCCGACCAGCAAGGCGGTGTCGTTCAAGGAGCTGGAGACGAAATGATCCTGTCCTGTGGCGATCAGGAAGACGATGTAGCCGAGCGCCGGCACCGACAGTAGCAGCACTTCGAGCAGGAAGCCCTGGCTTGGACCAATTGGCAGCGTCTTGCGGAAGAAGCCATAGGCGGCAAAGGAAAAGGCCAGCACCAGCGACACCCAGGGCAGCTTGCCAGCGTCGATGGTTAGCACCGCGACGGCGATTGCCGCGAGCACCACCGCCGCGATCTGCAGGCGGTCGAGCCGTTCGCCGAGCAGCAGCGCGCCGACAACGACGCTGACCAGCGGGTTGATGTAATAGCCAAGCGCGGTCTCGATCGTGCGGTCGACCGCGATCGCCCAGACATAGATGCCCCAGTTGACCGAGATCAGCGCCGCCGTCAGCAGCGCCATCGAAATGATGCGCGGCGAACGAACGGCCGCTTTGAAATCGGCAGTGCGGCCCGCCCAGACCAGGACGGCGGCCGCGATCGGCACCGACCAGACGATGCGGTGGGCGATGACTTCGGCCAGCGGCAGATGCGCGACAGCCTTCATGTAGAAGGGCAGCAGCCCCCAAAGCAGGTAGGCGCCGAGCGCCAGCAAGAAGCCGCGACGAGCTTTGGTATCGGCCTCGATTTGAAGTACTTGGGTAGCCATGGCCCAAGGCTATGCGCCAGCGGCCCCGGCAAGACCATCGCAAAGTTCTGATGGATCAATGGAGTCTCGCTGATGGTTCAAGAACCCGGAGTTTTCACCAGTTCATTGAAATGCGCGAAGCCCGCAGTCATTTGGTCTCGCCGGGCGCAGGCACCAATTCCATGAATTCCGCTCCAACGGTGTCGTGACGAAAGCCCGTCACGCATTCTGCCACCTCGATCGGAATATCGGCGATAAAGTCTATGGCGGCAGCACCTGCGTCCTCGCGATCCTGATCTGCGAAGCGCTCGCGGCGGATCTCCTCGAAACAGGATGGAAGGTTTCCTGTCGCTTCCAGGTTGCGCGCACCGTCTGCGCTGGTGTGTCGTATGCTCCAGACTTCGTGCCCGTCGCGCCACTGTTCGGCCCATTGCAGCATGACCGTATCGATATTGTGAACGACGACAATGTCCCTGCCCGTCGAAAGGTTAGCCAGGCGCTTCTCGTCCACCAGGTCCATGTTCACGTCGTTAAAAATGACGACAGACCAATTTTGACCAACCGTCACGCCATTGTAGTCAAAATCAAAAACCTCGTCCGATTGTCCGCTCTGAGCCAGACCGAAAGCCAGCGCTGCCTTCGCGAGTGGCAGACCATTGAATGCGACCCAGCTTATCGTGAAGCCCATTTCCTCACTCCGCCGCGATCAGCCCGGCCATGTCGCGGTTCTTCATCAGCTTGTAGACGATCGAATCCATCAGCGCCTGGAACGAAGCATCGATGATGTTTTCGGAGACGCCGACCGTCCACCAGCGCGCACCGGTGCCGTCATGCGATTCGATCAGCACGCGGGTAATCGCCTCGGTGCCACCATTGAGGATACGCACCTTGAAGTCGGCCAGCTCGAGATCGGCGATCTCGCTCTGGAATTTGCCGAGATCCTTGCGCAGCGCAATGTCGAGCGCGTTGACCGGGCCATGGCCTTCGGCGACCGACATCTTCTCCTCGCCCTCGACCAGCACTTTCACAATCGCCTCCGAGACCGTCTTCAGCTGGCCGTTGGCGTCGAAGCGGCGCTCGACCATGCAGCGGAATGAAGTGACGCGGAAGAATTCCGGCACGCCATGCAGCATCTTGCGCGCCAGAAGCTCGAAGCTGGCGTCGGCGCCTTCGTAAGCGTAGCCCTCCGCCTCACGCTCCTTGACCACGGCGATCAGCGCGTCGAGGCGATGGTCGTCCCGGGGCATGTCGATGCCGCGCCGTTTCAGCTCGGCCATGAAATTCGCCTTGCCGCCTTGGTCCGAAACCATGACGCGGCGGCGGTTGCCGACAGTCTCTGGCGGCACATGCTCGTAGGTCGCCGGCTCCTTGGCCAGCGCCGAGGCATGGATGCCGGCCTTGGTAGCGAATGCGGAGGCGCCGACATAGGGGGCCTGCGCTTCCGGCGCACGGTTCAGCAACTCGTCGAAGGCGCGGGACAAGCGCGATATACCGGTCAACGCCTCCGCTGAAATGCCTGTTGCAAAGCGGCCGGCAAAGGCAGGCTTCAACGACAATGTCGGCACGATCGAGATCAGATTGGCGTTGCCGCAGCGCTCGCCTATGCCATTCAGCGTGCCCTGGATATGGCGCACGCCGGCCTCCACGGCGGCAAGCGAATTCGCCACCGCCTGGCCGGTGTCGTCATGGGCGTGGATGCCGAGATGGTCGCCCGGTATGCCGGCCGCGATCACCTTTTCGACGATGGCGCGCACCTCGGAGGGCTGCGTGCCGCCATTGGTGTCGCATAGAACCACCCAGCGCGCGCCGGCATCGTAGGCCGTCCTGGCGCAGGCCAGCGCATAATCGGGGTTGGCCTTGAAGCCATCGAAGAAATGCTCGCAGTCGACCATCGCCTCCTTGCCGGCACTGAGCGCCGCCTCGACCGAGGCCTTGATCGCCTCGAGGTTCTCCTCATTGGTGCAGCCGAGCGCGACGCGGACATGGTAGTCCCAGCTCTTGGCGACGAAGCAGATGGCATCCGACTTCGACTGGACCAGCGCGGTGAGGCCGGGGTCGTTCGAGGCCGACACTCCTGCCCGCTTGGTCATGCCGAAGGCGACGAACTTGGCATCGGCCGTGCGACGCTCGGCGAAAAAGGCGGTGTCGGTTGGATTGGCGCCAGGGTAACCGCCCTCGACGTAGTCGATGCCGAACTCGTCGAGCAGCTTGGCGATGGCGATCTTGTCCTCGACGGAAAAGTCGATACCCGGCGTCTGCTGACCATCGCGCAGCGTCGTGTCGAACAGATAAAGGCGCTCGCGAGCCATCGTCATTTCCCGGCAAACACGTCCGTTGCGCGGATCAGCCTGTCGAGGATGCCCGGCTCCGAATAGGCGTGGCCGGCACCTTCGATCAGATGGAAATCCGCTTTCGGCCACGCCTTGTGCAGCGCCCAGGCATAGCGCGCCGGGCACGGCATGTCGTAGCGGCCGTGAACGATGCTACCCGGTATATCCTTAAGCTTCCATGCATCACGCAGCAGCTGTCCCTCTTCCAGCCAGCCGGCATGGACGAAATAGTGGTTCTCGATGCGGGCGAAGGCCAGGGCATAATCATCCTGGCCGAAGGGACCGCTGGTTTCCGGTTCCGGCAGCAAAGTGATCGTCTCGCCCTCCCACAGGCTCCAGGCGCGAGCGGCCTCGACCTGCGCCACAGGATCGCTACCGACCAGCCGTTTGCGGTAGGCGGCCATCATGTCGCCGCGCTCAGCCTCCGGAATGGGCGCCAAAAACCGCTCCCATTTGTCGGGGAACATCTCCGAGACGCCGAACTGGTAGTACCATTCGAGTTCGGCGCGGGTCAGCGTGTAGATGCCGCGCACGACCAGTTCGCTGACCCGCTCGGGGTGTGTCTCGGCATAGGCCAGCGCCAGCGTCGAACCCCACGAGCCGCCGAACACCAGCCATTTGTCGAAGCCGCACATGTCGCGCAGCCGCTCTATGTCGGCGACCAGATGCCAGGTGGTGTTGGCTTCGAGCGAGGCATTGGGCGTCGATTTTCCACAGCCACGCTGGTCGAACAGGATGACATCGTACAGCGTCGGATCGAACAGCCGCCGGTGCTTTGGCGAAATGGTGCCGCCCGGTCCGCCATGCAGGAATACCGCCGGCTTGGCACCGCGGGTGCCGGAGCGCTCCCAATAGACCTGATGGCCATCGCCAACGTCTAGCATGCCGGACTCGAAAGCCTCGATCTCGGGATAGAGGGTGCGGAATTCGCTGCTCATAGTTTCAGGCCCTGGTGCGGCCAGTTGGCCGTCTCGTGATCGGGATGCTGGAAGGAGATGATTGACTCCTGTCGCGCGTAGAAATCCGGATCGTCGTGGATTGGCGCGTCGAAGATCGTCTCCACCCAAGGCAGCCTGGCGGCGTAGTTGACCTGGATCTGCGGCGCCAGATCGGAACGGTCGTCGAAGGCGCCGATGGCGATCTCGAGCGCGCCGGGCTGGCGGTAGGTCAGCGGCGTGCCGCAGCGGGCGCAGAAGCCGCGATCGATGTTGACCGACGACTGAAAGTAACTCGGCTCCTCGCGCAGCCATTCGACGCCGTCGCTCGGCACTGTCACAAGCGCGCCGAAAAACGAGCCGAACTGTTTCTGGCACATGCGGCAATGACAGATCGAGGGGCGGCCGAGCGCGCCGTGGATGCGGAAGCGCACGGCGCCGCACTGGCAGCCGCCGGTACGAACGGTTTCGGTCATGATCTTTCCTCCGGCGGCCATTGTTCGGTGTCATGGTCGGGATGTTGGTAGGAGACGAGGTCGGCGAGATAGGAGGCAGACGAGACGTCGGCCATCGTTTCCTCACCGGGCAATTCGTGGACATGATCCACATAGGGGAGCTTGGCTTCGACACCCCATTGGATCGTCGGCGCGATCTCCTCGGGGTGGTCGAATGCGGCGATGGCGAGCGCCACGCCGTCGGTCGCTTCGAAGGTCAGCGGCGTGCCGCATTCGGCGCAGAAACCGCGCAACGCCGCATTGGACGAGCGGAAGCGTTTGGGCTCGCTGCGCGTCCAGTCGAGTCCTGCGCCGCGCACCGAGACCAGCGGCAGGTAAAAATTGCCGCTCGCCTTCTGGCACATGCGGCAATGGCAGACGGAGGCATCGCCGAGCGCGCCTTCGACGCGGAAGCGCACTGCGCCGCACTGGCAGCCGCCCGTATACACCGGTCTGTTGTCAAGGCTCATCGCATTTTACTCCGGAGCATGGCAGACCGCCTCGACATTGTTGCCGTCGGGATCGAAGACGAAGGCGCCATAATAGTTCGGATGATAGTGCGGGCGCAGGCCCGGCCCGCCATTGTCCTTGCCGCCGGCGGCGATTGCCGCCGCGTGAAAGGCATCGACCTCGGCACGGCTGCGCGCCGTGAAAGCGACGTGTTGATGACCCTTCGGCTTGTCCTTGCCGACATGCAGCCAAAACACTGGCCGGTCGCGGCCGTAGCCGCCGACCTTGGCGCCGCCGGTATATTCCTGCGGCACCATGTAGAGCAGCGAGGCACCAAGCGGCGCCATCGCCCTGTCGTAAAAAGCTTTCGACACGTCGAAATCCAAAACGGTGATGCCGAGATGATCGATCATCTTTTTACCTCCCAGGTGGTGATGCGTTCGCCGGTGACAGGGTCCTTGCCGTCCTTCAACTGGATGCCTTGCGCCAGCAACTCGTCGCGGATGCGGTCGGCCTCGGCCCAGTTCTTGGCGGCGATCAGCGCGAGGCGTTTGGCGATCGCTTTGGCAATGGCGTCTTCATCCACCTTGGCTGTTGCGACGTCGAAGCCGAGGAACAGCAGCGATGCCTTCAGCAAAGTGGCAGCATCGTTGTCTTCGGCGGCTGCGTTGCTGCTACCAGCGTCGAAATCAACAGCATCGCCAGCCAACTGGGTCAGCAACTGGAATGCGGGATAGGTGGCGAGGTCATCCGACAGCACTTCGATCACATCCGCCGGCACCGATTTTGCCGTTGGCGGCGCCAGATCGGCCGCTCGCTTCCATTTGCGCAGCGTATTCTCCGCCTCTTCCAGCTTGCGTACGGAAAAGTCGATCGGCTCGCGATAATGCGTCATCAGCATCGCCAGCCTGAGCACCTCGCCCGGCCATTTGCGGCCGCCAAAAGTCTCCGTCTCCAGCAGTTCGGTGATCGAATAGAAATTGCCCAGGCTCTTGGACATCTTCTGGCCCTCGACCTGCAGGAAACCGTTGTGCATCCACACCTTGGCCATCGTTTCGGTGCCGTGGGCGCAACGTGACTGGGCGATCTCGTTCTCGTGGTGTGGAAAGATCAGGTCGAGACCACCGCCATGGATGTCGAACACCTCGCCGAGATAGGCGGCCGACATCGCCGAGCACTCGATGTGCCAGCCCGGCCGACCCCTGCCCCACGGACTCTCCCAGCCCGGTTCCTCGGGCGAAGACAATTTCCACAGCACGAAATCCTGCGGGTTCTTCTTGTGCGCATCGACGGCGACGCGGGCGCCTGCCTGCTGCTCGTCGAGATTGCGCTTCGACAACTGTCCGTAGTCCGGCATGGAAGCGGTGTCGAACAGGACTTCTCCAGCTGCGACATAGGCATGGCCGCGTTCGATCAAGCGTTGAATCAAGAGGATCATGTCGACCTTGCCGTCGGGCCTAGGCTCGACGAACTCGGTGGCGCGCGGCTCGACCGTCGGTTCCAGGCAACCGAGCGCCGCCACGTCCTTGTGGAACTGATCGGCGGTCTTTTCGGTGACCCGCCTGATCGCTTCGTTCAGCGACAGCTTGCCCAAGGCAATCTCGCCGCCGAAATCGCGCAGCGCGCGAGCGTTGATCTTGTCGTCGACGTCGGTGATGTTGCGGACGTAAGTGACATGCGCTTGCCCGTAGAGATGGCGCAGCAAACGGAACAGCACGTCGAAGACGATCACCGGCCGCGCATTGCCGATATGGGCGAAGTCGTAGACCGTCGGGCCGCAGACATACATGCGCACGTTGCGCGGATCGATCGGGAAGAAATCCTCCTTGCTCCGCGTTAGCGTGTTGTAGAGGCGCAGGCTCTTCGATGCTTCAGACATACGTGCGTTCCGGTGCGTTACTTTGTTTGAGCATGATCTTTTGGGATCGTGCTCTGGATGGAGTCGGTCACGCCGAGGCGCAAAATCGAGCTCCAGCCTGCTGGCCGGGGCGTTTGTCCAATCTGGGAGGAGATGAGGCGAAAACGTCCAGGACCAGCGCGAGGCTAGTCGATAATGCAAATGCCACAAATGGCGAAAGACGTTTTCATGGCCGGCTTTATCGCCTTGCCCGGTGTTGCCGTCAAGTCGCTACCTTCGCCAAAAATATCGTTGGCTCACAGGAAATGAGCCACTGAAACATTTTATTAAACAGATCGGCACTGTCATGAAACATTCGCCGGCTAGATCAGCAAGCGTCACGATTTGGTCGGATTCGGCCAGCAAACGCAGACACGAAGACGTTACCAGGGAAGAGAATAATGCCTAAGCAAGAATCCACCCGCGCCAAGCAACCGGCGCTCGCCAGCCATTACCGGGCGATCGGCCCGGCAGCAATCGTCGCAGCTCTTCTGCACACCGCGAAGAAGAAGAAGCCGGCACAGAAGATCGTGTCGCCACGCGCTGCCTGAGAATGCCGTCGGGTGAAGATTGAGGCGCTCACGGTGTCCTGGAAATAGTAGCTTTCGCTAAAATAATGTCATTTGACTGTCGTTCGCGCCGGACTTCTGGCGCTTGACCTTCTCGGGCTCAGGCTCGACGACGCCCTTCTCCTGAATCTCCGGCCCGGTATTGGCGACCTTGTTGACGAGGTCGGAAACCGGGATCGCTTCGAAGAAATCGGGCCGGGTGGGTCTCAGCAGATCGGCCACATCACGCGGCTCGAGCGTGCGGCAATCCAGCCAGCGCGCGAAATCCTCGGGATGGATCACCACCGGCATGCGGTCGTGGATATGGGCAGTATCGGCATTGGCGTGGGCGGTCAGAATGGCGCCGGTCTCCATTTCCGAGCCACCCGGCTCGGCATACGTCTCAATCAGCCCGGCGAAGGCGACAAGCCCTCCATGCTTTGGCCGCATCCAATAGGGCTGCCCTCTTCTGCCAGCGGTTTGGTGCCATTCGTAGAATCCCGAAGCCGGTACCAGGGCGCGGCGATGGCGCATGGCAGCGCGAAACGACGGCTTTTCCGAAGCCCCCTCAGAACGCGCGTTGAACAGCAGCGGGAAGTTACGCGTATCCTTGACCCAGGCCGGGATCAGGCCCCAGCGCACCAGCATCGAGCGGCGGTCGGGCAGGTTCGAGCCCGGCGCCTGCGGCAATCCGGCGAGCGCCATCAGCACCGGCTGCGTCGGCGCGATATTGTAGCGGGGCGGAAACTCCTCCAACTCCGCCAGACCGAGAAGGGCGGCGGTCTGGTCCGGAGTGGCGGTCAAGGCAAAGCGTCCGCACATGAATTCAGCTCTCGAATGGGTGACATGTGAAAGTGACCATGGAACCTGCCTTTCGCAACCGCTAAAGCTGTTCGCCGACGGCCGGTCCACAACGGGCTATGCCAATCGAGCGATCGGGAACCCATGGAAGCACGTAAGATCATTCCGGCAGTCTCGGTCTGCGTCGTGCGCGAGAACACGGTGCTGCTGGTCAAGCGGGCCAGACCGCCCTCGCAGGGCCTTTATGCCTTTCCCGGTGGCAAGGTCGAAGCCGGCGAGACGCTGGAACAGGCAGCAAGGCGCGAATTGCTGGAAGAGACCGGATTGCAGGCGCGCAACTACCGGCCGCTGCGGGAAATCCACATCGACGGCAGCGGCGACGGGCATCCGGTCGACTACCGGCTGACGGTGTTTGGGGCCAACTATGCCGGCGGCGAGGCGGTGGCCAGTGACGACGCCGAAACCGCCGCCTTCTATACACTGGCCGAAATGACAGCGATGCAGCTTGCCGATGCAGTGTTTGATATCGCCGACGACCTGCTGGCCACCAGCAAGGGCGGCGCGAACTGAGCTTGAGAATCGCCTTGCAGGCAACAAATTGTTTCAGCACAAGGGCTCATGAACCGCACATCACCGTTTCTCGCCGCCTGCCTCGCCGTTAGTGTGGTTGTCGGCTTGCGTCCTGCCATTGCCGCCGAGGCGCCGTTCGAGCCCGGGCTGTTGCGGCTGGCGGAAGTGCTCGGCTCGTTGCATTTCCTGCGCAATCTATGCGGCGAGAAGGGCGACCGGTGGCGGGCCGAGATGGAAAAACTGATCGCATCAGAAAATCCGAACCCTGAGCGGCGCGCCCGCTTCATCGCCAGCTTCAACCGCGGCTACCGATCCTTCGGCGGCAGTTATACGCAATGCACCGCCTCGGCGACGGAAGCCATCAGCCGCTACATGAAGGAAGGCGAGACGCTGTCTCGCGACATCGCCTCGCGCTACGGGAACTGACGGCGGCAGCTGCCGTTCCGGCAAAGCGGAATCAAGCGTCGGCGCTGTTGGCGGCGGACGCGTTCGACACTTCTCCGCTTGCCTCGGGTGAGGTCTTGGTGCAAACCTGATGTTGCACTTTTGCAACTATGTTAACGAAACGTTAGCGCGCAGATGTGAAATTAACTCAAACTGAAGGTTTCCGTCCCCTTGGCCGGCCTAATCGGCTAAGTTTGAAACGGATCGGACGCAGGTTTGCTTAATGCGACGGGTTTTGTAGAAAACGACCAAAAAAATGTCGCATTTACAAGTACTTACTTCGCCTGCGTGTAAAAGGGACAACTCAAGCTTGATCCCTATCCAACGGATCACCGCTTGAAAGGGTGGACATCGCAATGGAACATGGCGTCAACGACATCGACGCGCTGGTCAGGGAAGAAAAGCGCCTGACCGCCGTGGAAAGCCACAGCGAAGCCTGGGCGGAAGGATTGTCGGCGGGGATCGAGCCGGAAATCATCGCCGAGGCAGCCCTCGAAACGGCATTCGGCGAGATGCTGCGAACCAATGGCGAGACCTCGGCGCTTGCCCTGCTCGATCGCATGCGCGAAAAGGTGATTGCCGGGGCCTTCGAGCCCGAAAGGCTGCGGCACTGACCCCGGTTCTTTGACGACGGCGCGTCGCCGGACATCATGTCCGGGCACATCATGTCCGGGCACATGAGTGGGCCTGGAACCAGGGAGTAGCAGGCGGTGAATTTTTCGATATCAGGCAAGCCGCGCGGCCTGGTCCTCAGCATTTGGCTTATCGCCTCCTGCGCCACGATTCCCCTTGCACTGTTTCTTGCGAGCAGTCCCGCTCACGCCCTCAGCGAGATCAAGCGCGAAGACCTGCCTTCGCCGGTCACGCCGCCGCCCGACGGCGACATGTCGCCGCCCGGAAGTACCATGCCGATGCCCGGCCCGCTCGGCACGACGCCACCTGCAGCCAGCCAGCCGACTCCGTCCGACGAGCCAAGGCAAACCGAACCGAAAGGGCCAGCGGACGATGGCGGCATGGCCAATCCGCATGTCGATCCGGACGCGCCTGTGCCCGAAGTCGTTTACGACCTTGCCAAGTTACCGGAACCGGTCAGGCGCATGCACGATCTGATCGTCGAGGCGTGCAAAAGCGGCGACATCGAAAGACTGCGGCCGCTGATCGGCACGGGCGACATGATGACCCAATTGTCGCTGGGCGACATGGACGGCGACCCGATCGCCTTCCTGAAAGGCCTTTCGGGCGACACGGAGGGCCAGGAAATCCTCGCCATCCTGGAAGAGGTGCTCAATGCCGGCTATGTCCATGTCGATGCAGGCACGCCGCAGGATCTCTACGTCTGGCCGTATTTTTTCGCCCTGCCGCTGGACAAGCTCGATGCCAGGCAGCGGGTCGAGTTATTCAAGATCGTCACCGCCAGCGACTATGACAACATGAAGCAGTTCGGCGCCTACATCTTCTACCGCGTCGGCATCACGCCGACCGGGCAATGGACGTTCTTCGTCGCCGGGGATTGAGTGGTCTGGCCTGGCTCTTATCGAGGCAGGGAGCTTAGCCCGCCAGCGCCTCGGAAAACTCCACCGCCCTACCCTGGCCTGGCGTGACGATCTCGCCTTCCCACATCACGCGCCGGCCCCGAACGATAGTGCCGACCGGCCAGCCGGTCACCTGCCTGCCGTCATAAGGCGTCCAACCGGCCTTGGAGCCTTGCTGGGCGTTGGCGATGATCTCGCGGCGCTTCAGGTCGACGATGGTCAGATCGGCATCGTAGCCGGCGGCAATACGGCCTTTCCTGGCGATGCCGAAAATGCGTTGTGGGCCATGGCTGGTCAGGTCGACAAAGCGCTGCAACGTCAGCCGGCCGGCGTTGACATGATCCAGCATGATCGGCACCAAAGTCTGCACGCCGGTCATGCCTGACGGCGACGCCGGATAAGGTTTTGCCTTCTCGGCCAGCGTGTGCGGCGCATGGTCGGAGCCGAGGACATCGACAACGCCTTGCGCAATGCCCTGCCAGACCCCCTCGCGATGGCGCGCGGCGCGCACCGGCGGGTTCATCTGGATCAGCGTGCCTAACTGCGCATAGTCATCTGCGCTCAGCGTCAGATGATGCGGCGTCGCCTCGCAAGTCGCGACATCCTTGTGCTGTTCGAGGAAGCCTATCTCTTCGGCGGTCGAGATGTGCAGCACATGGATCCGGGCACGGACCTGGCGCGCGATGCGCACCAGGCGCTCGGTGCAGCGCAATGCGGCGATCTCGTCGCGCCACACCGGATGTGAGGACGGATCGCCCTCGATGCGCTCGCCGAGCCGCTCGCGCAGCCGGAACTCGTCCTCGGAGTGAAAGGCGGCGCGGCGGCGTGTGTTCCTCAGGATCGAGGCAACGCCTTCGTCGTCCTCGACCAGCAGGTCGCCGGTGGACGAGCCCATGAACACTTTTATGCCGGCCGCACCCGGCAGCCGCTCGAGATCGCCGGCGTCTTTTGCATTGTCGCGGGTCCCGCCGACCCAGAAGGCAAAGTCGCAATGCATGCGGCCGGTGGCTCGCCGCACCTTGTCGGCAAGAGTCGCCTCGCTGGTGGTCAGCGGATTGGTGTTCGGCATCTCGAAGACGGCGGTGACGCCGCCAAGCACCGCCGCCCGCGAGCCCGTCCCCAAATCTTCCTTGTGTTCCAGTCCCGGCTCGCGGAAATGCACCTGGCTATCGACGACGCCCGGCAGGATATGCAGTCCGCGGCAGTCGATTGTCTCGCCGGCCGACGCCTGGCGGAGATCGCCGATGGCAGCGACGCGCCCACCATTGATGCCGACGTCGCGAAAACCCTCGCCATCGTGGTTGACCACGGTGCCACCTGTCAGGATGAGATCGTAGATGGGGGCCATGCGGATCAGGTCTCTTGCGGGGGAACTGCCAGCGGCTTACGTAATGGCCGACAGTTTTGCAAGATCAGGCTCGTTTTCCCACCATGCCCTTTGCCTCGCTCAGAGATCGCGCACTCCTTTCCGTGTCCGGGCCGGATGCCGAGCACTTCTTGCAGAACATCCTGACTACCGACCTCGACGTGCTCGGCAGCAGCGAAGCAAAGCCCGGCGCCCTGCTGACGCCGCAAGGCAAGGTCCTTTTCGACTTCCTGATCTCGCGCGCCGGCGAAAATGCTTTCCGCCTCGAGTGCCGTGCCGAGACCGCCGACGATTTCATGCGCCGGCTGACGCTCTACAAGTTGCGCGCCAAAGTCCAAATTTCCAAGCTGGATCAGCCGGTTGTGACCGTCCTATGGGAAAGCGCTTCAACTGCCTCGCAATTTGAATCAGCACCGTTTGCCGATGCGCGGTTCGTCGATGCTATCGTCAAGCGCTCCTATGATGGCACCGCAGAAGGCGGCGACCTTGCCGCATGGCAAGCCTTTCGCATCGCCCATGGCATTGCCGAAAGCGGCAGCGACTATCAGCTCGGCGATGCGTTTCCGCATGACGTGCTGCTCGACGAGATCGGCGGCGTCGGCTTCAAGAAGGGCTGCTATGTCGGCCAGGAGGTTGTCTCGCGCATGCAGCATCGCGGCACTGCCAGACGCCGGGTGTTGATCGTCTCGGCCGAACGCTCCCTGCCCGCCTCGGGCGCAGAGTTGACCGTGGAGGGGCGGCCGGTCGGCACGCTTGGCTCGACCGCCGGCACGACAGGCCTCGCCATTGCCCGCATCGACCGGGTCAAGGCAGCGTTCGACGCCGGCCTGCCGATCCTGGCTGACGATGTCGCCGTGTCGCTCACCATCCCGCCCTGGGCGAAATTCAGCTTTCCGCAGGAAGCCGTCGGCGCGGAGGAGGCCTGATGGCGGCCGATCGCGCCGGGGCGCCGCCGCGCGCCTGGCAGCGCATGCTGTCCGGGCGACGGCTCGATCTCCTCGACCCCTCGCCGCTCGACATCGAGATCTCAGATATCGCTCACGGCCTTGCCCGCGTCGCGCGCTGGAACGGCCAGACCAGAGGCGAGCACGCCTTTTCGGTCGCCCAGCATTCGCTGCTCGTCGAAACGCTTGTCGGCGAGCTGATGCCGGATGCCGACGCCGATGCGCGGTTGGCGGCGCTGCTGCACGACGCGCCGGAATATGTCATCGGCGACATGATCTCGCCGTTCAAGTCCGTGATGGGCGGCAGCTACAGGGACTGCGAGATCAGGCTGCAGCGCGCCATCCATCTGCGCTTTTCGCTGCCAGCGGAACTCGACGCGGGACTGCGCAAGGAGATCAAGCGAGCGGATCAGATCGCCGCTTATTTCGAAGCGACGCTGCTTGCGGGTTTTTCAACGGCAGAGGCGACGGAGTTCTTCGGCCGGCCGCGCGGCTTCAATGCCGAGCGCTTCGATGTCACGCCGCGCTCGGTGACCTGGGCGCAGAATGCCTTTCTCAAACGGTTTGCGGCGATCGAGAAGTCGCGACGCCAGACTGCCGTTCCAGCCGGCTGAAAACGGTAAATTAACCGGCAAGGACAAGAGTGCCGTGGTTAACCACGGTCCATAGGCGCGCTACATGCCCGTTGCCGGTATCAAGGCAGGTTCGTCCGTCCGCCGACGACGGGTCAAAGGCGTTGGTCTGCCGCAACGGATTGAAGACGAACTGCGCGAACAGAACGAGCGTTTTTCGGCAGCGGTCGAGAACATGTCGCATGGCCTGTGCATGTTCGATGCCGATGAACGGATGATCATCTGCAATAGGAACTACATCAGTATCTTTCGCCTCGACGCCGAAGTGGTACGGCCCGGCATCCGGTTTTTCGACATCCTCCAGCACAGCGTGGACATCGGCATCGCCTCGCAAAGCGCTGAGCAACTCTATGCCATTCGCAAGCCCTATATCGACCAGGCAAAACCTTCCACCTATGAGGAAACGCTTGCAGACGGGCGTATCGTCAACATTTCGCACCGGCCGCTGGCGTCGGGCGGTTGGGTATCGATCTACGAGGATATCACCGAGCAACGGCGCGCCGAGCAGGAGTTGAAGGAGCAGCACCGCCGTTTCGACGCGGCACTTGCCAACATGTCGCAAGGACTTTTGATGTACGACGCGGACGGCAAGCTGATCGTGCGCAACGAACGTTTTCTGGAACTTTACCATGTCAGGCCGGCCGACCTCCCGCTTGGCATGAGCCACCGTGATGCCTTTAAGCGGCTGCTGGAACTGGGCATTTACACAAAGCTCGACCCCGACAGCGAAATTTCGCAAATCGAAGCCTGCCTGCGGGCGGGCAAAACACACGTAACGCATCGCCATCTTGCCGATGGCAGAACGCTGCTGGTTGCACGCCGGCCGATGAGCGGCGGCGGCTGGGTCGCGACATTCGACGACGTGACCGAGCGCAGGCGCGTGGAAGAGCGCATGACCCACCTTGCGCATCACGACACACTGACCAACCTGCCCAATCGCTCGATGCTTCGCGAACGGCTCGACCAAGCCCTTAGCGAGACGAAAGACGGATCGCTGGCGATATTCTCGCTCGACCTCGATCACTTCAAGGCGGTCAACGATACTTGGGGCCACCCTTCCGGCGACTGGCTGCTGAAATGCGTGGCCGAACGGCTGCAACGGTGCCTGCGCAATGAAACGGACGTTGTCGCTCGCTTCGGCGGCGACGAATTCGTCATAATCCAGTTCAATCTCAAAAGCCCGGGCGATGCGGAAAAACTGGCCAAACGCATCGTCGAGATCATCGGAAAGCCGTTTCGCGACAAGCGACACGACATGCGCGTCGGCATCAGTGTTGGCATCGCGCTGTTTCCGAATGACGGCAAGGACACCGACACTTTGCTGAAAAACGCCGATATGGCGCTCTATCGGGCAAAGAGCGAAGGGCGCAACCTCTACCGTTTCTTCGAACCAGCCATGGATGCGATGGTGCGCGCGCGCCGGGCGCTCGAAATCGATCTCAGGGCGGCGCTGTCGCGCCGGGAATTCGAGCTGGATTTCCAGCCGATCATGAACATCGCCTCCGGCGAAATCGTCGGTGCCGAAGCCTTGATGCGCTGGCGTTCGCCAGTGCGCGGCCTGGTGCGTCCGGACGACTTCATTCCGGCCGCCGAGGAGACCGGGCTGATCGTGCCGCTTGGAGAATGGGCGCTGCGGAAAGCCTGCACGACCGCGGCAGGCTGGGCGCCTTTGCGCATCGCAGTCAATGTCTCCGCCGTGCAGATCAAAAGCGGCACCTTTGCCCGCAGCGTCATCTCGGCGCTGGCGTTCTCGGGCGTGCCGGCCAACCGGCTTGAACTGGAAATCACCGAAACGGTGCTGATGGACGAGAGCGATCTGGTGCTCAAGACACTGAGGCAGCTGCGCGATCTGGGTGTCCGCATAGCGCTGGACGATTTCGGCACCGGCTATTCCTCGCTCGGCTACCTCAGGCGCTTTCCCGTCGACAAGATCAAGATCGATCGCTCTTTCACCCGTGACATCGACAGTCGCGATACCGCGGCGATCGTGCGCACCATCATCGGGCTTGGCGCACAGCTGGGCATCACCGTCACCGCCGAGGGTGTCGAGACCGAAGCGCAGCTTGAATTCCTGCAAAAGGAGGGCTGCGTCGAGGCCCAGGGCTATTTGATCGGCGTGCCATCGAAAGCGTCGGACATCAACCGGCTGCTGAAGTCGAACGCGACGATCAGGCAATCCGGCTAAGTGCGACAGCCGGGCGAGCCAGTCATCGGCTCAGCCTGGACATCTGCCATCAATACAATGTCTGGATATACCTCGTCGAAGCGCGCGCAGGTCAGAGATGTCCGCTCAACGCCTCCACCATATCCTTGTTCGTCGCCACGGGAACGATCTCGAATTCGACCAGATCCGCCCATTCGATGACCCACCGCTGCAGGAGTGTGACGTCATCGGCCTCCACCAGCAGGAAGCAGCGGCTCATATCCGCTGCGATCCAGCTGTGGTGCACGAGCAGCGCGTCCGGCTTCAGGCGGCCCTGGTCGCGGAAACGGCGGTAGATCTCCTTACGGTCGCAGCCGCGAAAATCCTCGGTTACGAAGAACAGCATCTTTTTCCCCTCAATTCGGATGTCATCGGCCCGGCCGGTCCAATCGCTCCAGGAACCACTGCGTCAGCCGCACCCAGACCTCGTCTTTTTCGCCGGAGTCTTCCCAGCCGTGGTCGAGGTTGGGGTTATCGTTGACCTCGATGACGAAGACGCCGTCCCTGGTCTCCTTGAGGTCGACTCCGTAGAGGCCGTCGCCGATGCAGCGCGCCGCGCTCACCGCCGTCTCGACGACATGGGCCGGCGCTTCCTTCAGGGTGAAGGTCTTGATGCCGCCCTGGTCGGGCTTGCCGTTGGCCTTATGATTGACGATCTGCCAATGCTTCTTGGCCATCAGATAATGGACGGCAAACAAGGGTTGGCCGCCGAGGACACCGACGCGCCAATCATATTCCGTCGGAATGAATTTTTGCGCGATCAGGAGGTCGGAATCCTCCAGCCATTCGGTTGCGAGCGTCTTTAACTCTTCGAAGGTGCCGCATTTCTTGACGCCGCGCGAAAACGAGGAGTCCGGGATCTTCAGCACCAGGGGGAAGCCCAGCGTCTGCGCCGCAACTTCCAGATCCGAGATGCCGGCTATCATCACCGTCGGCGGCACCGGTACCTTGTTGTAGGTCATCAGCTCGTTGAGATAGACCTTGTTGGTGCAGCGGATCATCGACAGCGGATCGTCGATGACCGGCATGCCTTCCTGCTGGGCGCGGCGGGCAAAGCGGTAGGTGTGGTTGGAGATCGAGGTGGTCTCGCGGATGAACAGCGCGTCGTAGTTGGCGAGCTTGGCCAGATCCCGCTTGGTGATCGGCTCGATTTCGACGCCCATCTTTTCAGCGATCTTGGCCCAGTGGCGCAGCGACGAAATCTCCGACGGCGGCAGTTCCTCATGCGGATCGACCAGCGTGGCGAAAGTGTAGCGCGCCGGCGTGCGGCCCTTGGTGTCACGCCACTCGCGGTTGGTGTAGGTCTCCAGGCACTGGAGAAAGTGCGTTTCCTCGTCCTCGGTCATCCTGGCCAGGGGATGGAAGCCAATCTTGCGGATCGAGGCCCATTCGGCGCTGTCCCTGATGTGGACCTCAAGCGCCGGGGCACGGAACCAGTCGAACAGCAGTTTGGCGAAGCGGTCCCAGATCCTGGACGGTCCGATGCCGAAGAAGATGCAGACCTTCTGCGGGAAAGCGCCGCCCAGGTCCTTGCGGCACTTGTTGAGTGCGAGTTCGAGTTCCGGCAACGCGTGCTCATAGAGCTTGCGCTCCGACAGGTCGATCATCGTTTCGACCGTCGGGATGACCTTATGGCCGCGCGAACCGGCGAGCAGCGAGGCGTAATAGCCGCGGCTCTGGTAGCCGTAATTGTTCGACAGGTTGATGACCTTCGGCCGCTGCCCGCGAAACAGTGCCGGATGGGCAAGGTAGTCGCGATTGGTGATGATCTTGTGCGGCGTCGCCACTTGGTCGAGATCGTTCTGCCGGCCGGTAAGGATGACCCAGGTCATTGGCTGTCGCGCTTTCCGAGAGTGATGGCGGCGCGCAATCCGTCGCGGCCGAATTGCGCCATGTTCATGAAGATGCCGTAAGGCACGGGAATGTTGGCAGCATCGAGGATCGTCTCCTGCCGCTCGTCCTCGACCCAAGGGTCGTGGATCAGGATGTGATCGCCGTCGTCACCGATGGCCAATACCCAGTGCGGAACCTTTTTGCCGAACATCAGGAAGCCGCTGATCAGGACCAGTACCAGTTTTCCCTCTGCGATCGCGGTGCGAATGTCGTCAAGCCCGAATGAACGGTAATTCACCGGGATGCCGTAAAGTTCCGCGCGGCGGCGAAAGTCGACCTGCGCCAGCTCCATCACCCGGCGCTTGTCTTCGCTGCGCACCGATTGCAGGAAAAGCGCGCCATAGAAGGACACATAGATCTCAGCAGCAAGCCCGCTCTCATAGCCGGCGACGGCCAGCCCGAACGGCTCGCAGCCGCCGGGGCCGGACATCATGAAAACGGTCGTCGCCTCACGCCACAGCCGGATTTCCATCACCGGGTCCGGCACGAAGCCGGGGCCGAAGTAAGCCATCGCCATCATCAGGCAGCATGGTCCGCAAGTGAATTCGCAAGTCTGCTGATAAAACGGCACTTCGGTGGCGACCGGAATGTCGCCACGCAAGGTCTTTTCATAGCGCAGCGCCGTGGCGCCATCCTCGTAATAGTCCGGTTCGCGGCCGATCTTGCGGTAGCCGCTCCGCTCGTAGATCTGGATCGCGCGCGGGTTGTCCTCGCGGACTTCCAAACGAAGCATCATGCGGCCGTGCTCGAAAGCAGCGGTCTCGGCCTCTTCCAGCAGAAGGCGGCCAACGCCACGGCCGCCGAAAAATGGACCGACGGCGATCGAATAGAGCCGCGCGACGCCGCTGCCCTTGCGAAACAGCACGACTGCATAGCCGGCGACGCGGCCATCGCTTTCGCCAACCAGCAGTTCGGCGGTGTCGCGTTCGATCAGTTGGCGAAAGGAACGGCGAGAAATGCGGTCGCTCGAGAAAACAGCTTTTTCGATGGCGGCGAGGTCATCGACGTCGGACGCGCGGGCCTTGCGAATCTCGGCAGGCATGCGGGCTCAGAAAACCTCGATTGGGTTGTGGAAACGACCCTAGTCTAAACATCGGTCACACCAGCCGAAGTGCCAGCATTAAGCAAGCGCTATCGCACCTCGATTAGGGCCGAATTGTGACAGTTTTGACAGCAGGCAGGTCGCGCAAAGGCTTTGAGCGACCTCCGTGTTTCGGCATCGGCGCGGCTCCGGAAAAATGAGATCCTGCTCAGCTTTGCAAGGCCGCCAGAAGCTGGCCATAGGCGCTCTTGGCCACCGCGGCCAGCCGCTCGCGCGGCAGCGAGCCGACGACGGCGCAGCCATAACCCTTGTCCAGCCAGTAGACAGCCGCAGGACCATCTTCTTCCGACCCATAGGTGCCCTTGGCCTTGGCAGCCGATTCGGCGGTGACGAAGAGCGAAATGCGCGCGCCCTTGTCGTCCTCGTAAAGCAGCATCGCGGCCTTGCCCTGGCCGGCAGGCAGCAGCCGGCCACCGACCAGTTGGAATCCCTGCGCTGCCAGATCCGGCGCGACGAGCTTCAAACCCACCTGGTTCGACAACCAGCTCTGCAAATGATCCTTGTCGCTTGCCGGCACTTCCACCGCATGCCGCTTTTCGGCGGCATAGATGACGTGGGCGGCGATCGCTTCTTCGGCAAGCTGGTCCTCGGCCGTATTTTCCAGGCCGAGGCCGCCGATGCCGGCAAGATAGCCGCCAGCACCGCCAATCACCAGCATGGCGGCAGCGGCGACCGCAAGCCACCAACGCGAGCGCGACGGCGCCGCTCTGACCACCGACGCCTCGCCAAGCACCACCTTGTTCAGCCGCACCGGTACGGGTTCGTCCAGCACGCCGTTAAAGGCTGCGCGCAATGCTGCCCGGTCGGCGGCGTAGCGTGCACTCTTGGCCTTCATCTCGGCATTGGCCTCGAGCCATGCCTCATAGGCCGTCCGCTCGTCGCCCGGCAACTCGCCATCGAGAGCCATGTGGATGTCGCGTTCGGAGAAATCGCGCCGGCTCATTTCTCGACGATCCTTATCGAGCGGCGGCGCGCGGTATCATCCAGCAGCGCGCGCAGTTCCTCACGCCCGCGCGCGATGCGGGACATCAAGGTGCCGGCGGGAACCCCAAGGATGTTGGCGGCTTCGGCATAGGAAAACCCTTCGATGGCGACCATCACAAGTGCCGCGCGCCGGTCAGGGCTGATCGCCTGCAGCGCGTCGACGATCTCGCGCGAGGCGATGCTCTCGACCTGCTCGGCGGGTGCTGCCTGCGCCTCGCTTGCCTCGAGCGGCAGCATCGCCGCCTCGCCGCGCCGGTTCACCTTGCGCATCTGGTCGATGAACAAATGATGCATGATCGTAAACAGCCACCTCCTGGGGCTTTCTCCTGTCTGCCAATTGTCGAGCCGCACAAGCGCCCGCTCGAGACAATCCTGGACGAGATCGTCGGCGGAATCGCGGTCGCGCAACAGCGAGCGTGCATAGCGGCGCAAACGCGGTATTTCACCAAGGATTGCTGCCTTCTTTTCGTCCATGACCGCTGGTTCTGGAGCCCCTGTCCGTGGTGATTGAACGCGCCTTTGCGGCGCGGCGCAAGCGGCCAGCGCGAAGCGGTCCGCCGCCCCGGTCACCCAAGCAACTGAATAACGCTGCCGATGCCAGCTTTATTCCCGGCCAAATTGAAATCGTCAGCTATTGCTCGTCTCGAGCTTTTCTTTCGCCGCCCTTGTCAGCAGCCGCTGATAAAACAAGCCGATGCCGATGAGCACCGCGCCGAGGCCGATGAAGGACAGCGCCCGCAACACGCCTTCCAGCTCCGACATATCGAAGACGAAGACCTTGAGCACGGCGACCGCGATCAGCGCCGCAGACGCTATGCGCAGCACCTGCGACTTCAGCCAGACACCGGCGGTGAGCAGCACCACGCCGATGGCCAACCAGAGCGCCGAATAGGTATAGGTCTCGAGCTGACCGAGGCCGCTCCACAGGCCGATGAACTCGCCCTTGAACAGCCTCCTGACCGACAGCGTGGCATAGACGAAGGCGAGCACCGCCGCCACAACCGCAAGCATGGCCGCATACCATTTCGGCCGCTTGTCGCGGGTATAGAGCGCCAGTGCGCCTGTCGCGACTGCCGGCAACAGATAGGCCAGGAACAGAAGGTTGAACACCGGAATGCCGCCGGTCGATTCATCCGTCAGCAGCGGGTTCAGCACCACAAAATGCCGGATGACGATGAAGGCGACCGAGAGCACCCCGGCAGCCATCGAGCCGTAACGCAGCACAGAGCTTGGCGAGCGCATGTCGATGGCGACCAGGATTGCACCGGCGCCGATGGCAATCAGCGTATAAATCGCCTGTTCGGCAAGTGTCATCGAGCCGCTGTCGATGACGCCACCATGCATGGCATGACGCACCAGCATGGCAACGGCGAGCAGAGCAAACAGCGCGGCGCCGGCCTCCATGGCGAGGCGCGGCCGGCCATTGGTTGTGCGGGCGAGTTGCCAGGCGGCAAAGCCGAAGGCGAGCGCCGGCACGCCATATCCGAGCAGCAGCCAGTTGAACACGGGTGTTTTCGACAGGAACTCGGCACCGACGATGGTCGGGTCGAAGGCGGCACGGCCGAGCACTGCGATCACCGCACCGACCGAAATCCAGCCAAGCACCGGATAGCTACGCCAGCGCGTCGCCAGTGCCGGCACAACGGCGGCTGCTCCGAGCAGGACGGTTGTCCAGCCGGAGCCAAAGGCCATGTGCAGCATCAGCAGGCCGGCGATCGCCGCGCCGGCGAGCGCGAAGGAGACGGCAGCGCCGCCGGTCAGCGGCGGCGCTTCGCCGCGCGCTATCCATTCGCCGCCGGCGACGAAGATCCCGACCAAAACGGCCGCTGCGGCCGCATAAGCAAGGTCACGGTCGAGATTGCCGAAGGTGAACCAGAGCGCCAGCAGGATGACCAGTGGCGCGACAGCGCTCCAGGCCGCCCATGTGGCGGCGCGCAGCCAGCCAGGAGCCGCAAAACGGCGCGCTGCCCAAAAGCCGGCGCCGATGAAGACCAGGCCCAGCGCGATGCCGATCCTGAGCATCAAGGCATCAGACCCCACAACCGGCACGCCATCGACACCGAGAGCGCCGCCCGAAAAATCGGCGGCGACCGTGGTCGGCGGAATGATGCCGAGATAGACCAGCACCGTCGCCAGCCCGGCGGCGTGCAGCAGTGCAAGCGCTCGCGGCCGGTAGAGCGCTATCGCCACCAGGGCTACGATAAGGGCTGCTCCCTGCAAGGCATCGCCGGCGGCGGCAAAGACCGGATCGACGAACAGGGCCAGCGCTGAAAGAGCGACGAAGAACCCCGGCGCGATCGACGGCCAGTCGAAGCCGGTGTCGGCGACCGCTTCGCTGCGACGGCCAAGCCAAACGAAGGCGAGCACGGCCAGTGTCACCACGTCGATAAAGAGGATGACGGAAAGGTTCGTCCCCGGCGCTTCGGTCATGTAGAAGATGGTCCAGATGCCCGTGGCGACGAAGGCTGCGGCCATCAAGAGCCTCCAGTCGCGGATGCGGGCAATGACGCCGGTGGCGGCGAGCACGATCGCCAGATAGCCAAACAGCGCCCACGGATTGGGCGCCTGCGAGGCGACGAGTAGCGGCGTCACCATGGCGCCGAGCAGGCCGACGCCGGCCAGCGCCTGACCGTGGACCAGGCTTGCCGCGATCGTCGCCACGCCGATGGCGCCGAGCAGCGTGAAAGCGAGCGCCGGGCCGATGAAACCGTAAATGCTGTACGCGGCGTAGACCGTGCCGAACAGGATGAAGGCGCCGGCCGCTGTCAGGATCGCCGGGATATAGGCACCGGCGGCACCTTGCACCGGCACCCTGAAGCCGGTGCGCCGGATGAACTCGCCGCCGCCGACCAGCGCCAGCCCAAGTGCCGCCGCCATGAAAAGCCGCACGCCTGGCCCGAAAATGCCGGCCTCGATCGTGTAGCGGATCAGGAACAGGCCGCCCAGCGCCAGCGCGATGCCGCCGACCCAGACCGCCCAGCGGGTACCGAGCGCCGTTTCGACGTCGGATTGGCGGGCGGCTTTCGCCGCTGCCGCCGGTTGCGCCGGCTCCGGTGCGGACGGCGCCGCGGTATCGGCTTCTGCCTCTGCAGCTGATGCGACCGCTGCGGTCTCGGCCCCTGGCGATGCGGCCATGTCGGCTGCCGCCGCCGGCGGGATTGCGCTATCCGCCGGTTTGCTGTCGTTTGCAGCCGGTTCCTTGGCTTGCGGCGGCAGGACAGGCGCGCCCGAAAGCACGAGGCTGCGCAACGCGCCAAGCTCGCGCTCGATCAGGCCGATACGGCTCTGCTGGCGTGAAATGATGACGAACAGCGCGATGATGGCGACGAGGCCAATCAGGCTTTCAAACATGGCGGTTCCCCCAAACCAGGCCAGTCGTCACTGACATTCAATGTTCAGTGACATTCAAATGCGGCGGCCAGACGGCCGGTCCATTCAACGTGCCGCCAGATTGGCCGCCGGAAAGATCGAGCACGTTTCGGTGCCGAAAGCCAGCAGCTTGCCGTTGGCATCCTTCAGCGCCGCTTCCGAAACCGCCAGCGTGCGGCCCTTGTGCACCACTTTGCCCTCGCACACCACCTCGCCGGTCCCTGGGGTGATCGGCCGCGTCAAATGATGTCGAGGCCGAGCAGCGAAACCCGACCGGGATAGGAGTTCCATTTCGCTCACCTGATGGCTTCGCCGATGGCGGTTTCCCCGGCAAATGCCTTGCCGCCCGCATAATGCTTGCGCAAGGCGGCGAGGAAGCCGGCGCGGGCGCCGGGTGGTTCGATACCGCGCGGCTCGTAGACATGGCGGGTCAAAAAGAAGCCGGTCAGCCGGAAGGCGTCGTCGATCGCCGCCGGATTGGCGCGCAGGCCCGAACCGCGCTGCAGGAAGGCAGGCAGCGCCAGCATCTTGTCGCGCCACGGCGCGCCCGCCGCCCGCGACACGGCGCGGCCGGATTTCGGCGAGACGTAGGCAAGGTCCTGCCTGGTGCCGGTCGCCGCACACTGGCTGAGATCGAGGCCGAAACCGAGTTCGTCGAGAACCAGCAGCTCGAAGCGGGCCACCAGCTCGCCGGCGGCATCGGCATCGTCGAGATGGGCGATCATGACCGCGAGCGTCTCATAGAGACCGCGATGGGCATCGCGCTCGGGCAGAAGACGCAAATGCGCGGCCATTGTCTGCAAGCCGTAAACGGCAACGGCGCTGTCCATCAGCCGGGCGGCGTTCATTTCGATGGCCTCGGCCTGGAAGGTGCCGAGATGTTCGTCGAGCCGCGCCCGCCACAACAGGTCGACGCGGTTGCCGGGCTGCAAGACCGGCTGCTGCTTGCGCGAACGGCCGCCGCGCACGAGACCGAGATGGCGGCCATGCGCACGTGTCATCACCTCGAGAATGGCGCTGGTTTCGCCATGCTTGCGGGTGCCGAGAATGATTCCCTCGTCGCGCCATTCCATGACCAGAGCTTGTCACCGGTTGCATGGCGAAATCAAGATGAGCGACTTATCCGCCGCAAGCCAAAACGGCCCGTAGCGTATCGCTACGGGCCGTTTTGGCGAGATCGTCGTTTGATCAGAACGAGCGCTGGAAGCGGAAGATGCCGCCGATTGCGTCGGCATCGTCGGCATCGAAATTGTCGTAATAATCGACTTCGGCGGTGATCGTGTAACCAGGAACGATGGTGTAGGCGACATTGGCCGCAACGGCGAAATCTTTGTCGTCGGTATAGGAGACCTGGGCGTTCAAAGAGGTCTTCTTGTTGACGGCATAGCTGCCGCCGCCCCAGACGGCAAAGTTGCCAGTCCACGGCTTGTAGAAGTTCTTTGCAACGTTGTCGTCCCTGCCGTAGCCCGCCATCACGAACAGGGTCAGGTCAGTAATCGGCTTGACGTCGAGGCGAGCTTTGCCGGCCCATTCTTCCGACGTGCTGTTATAGGCGCCGACGGCGGTGATCGCACCCCAGTCACCCTTGTATTTCACGCCGCCGACGACAAACGGAACGTAGCTGTCGATCGACTGGTCAGCGCCGGAGCCTGTTTCGACCGAGGCGACTGCCGTAAAGCCGTTACCGCCGTCGAAATAGTAACTGATCAGGTTGGTGTCCTTGGTGCCGTACGGGATGATGGTGTCCTGGACGACGTTGCCGGCGTAGCCGATGAACGAATCATAGACAGTTTCATCCTTGCCGACGCGGAAACCTCCAAGCTGGATCCAGGCGAAGTTCAGGGTAACCGCCTTGTTGTCCTGCACGCTGAAATCAACACCGCTCACGGTGTGTTTGGTATTGCCGAAGTTGAAACGGGTCTCGGTGTAGGTCTTCAACGTGCCGAGCTCGGTTTCCTGGCCGGTCCACGTCTTCAAATTGAAGCGGGCATTCTTGTTCCAGGTCTGCTGTTCGTCACCGTCCATAAGGTCGTGGGTCGTCGCGCCGTCGAAAACGCGGCCACCGTCGCCGAAGCTGGCGTCATAGCGGACATAGCCGCCGATGCGCAGGCAGGTTTCGGTGCCGGGGATATAGAAGTAGCCGGCGCCGTAGACGTCGCAGATCTTGACGTATTCAGCGGGTTCCGGCTCGGCGACCACAACAGCGTCGGCGGCGCGCGCGCCGGAGACCGCGACGAATGCCGCGGCTGAGCCGAGAAGAAGGCTCTTGATATTCATTTTCTGACCTCTCCAGTCAAAGTTAAAAATGGCTTTGGATTCATGGGTTGAACGGCTGAACGCCTCACCCACGTCGAAAAAGGCGCGCACCGCACCCCCTCTTCAGGCGGCGAACATACTCATCCGCATTCCAGTCTCAATGACGATTCCAAAAATAATCAATGTTTGCATAACAGAATAAATCCATGTTGCACAAATATCACTTCATATTTTATTCACGTTTGCTCCCGGCACAAACGAGACATTTTCACAATTTTACGAAACTATACTTGTTCCATTAGCCGGCAAACCGGTCATAGTCCGGTTGACATTCCTTTTACGTGTTATTTTTTGGAATAGACTTCTAACGTTGGCGGCGAAAATCAAGCCAACTTCGCCATCGCTGCGTTCTGTGCGGCAAGAACGACTTCCGCCACCAGATCCTGTTTGAGCATTTCAATGGGAATACGTCCGGCAAGGCCGGGCGCAGGGCCGACCAGCCACGACCAGGCACGCCGCGGATCGGGCATCGCGGATAACACTTCGTTGATACCCGGAGCCGGCCTGCCGTCGACGAACTGCGCCAGAGGAAATACATGTTTGCGGCCACCGGTGCGCAACGCAACGACCGTGCCGCTCCGCTGCCAGCGATGCAGGGTCGAGCGCGATATGCCGAGATTTTCCTGCAGGAAGGTCGACCCGGCGACCCGACCGGCCCAGTCCTCGACCCGCATCGCGTCGAGGTCGCCCGTTCCGGCCAGGGGTTGGATGTCTGCCCCTTGGCCTTCGTGCGCCGTCGACAGAGGCGTCCGGGTACGGCGTTCCGTCGCTTCGGCCGCCAATATCCGCACGAACCGCGACGCCATGCCGGGCAATCTTTCCTGCATGGTGTCGATCGCCCTGATGTCGGTCGGCGCAAGCAGGGCGACGGCGGCGGCAACGGCCCCGGCGACCCTGCCCGCTGCGACGACCGCATCGCTGTTCGTCACCTTGCCTTGCCGCGCCAGCACGCGCTCGATCTCAACAGCGACGGCGTTTGCAAACTCGATCTGACGGATGGGGTCGATGCGATTCCAAGTCCCGGTCATGTCCTAATCTGGCTGTTTGCCCGCCTGTTCCGGTTTGCTCGGAAGCGGGTCTTTCGCACAGCCTATAGGCAGGGTGTATGACGGAGAGACGACAAACGGGAACCACGCACGATCGCAGTGTCGGCAGGTGCTCCAGCCGATCTAACTGACCGATTTTGCATGAAATATCGGAAATTTCTCAGAACCCGCTCAGGATTTCGGGTCGCGCCGGTGCCAATAAGAAACGGGTCGACCGACGTGGTCCACGCATAGCCTTCCCGGAATGATTCGGCCGGCTGTTCAAGATGCAAGTCGACCGATTGGGCAGCCCGGCGACCTCTCATTGTCATCTGCCCGTGAGAGGACCGACATGACTTCTTTCCTGCACCTGGTGCGACAGCATCAGTTGGCTGCCTTCTTTTCGTTGGCGCTTGCCCTGAGCTGGTTTGCCTTCATCCCGTTCTACCTGTCGAATGGCGATACCATTCCCTGGTTTACCTTCGGCCCGATGGTCTCCGGATTCGTTGTCGCAGCCCTTTCCGGAGGCTGGGCTTCGGTCAAGGCCATTCTCGCTTCCGTGGTGAAGTGGCGGGTATCTCCGCTGTGGTATCTGGTGGCATTCGGCCTGCCATTCGGCACGCAGCTTGCCTCGATCCTGGTCAATCCGCTGTTCGGCTCGGCGACGCCGGTCTGGAGCAACATTCCTGCTGTCACTGAGATACTGCCGATCATCGCGCTGTATGCGGTCTTCAGCGGCCCGCTTGGCGAAGAGCCGGGATGGCGCGGCTTTGCGACACCGCGTCTGCTAGCCAGCCATTCGGCGCTGGCCGGAAGCCTGATCCTCGGCGCGATCTGGGCAATCTGGCATTTTCCGCTCGGCCTGGTCGGCGATCTCAGCGTCTACGGCACGATCAACGTCGTGCTGGCGGCAGTGGTGTTCACCTGGCTCTATCAGAACACCGGCAGTGTGCTTCTCGCCATTCTCATGCATGTCACTCATCAGAACAGCGTACGCTTCCTGGGCAAGGTGTTCATCGACGCCGACTATGTCCAGCAGCAATGGATCGGTGTTGCGATCTGGGCGGTGGCTGCGATCGCCATCGTTGCCCTCTACGGCACCGAGAGCTTCGTCCGCAGGTCGGCAACGCAGCCCGCCCTCGCTGGCACCGTCTAATTTGCGGCGCGCAAATCCAAAGCGCCGCTTTCGGCGGCGACAGACCTTGACCCAGCCCTCCAGCCGTAGGCCAATACAGGCACGGCTTCAGGGAGCGGGCCGTTTCGATGCCGGGTTCGGCCACTGACCAGGTTTTTCAGTTTGGCGGTTTCACCCTCGATCTGGGCAAAGGTACGCTCGGCCGGGCCGAACAGCCGGCCTTCCTGCGGCCGAAAGCCTACGCATTGCTGACGCATCTCGCCCGCCATATCGGCCGTGTGGTGCCGAAGTCGGAATTGATGGACGCGGTCTGGCCGGGTGTTTTCGTCACCGAGGATTCGCTGACGCAGTCGATTCGCGAGATCCGCAAGGTGCTCGGCGAGGAAACGATACGGACCATATCGAAGCGCGGCTACATGCTGATCCCTGAAATCGAACCGGTGCCCGAACCCGGCGCACAGCCGATCGTGGCGGTGCTCAGGTTCCGCAATGACAGCGCCGATCCGGCCGACGAAGCGATCGTCGACGGTATTGCCGAAGACATTATCAACGGCCTCGCCCGCTTCGACACGCTGACGGTCCTGGCGCGCAATTCGAGCTTCTCGTTTGCCTCATATTCGCCCAGTGAATGGCCTGTCGTGCGTTCGCGCATCGGCGCCGATTATCTCATCGAGGGTTCGGTGCGCCGGCACGCAGACAGCATCGTCTGTGCGGTCAATCTCGTTGACGCAGCCAGCGCTTCCCAGCTCTGGGGGGATCGCTACCAGGCCGATTACGCCGGGCTGTCCGCCATCCAGCAGGAGATCGTCGAAAAGATCGTCGGCCGGCTGGTGGTTCGGGTGAACAATGCCGGCCTGCAACGTGCCTCGCGGCAGCCGGTAGCCAGCCTCGCCGCCCATGAACTGGTGCTGCGCGGCGTCGCTTTGCTGCGCGATCCGGCGCAAAGCGAACTGAAAGAAGCGGCAGCGTTTTTCGAAGCGGCGATCGTCAGAGACCCGGCCTATGGCCTCGCTTACACCTATCTGGCGCTGTCGCATGTGCTTAACAGCGAATTCGGACCCACCAGCGACGCCGTTCTGACGAAGGCCCGCGACCTGGCCGACCGGGGCATCGCATTGTCGCCGGACCAGGCAACGGCACACCGCATCCAGTCGCTGGTACGGCTCAATATGCGTGAGCACGAGGCGGCCGAGCTACATTTGCGCATCGCGCTCGAGCTCAATCCGGGCGACGCGGACTGTATCGAGCAGAGGGGGCATCTGTTGACGATGCGCTGCCGGCCGCTCGACGCGCTCGCCTGGCTGGCACGCGCCATCCGCATCAACCCGCTGGACCCTCATTGGTATCAGTACGATCGCGCGCTCGCGCTATACATGCTGGGCGAATACCGCACGGCTGCCGAGGCGCTGGAGCTGGCGACGCGACCGAGGCCATGGATCCGCACCCGGCTTGCCGCCTGTTACGCTCAGCTGGGCGAGATGCAGGCGGCAAGGCGCCAGGCTGCGCTGATCAGCGCCGACGGCTCCAATCTCTCGCCGCTCGACTATGCAAGAACGGGCATCCCCTTCGAAAACGCCTCCGATGCCGAACATCTTGCCGACGGCGTGTCGCTGGCACTTGGGTAATCCTGAGGCGGCGGCCAACAGGCCGCTCGGCGGATCGCCCAAACAGGCTCAGTGCGGAAATTCGAGCCCCATTTCACGGTAGCGCTCGGGATCGTCGCCCCAGTTCTCGCGCACTTTGACGAACAGGAAGAGGTGCACCTTCTGCTCGAGTATGCCTGATATTTCCATGCGCGCGGCCTGGCCGATGGCGCGGATCGTCTCGCCCTTATGACCGAGCACGATCTTCTTCTGGCTGTCGCGCTCGACATAGATGGTCTGGTCGATGCGCACCGAGCCGTCCTTCTTCTCTTCCCATTTCTCGGTCTCGATGTGGGAGGAATAGGGCAGTTCCTGATGCAGCCTGAGATAGAGCTTTTCGCGGGTGATCTCGGCCGCGAGTTGGCGCATCGGCAGGTCAGAGATCTGGTCTTCCGGGTAGTACCAAGGTCCGGCCGGCAAGGTCTCGGCGAGATAGTCGAGCAGGTCCTTGCAGCCGGACCCGGTCAGCGCCGAAACCATGAAGGTGCGCTTGAACGGCACCCTTTCGTTGGCTGCCGCCGACAATGCCAGCAACGTCTCGTGCTTGACCCGATCGACCTTGTTGAGGATCAACACCATCGGCTGCCGGACATCCTTCAGCCGCTCGAGGATGGCGTCGGCATCGCCCCGGATGCCGCGCTCGGCATCGATCAAGAGCAGCACGATATCGGCGTCCTTGGCACCGCCCCAGGCTGTGGTCACCATCGCGGTGTCCAGCCGGCGCTTCGGCTTGAATATGCCCGGCGTGTCGACGAAGACGATCTGCGCGTTGTTGTGGGTGGCAATGCCGCGCACGATGGCGCGCGTGGTCTGCACCTTGTGCGTCACGATCGATACCTTGGCGCCGACCAATTGGTTGACCAGCGTCGATTTCCCGGCATTGGGCGCGCCGATCAGCGCGACGAAGCCGGAGCGGGTAGCGGGAGCTTCTGTTGCCGGAGCTTCGGTGGCGGTCATGCGGCACTCCCTTGATTGAGCCAGACGCCTTCCCGCTGCAGAAGTGCCGCGGCTGCCGCCTGCTCTGCCTCGCGCTTGGAGCGCCCGCTGCCGGTCGCTGGCGGATAGGCGCCGACCTTGACGCTGACGGTGAACAGCGGATCGTGGTCCGGTCCCTCGCGGCTGTCGATTATGTAAACCGGCACCGCGCCTGCCGCCTGATGCGCCCATTCCTGAAGTTCGGTCTTCGCATCGCGGCGGGCGGCGTCGATGGCTTGTGAGCGCGGTTGCCAGTACCTGTGGATGAAGGCACGGGCCGCTTCCAACCCGCCGTCGAGATAGAGCACGGCGATGAGCGATTCCAGTGCGTCGGCGCGCAGATTGACGCGCTTGCGCCCATCGAGGCCGCGTACGTCCGAACCGGCGCGAATGAGTTCCGGCAGGCCGATCTCCTCGGCGATTTCCGCCAGGGCCTCGGCGTTGACCAGGGCGTTCAATCTGAGCGACAGCTCACCCTCGGCAGCGTCGGGAAATGCCGCCAGCAGCATATCGGCAACGACAAGGCCGAGAACGCGGTCGCCCAGGAATTCGAAGCGTTCGTAGTCGATGCCGGCATGACTGCCGCGAGCGCTGGCATGGGTCAGCGCCCGCTGCAGGCGTTGGTGGTCGCCAAAACTGTGGCCGGTGCGCTCCTTGAGCGCCTCGGCGAGCGCATCAGCGGTCAGCCGTTTTGTCGCCGCCATGGTCCTAATTGACGAAATGGAACAGGCGCGAGGCGCGCATCTGCGACGGCCATTTCCAGATTTCGAGCGGGCTGGCGCTGCCGCCGATCGAGAAGAAGATGAGGTTGGCGCGGCCGACCAAATTCTCTTCCGGCACGAAGCCGACGGTGAAGCGGCTGTCGGACGAGTTGTCGCGATTGTCGCCCATCATGAAATAGTGACCGGGCGGCACCTTGAACTCTTTGGTGTTGTCGCCGATCGAAGCCTGTGTCAGGTCGAGCGTGTCGTAGGTGACGCCGTTCGGCAGCGTCTCGCGATAGACATCGACCGGCCCGTTCTCCTCGGTGATGTCGTGGTTGTCGATCTGCCCGACCTTGACGCGTGGCACAGCGACGTCGTTGATGAAGAGCTGGCCATCCTTGACCTGGATCTTGTCGCCCGGCAGGCCGACGACGCGCTTGATGTAGTCGACGGAAGGGTCCGGCGGAAACTTGAACACCACCACGTCGCCGCGCTTCGGCTCGGAGCCCCAGATGCGGCCCGAAAAGATGTTCGGCCCGAACGGCAGCGAGTAGCGGGAGAAGCCGTAAGACCATTTGGTGACGAAGAGATAGTCGCCTTCGAGCAAAGTCGGCCGCATCGAACCGGACGGGATCGAGAACGGCTGGAACAGGAGCGTGCGGATGACCAGCGCAAGCAGCAGGGCCTGGACGATGACGCTGACGGTTTCGCCAAGTCCGCCGGATTTCTTCTGGGTTTTTTCAGCCACGCTCATGTCGTCCTCGATTGTGCGTTGGATGGTATAGAGTCTCGGCGCGCGCTGGGCAACGTCATGCCGGTCGTCAGATGCAATCAATGTGGCGCTTCTTCGACCGGCAACGCTTCAATGATCACAAAGGCTTGAGCGAGCGGAAAATCATCGGTGATGGTGAGGTGGATCACGGCGCGGTGCCCTTCAGGCAGGATTTCGTCCAGCCGCGCTGCCGCCCCGTTGGTCAGCGCCATGGTCGGCTTGCCGCTGGCCAGGTTGACGACGCCCATGTCGCGCCAGAACACACCCTGCGCCAGACCGGTGCCCAATGCCTTGGCGCAGGCCTCCTTGGCAGCGAAACGCTTGGCATAGGAGGCCGCACGCGCCGCGCGGTTTTCGGAGCGCGCCTGTTCGATCTCGGTGTAGATGCGTTGGATGAAGCGCTCGCCATGACGTTCCAGCGACTTCTCAATGCGTCTGATGTCGATGAGGTCGCTGCCGATACCGATAATCATTCGGCGGGAACTTCCGGCCCGGTTTTTCCGGTCTTTGCGGCTCTTTCGGCCAGACGCTTGCGGCGCTGCTCGTGGAAAGTGACCATACCCCAGCGGGTAATGCCGTAAAACAGCAGGCCGAAAACCAAGCCAAGCGGTATTGCGCCAATGGTCATCGGCTTAAGCACCGGTCCCCACAACTGCGCAAAGGAAAGATTATGCAGCATGTCGCCGAGATGCGCGGGTGGGCCATGCGCCGGCAGGTGTTCATGCAGGATCAGCTTGCCGACCTCCCAGGAGGCGGCCCATAGCAGCGGAAAGGTCAGGGGATTGCCGAAGACCGTGCCGAGTGCTGCCGCCACCAGATTGCCGGCGATCAGCCAGCACAGCATGGCGGCAATGATGAAGTGGAAGCCAAGCGGGAAAAACGACGCGAATACGCCCGCCGCAACACCGGCGGCCACGGCATGCGGCGTGGCCCTAAGCCGCAGGATGCGCTTGGAAAAATACCGCAGCGAGCGCGAGAACGAGCGGCGCGGCCACAAATAAGTACGCACCCGCTCGAAAAAACCATCAGGCTTGCGCCGTCGAAAAAGCACTCTGTTCCTGTTCCTAGTTCCATCAATGGCTTCGCGCCGGCTTTTCCCAGCCGGGGCGCGACAGCCCTATGCTGCGCTTTGCGGTCACCGAAAGGCAACTACGACTTTGATATAGCGATGTGCTAGCCGAAGAACAACGAGGCCGACGGCATCCGCTCGGTCGCCACTTGCGGCAGCCTTGGGTATCGCCATTCTGAACAGGGCATGATCGCGGCGAATTTGAGGAGCGCCACTCAGGAACGATACTCGCTGACCTCGACGAGGTTGCCGTCCGGGTCACGGAAATAGACCGACATCATCGGGCCACGGGCGCCGATACGCTCGACCGGGCCGACCTCTATGGCTACGCCGTTGGCCGCGAGGCTGGCGCATATCTCGGTGAGCGGCCGGGCGGCAACGAGACAGAAATCCCCAGAGCCGGGAGTCGGCGCCTTGGCCTTCGGCTCGAAGGTGCGCCCGACCTCATGCACATTGATCTTTTGCGTTCCAAACAGCAGCGCCGTTGGTCGGTCCGGCTCGTCGAGGCGCTTGAAGCCAAGCACGCGCTGATAGAAGGCGCAGCTATCGTCTACCGAACGAACTGTCAGCACGAAATGATCGATGCCGGTGATCACGGCGGCGGCTCCGTTATAAATTGCGGCTGCCCGGCTTGATCGCCGGTATGGCGGCAAGCTCGGGCGGCAGCCTGTCGGCCGGATAGGCCGGAACCTCGTATTCGGCGAGCGCGATCAGCGGCACGCCGACATCGGTCTTGCCGGCCGAGCGGTCGATAATGCATGCAGCGGCAACGACTTCGGCGCCAAGGCCGCGCAGGCAGTCGATGGTCTCGCGGATCGACAGGCCGGTGGTGACGATGTCCTCGACAATGACAACGCGCGACCCCTTGGCGATTTCGAAACGACGGAGCCTGAATTCGCCCCCTTCCCGCTCGACCCAGATCGCCGGCGCACCAAGATGGCGCGAGGTCTCATAGGCCGGGATCAGCCCGCCGATCGCTGGGCCGACGACATAGTCGATCCTGCCGGGAACGCCAGCGCGGATCTTTTCGGCCAGCGCCTTGCACAAGCGCTCGGTCTTGTCGGCATGCATGAAAACGCGCGCCTTTTGCAAAAAGACCGGGCTGCGCAGGCCGGACGTCAGGATGAAATGCCCTTCGAGAACGGCGCCGGCCTCGCGGAAAATGCCCAGCACTTCATCGGTGTTCATCGTTCGCTCCATGCCCATGGTGAATGGTGAATGGTGAATGGTGAATGGTAGTGAGTAGTGAGTAGTGAGTAGTGAGTAGTGAGAGCACCCTCTTTCACGATTCACTATTCACTATTCACTATTCACCCATTCACGCGTCGCGCGTCGCTGACGCTCGAATTGTCCTTTAGCTGCGACAGCAGCCGGTTCAAGTGCTTTAGATCCCACACTTCGAGATCAATCAGCATTTCGGTGAAATCGGGCGCGGTGCGCACCATCGACAAGGTGTGGATGTTGGCGTCGTTGGATGCGACGACCTGCGCAATGTCGGCCAGCGAACCCGGTGCGTTGATGGCGGTGACCGAGACACGCGCCGGGAACCGCTCCTTGGTGCGCTCGTCAATATCCCAGCGCACGTCGATCCAGCGCTCAGGCTGGTCGTCAAAGGCCTGCAACGCCGGCGACTGGATCGGATAGATGGTGATGCCGGTTCCCGGCTGCACGATGCCGACGATGCGGTCGCCGGGCACTGCCCCCTCCGGCGCGAAGCGCACCGGCAGATCGCCGCGCACGCCGCGGATCGGCACCGCATCGTCACGCGGCTGGTTCTTGTCCTTGCGTGCGGCGCGGCCCGGAATCTGGAACAGCATGCCGGCGGCGTTGCGGATCTTCGACCAGCCCTCCTCGCGCTGCTTGGGCGCGACCAGCGTGACGCGCTCGTCCTTGTAGTCAGGAAATACCGCCTTCATGACGTCGCTGGAGGCGAGTTCGCCACGGCCGACCGAGGCCAGCACATCCTCGATGTCCTTGCGCGCCAGCCGGTGCAGCACCGGCTTCAGGTTTTCCTTGGTGAAGGTCTTGCCGGACCGTTCGAAGGCGCGCTCCAGAATGCGGATACCGAGACCCGAATATTGCTTGCGGATAGCGTTCTTGGTGGCACGGCGGATGGCCGAGCGCGCCTTGCCGGTAACGACCACCGATTCCCATGCCGCCGGCGGCACCTGCGCCTTCGAGCGGATGATCTCGACCTCGTCGCCGTTCTTCAGCTCCGTCATCAGCGGCATGATGCGGCCATTGACCTTGGCGCCGACGCAAGTGTCGCCAACGTCGGTGTGGACGGCATAGGCAAAGTCGATCGGCGTGGCGCCGCGCGGCAGCGCGATCAGCATGCCTTTCGGCGTAAAGCAGAACACCTGGTCCTGGAACAGTTCCAGCTTGGTGTTTTCGAGAAAGTCCTCGGGATTGTCGCCTTCGGCAAGCTGCTCGATGGTGCGCCGCAGCCAGGCATAGGCATTGGTCTCCTTCGAGATCGCATGGGCGGCACCATTCATCTTGCCGCCGGTATCTTTATAGATCGAATGAGCGGCGACGCCGTATTCGGCGATCTTGTTCATCTGGTAGGTGCGGATCTGCAATTCGACGCGCTGGCGCGACGGGCCGACGATGGTGGTGTGGATCGAGCGGTAGTCGTTCTGCTTCGGTGTCGAGATATAGTCCTTGAAGCGTCCGGGCACCATCGACCAGGTGGTGTGGATGGCGCCGAGCGCGCGGTAGCAGTCCTCGACCGTCTCGACAACGACGCGGAAGCCGAAAATGTCGGACAGCTGTTCGAACGACAGCGCCTTGGCTTCCATCTTGCGGAATACCGACCACGGCTTCTTCTGCCGGCTCTTGACCTCGGCCTTGATCGAATATTTGTCGAACAGCGTGGACAGCGCCTTCTCGATCTCGGACAGCACGCCCTTGTTGCGCTCGAAGATTTCGGCGAGCCGTGCGGTGACGGCGCGGTAGGCTTCGGGATTGATGAAGCGGAAGGCGATCTCCTCCAGCTCCTCGCGCATGCCTTGCATGCCCATGCGGCCGGCCAGCGGCGCGTAGATGTCCATCGTCTCTTCGGCAATGCGCAGGCGCTTGGCTTCCGGCACATGGTCGAGGGTGCGCATATTGTGCAGGCGGTCGGCGAGCTTGACCAGAAGCACACGCACATCTTCCGAGATCGCCAGCAACAGCTTGCGCAGGTTCTCCGCCTGCTCGGCCTTCTTCGAGACGAGGTCGAGCTTCTTCAGCTTGGTCAGGCCTTCGACCAGCTTGCCCATTTCCGGACCGAACAATTCGTCGATCTCGGCCCTGGTCGCCGTGGTGTCCTCGATCGTGTCGTGCAGCAAGGCAACGGCAATCGTCGCCTCGTCCATGTGCATTTCGGTGAGGATGGCGGCGACTTCGAGCGGATGCGAGAAATAGGGATCGCCGGAGGCGCGCTTCTGGTGGCCATGCTTCTGCATGGCGTAGACATAGGCCTTGTTGAGCAGCGCCTCGTTGACGTCAGGCTTGTAGCGCTGGACGCGCTCGACAAGCTCATACTGACGCATCATGGCGGGATCTCGCAATGCTGAAATGAATCATGCGCCGCACTGGCGTACGGCGCATGTCATAGATAGCCACGAAACTGCCGACGCGAAAGTGTCGGCAGTTGTTGCTAAGATCAATAATCGTCGCTTTTTTCCGGCGGTACCAGCCCTTCGATGCCGGCCAACAGGTCTTCTTCGGTCATGCGATCGAAGGTGACGTTGTCCTCGGCGTCGTCGGCATCGGTGGCCGCAACAGTGCTGCCGGTCTGGTCGGCAATCGCCTCGCCATCGGCTTCCGGCTCGTCGACCTCGACATGCTTCTGCAGCGAATGGATGAGATCTTCCTTGAGGTCGTCCGGCGATAGCGTCTCGTCGGCGATTTCGCGGAGCGCAACGACCGGATTCTTGTCGTTGTCGCGAGGTACGGTAATCTGCGCGCCCTGGCTGATTTGACGGGCGCGGTGGCCGGCCAGGAGCACCAGCTCGAAGCGGTTGTCGACCTTGTCGATGCAATCTTCAACGGTTACGCGGGCCATGAGTTGCCCCTTTCATGCCTGGATTTGATGGAAAACAGGCGCGGTCCATAACCCGAACGCCGCCAAAATACAAGCTTTTATGGCGGTGCGCAGCTCTGACGCGGGCCGCCTGCGACGACGCAGCGCCGATCACAATTGCTTGCGGTGCCGGATGGTGCCTTGGATTGCCGTAAAACTGGCGTTATCTCGAACGATGAAGGCCAACAGGTCTATTATCAGACCGGCCGATAGTCGCCACGCATTTAGACGACCGCTTATTTCGAAAAAGGACATTTTTCCATGTTCGATCCTCGTGAAAAAATCGCTCTCTTTATCGACGGTGCCAATCTCTACGCCACCTCGCGCGCGCTGGGCTTTGACATCGACTACCGCAAACTTCTGTCGAGCTTCCAGAAACGCGGCTATCTGCTGCGCGCTTATTACTACACCGCGCTGGTCGAGGATCAGGAATACTCCTCGATTCGGCCGCTGATCGACTGGCTCGATTATAACGGCTTCAAGGTGGTGACCAAGCCAGCCAAGGAATTCACCGACTCGACCGGCCGCCGCAAGATCAAGGGCAATATGGATATCGAGCTGACCGTCGATGCGCTCGAGCTCGCCGATGTCGTCGACCATTATGTCATCTTCTCAGGTGACGGCGATTTCCGCACGCTGGTCGAGGCGCTGCAGCGGCGCGGGCGCAAGGTCTCGATCGTTTCGACCATGGCATCGCAGCCGCCGATGATCTCCGACGATCTGCGCCGCCAGGCCGACCATTTCATCGACTTGATGGCGCTCAAGAATGAAGTCGGCCGCGATCCGTCGGAGCGGCCGGTACGCCGGTCCGAGCCGGCCGAAGTCGACGAGGAAGACTATTGACGGTCGTTGCCTTGACCGCGCCCCTGGCCGCCTCTCCCGAACCCGATCGCGACTGCCCGCTTTGTCCGCGGCTGCACGACTTCATCGCCGAGTGGCGGCAGCGCGAGCCGTCCTGGTTCAACGCGCCAGTGCCGACCTTTTTGCCGCCGGAAGGCGAGGATGCGGTGCGCTTGCTGATCGTCGGGCTGGCGCCTGGCCTCCGCGGCGCGAACCGGACGGGGCGCCCCTTCACCGGCGATTTTGCCGGTGATCTGCTCTACAATACGCTGATCGCGCACGGCTTTGCGCGCGGCGAATTCAAAGCGCGACCAGATGACGGGCTGGAGCTTGTCGGTACGGCGATTACCAATGCGGTGCGCTGCGTGCCGCCGGAGAACAAGCCGGTTGGTGCCGAGATAGCCACCTGCCGGACGTTCCTGGTACCGACGATCGCCCGATTTCCAAACCTGCGCGCCGTGCTGGCGCTGGGCTCGATCGCGCACCAGTCGACCGTGCGGGCGCTCGGCCAGCGCGTCGCCGCCTATCCGTTCCAGCATGGTGGGCAGCAGCACGCCAATGGCATCGCGCTGTTTTCCAGCTATCATTGCTCGCGCTACAACACCAATACGGGCGTACTGACGCAAGCCATGTTCGTCAACGTTTTCAGTCAGATAGAAGCTTTTCTGAAGACTGAGAGCCGGACGACGCCCGCCGGCGCACAAGCCCTAGATTCGGGTGATCGCGAACAACCAGGCCAAGAGATCCAGCAACCATAGTAACAGTGCAAGCTGCAGCGCGACGCGCAGGCGTTGGATGATCCGCCAATTGCTGGCCATGTCGGATTTGATGCGCAGCGCAAGCGCTCGGTGCATCCCATCCATGGTTGCGGGAGGATGCTGATCGACGAAATCCTGGAGCAGCTTCTCGGGATCGAAACGGAACGTATAGTTATAATATGGCCACACCATAATCGCGACCAGCAGTCCGATAAGAAAAAGCAATGTCAGCGCCAGCCAGTCCCAAGGTCCTATGCCATCCAGGAGCGCCCTGCCTCCAAGGAGAGAACTCGCGAACGCAGTTGCAAAAATCAGATTTCCAGCGCGCGTATTGAGACTTTCAACCACGCCCTGCTGGTGTTGGAGGCCACGCACCGCCTCCGCATAGACAAACGCCAGGCGGGGATCCCCACCGTCCGTCGCAGCAGGCGGGGCGTTGCTGTCATTGGCTGATGAAGGGCGCTCCGGCATCAAATGTACTTAGCACGGCGCCGCCTGCGATATGAATAGCCACCTTGGCGAAGGCTTCGTCGTTCCCGTCATCGCCCACTGAGGGTGCTCTCGCTGGACAGGAATAGCGTCAATCCGACGCCGTCGCTTCAGGCGCTGCGGCAAACAACGCGGCCAGCGTCGCCGGCCCGCCTTGGAGAACATTCAGGTCGACGTCGCCGCTGATGCCGTCGACGCGGCCCCGGTTGTGGTACTGCCAGTAAATCCAGTCGTTATGGCCTGGCCGCAGCGCCAGCGAACGCAGCCAACGCGGGCGGCCGGCTATCTGCCCGGCATAGGCTTGCGCGGCCTCGTCGGTCACATAGAGGATCGCCGTCTTGCCGAACGCTGCTTCGACCGGGCCGAGGAAGGCTGAGAGTTCGGCGCTCAACTGTTCGGGAGTTGGCCGCTGCGGGCAATTGCCGCCGAACTCGATGTCTACCACCGGCGGCAGCAAAGGCTGATCGCGCGGCACCACCGAGATGAAGTTGCGTGCCTGATCGGCACCCGGCCTGCAGAAGGTGAAGAAGTGATAGGCGCCGACGGCAAGGCCGGCGGCGCGGGCCGCACGCAAATTGGCGGCGAAGGCATCGTCGACATGGTCGCCGCCTTCAGTTGCCTTGATAACGGCGAAGGCGACATCGTCGGCGGCAACACGCCGCCAGTCGATCTGCCGCTGATGATGGGAAACGTCGATGCCCCTGACCGGATATTTGCCGCGGTCCGGAGAAAACGTCTGGAAGTAGGCATAGCCGCCGGCCAGGACGAGGCCCGCCAGGAGCAGACCGGCCGCGCCCCACAAGACGATCCGGTTTTTCAAACGAGACCTATCCCTATTGGTCCGCCCTGCCCTCCGCCATGGCTCCGGGCGTTCGTCGCTCGAAAAGCCAAATCACTGGCTTTTCGTCCGCTTCGCGGACCTCTGCTCACCCTCGCTCTTTCAGCAGCCGGCCCTTCTCGCGCGACCAGTCGCGCTGCTTTTCGGTCTCACGCTTGTCGTGCAGCTTCTTGCCACGGCCGACGGCGAGCAGCACCTTCGCCCGCCCTTGGTCGTTGAAATAGATCTTCAGCGGCACCAGCGTCATGCCTTCGCGGTCGACGCTCTGCGACAGCTTGGCCATCTCGCGCTTGTTGAGCAGGAGTTTGCGGCGTCGGCGCGGCTCGTGGTTGAAGCGGTTGGCCTGCAGATATTCCGGCAAATAGGAGTTGATCAGCCAGATCTCGCCGCCCTCGACCGAGGCATAGCTGTCCTGGATGTTGGCCTGGCCCTGACGCAGCGACTTCACTTCGGTACCGGTCAGCACCAGGCCGGCCTCGATCGTGTCGAGCACCTCATAGGAAAACCGCGCCTTGCGGTTTTCCGCAACGGTCTTGTTGTTGGGATCGGCTTTTCTGACTTGATTCATGATGCGGAGAGGTGGCGCCTCATCCCTAATTTATCAAGCCGGCGTGCTTCATCGCCGCGTCGATCTTCTCGGCGGTCGACGGCTCGACCGTCATTAGCGGCGAGCGCAGCACGTTCTCGACCTTGCCCAGCTTCGACAGCGCATATTTCGCGCCGGAAACGCCGGGTTCCAGGAAAATCGCCTTGTGCAGTGGCAACAGACGGTCCTGCAGGTCGAGCGCCTTGGCGCTGTCGCCGGAAAGCGTCGCCTCCTGGAATTCGGCGCAGAGTCTGGGCGCGACATTTGCCGTCACCGAGATGCAGCCGACGCCGCCATGCGCGTTGAAGCCGAGGGCCGAGGCGTCCTCGCCGGAGAGCTGGATGAAATCCTTGCCGCAGGTGGCGCGCTGCTCCGAAACCCGCTCGACCTTGCCGGTGGCATCCTTGACGCCGACGATGTTCTTGAAGTCGTGCACCAATTGCCCCATCGTCTCCGGGCTCATGTCGACCACCGAGCGGGGCGGAATGTTGTAGATGATGATCGGCAGGCTGGTAGCCTTGGCGACGGCGGCGAAATGCGCGTAGAGGCCGCGCTGCGTCGGCCTGTTGTAATAGGGCGTGACGACAAGGGCCGCGTCGGCGCCCGCCTTCTCGGCATACTGGACCAGGCCAACCGCCTCTTCGGTGTTGTTGGAGCCGGCGCCGGCAACGATAGGAACCCGGCCCTTGGCGACCTCGATGCAGACCTTGACGACTTGGCGGTGCTCGTCATGCGACAGCGTCGGCGACTCGCCTGTGGTGCCGACAGGGACCACGCCCGTCGTGCCTTCGGCGATCTGCCAGGCGATGAAGGCGCGAAAGGCTTTCTCGTCGAAACGGCCGCTCTTTTCGAACGGTGTGACGAGCGCGGTCAGCGAGCCTCTCAGCATGTCGTCCAACTCCTTGGGGACTTTCGGGTTTGTCGTGCGCGCCTTCTAGCCGAAAGCGAAGCGGCGCACCATAGTCTCGACATTGTTGCGCGGCAAGCATTGCGCCAGCAATTGCAATTCGAATGACCTCGAGAAGGTTTTCTTTACGGGCCCTTCATCACAGACGAGTAAGCTTCAATTCATCTGTGTCTGTTGTAGCGTCGAAGAACGGGGATGACCAAATCCATGCCGATCAGGCGGCCTCATCTTTTCGCGCTTATCGGCGCGATCGTCGCCCTGATTCCCGGCGCGGCGATCGGCAGCAGCGTCGATGTGCAGGTTACGTCGGCGATTCCGATGACCGAGCCGCAGAACGATGCGGTGCAGCAGTCCCCGTCCGCGAGCGTCGCGGTGCTGAAGAGCGGTCTCGATGCGCTGGCGGCAAACGACATTGCGCGCGCGCGCCAGGTGCGCGAAGCGCTGCCGGCCAAATCGCTCGACCGGCACATCCTTGCCTGGGCGATCGCGCTCTATGGCGGCGACCAGGTGCCGAGCGGCGACATCGCCGATGCGGCAAAGATGCTGCCGAACTGGCCGGGTACGATCGCCTTGCGCAGGAACAGCGAGCGCGCGCTCTATCGCGAGAACCCCACGCCGCAGATCGTGGTGCGGGCGTTCGACGGCAGCCAGCCGCTGACCTTCGAGGGCGTGCTGATCCTGGCCCGCTCCTATGTAGCGCTGGGCGATACCAAGGCGGCGCGCTCGGTGCTGTCGCCATTCTGGCGCACCGAAAAGCTCGAAGCCAGGGACGAGGCGGCGGTCATTCGCGAGTTCGGTGCGCTGATCCCGGCCGCCGACCATCGCTTCCGCATGGAGCGCATGTTTTATGCCGACCGGGTCGCTTCGGCGCTGCGCGTCGCCGGTCTCGCCGGCGCCCAGCAATTGGCCGATGCCTGGGCGGCGGTCACCAAAGGCGACAAGAACGCGGCCAAGCTGCTGAAGGCGGTGCCGGCAGCGCAGCGGGCGGCCGGCTATCTCTTTGCCGAAGCCGAATATCTGCGCAAGCAGCAGAAATTTTCCGACGCCGCCGCGCTGGTGATGAAGGCGCCGGGCGACCGCGACGCTCTGGTCGATCCGGACGCCTGGTGGGTCGAGCGCCGGGTGCTGTCGCGCGAGCTGGTCGACCAGAGCGACATGAAGACCGCCTACAGAATAGTCGCCGCGCATGCCGCCGAAAGTCCCGCCAATGCTGCCGAGGCGGAATTCCATGCCGGCTGGTACGCGCTGCGCGGCCTCAAGGACCCGAGCATCGCCGCCAAGCATTTTGCGCGAATCGCGGAGCTCGCCCAAGGGCCAATGTCGCTGTCGCGCGCCTATTATTGGCTCGGCCGCGCCGCCGAAGTCGGCGGCCCCGGCAATGCCAAGGATTATTTCAGCCGCGCCGCAAGCTACGGCACGACCTTTTACGGCCAGCTCGCCGGCGAGCGCGTCGGCCGGCAGACCCTCAACATCGTCTACCCCCAGCCAAGTGCCGCCGACCGCCAGAATTTCGCCACCCGCGAGGCGGTCAGCGCCATCAAGCGGCTGCAGGAGGCCGGCTATGACCGCTATGCCGAGACGCTCTACCGCGACCTCGCCGGGCAGCTGAACAACCCCGGCGAACTGGCGCTGCTTGCGGTGTTGGCGGAAAGACAAGGCAACCATTTCATGGCGCTGAAGATCGGCAAGATCGCCGGCGCCCGCGGCATCGATGTCGGCGCGCTGTCGCATCCGCTCGGCGTCATTCCCGACACCGCCAACATCTCCGGCTCGGGCAAGGCGCTGGCCTATGCGATTGCCCGCCAGGAAAGCGAGTTCAACATCGGCGCAATCTCCAGCGCCGGCGCGCGCGGACTGCTGCAACTAATGCCAGGCACCGCCAAGCAATTGGCGAAGAAGGCCGGCATGACATTTTCTCAGGCCCGGCTGACCACCGATGCCGGCTACAATGCAACGCTGGGCGCTGCCTTTCTCGGCGAGCAGCTCGGCCGTTTCGACGGCTCCTACGTGCTGACCTTCGCCGGCTACAATGCCGGCCCCGCCCGCGCCGCCCAGTGGGTGGCGAAATACGGCGATCCGCGCGGCAAGGACGTCGATGCCGTCGTCGACTGGATCGAGCGGATTCCCTATACGGAAACAAGAAGTTACGTCCAGCGCGTGATGGAGAATTACGAGGTCTACAAGATGCGTATCTCCGGCAAGTACGACATTGTCGGGGATCTGGTGAACGGCCGGGGGTGACGACCGGGCTTCAAGCCAAGTTTGCCGGTCACAGCGTATTTTGTTCTTGCTTTGTGCCGGCAGCTATGCTACTAATTTAACCATAGTGCTGATTCGCACCGACGACCCGCCCAACGAGGCGGGTTTTTGTTTCAGGCTTTGAAAGTTCCGGACGTCGAGTTGGCGGACAGCGGCCCGCCCTGTCCTGCCGGACATCTCCCCAAGGGTCCCAGCTTCGTGGACAGTGCCTTTCTGCATCCGACGAAACTTGGCGAAAGCGACGATGACAGCCAATCTCCCCCTTGAGGGACCCTGCAACTTCGGCGCCTCCCCTATTTGACCCTACCGGCCCCTCGCCTGTAGCAGTTGAAACAAGCCAGCAGCGAGAGGAACGGAGTCCACATGGCAACCGAGCAGGGTTTCTCCGATTTCTTCTACGCCGCGCCGGACGGGCTGTCCCTGCACGCCCGCATCTACGGCGAAGCGAATTCCGGCCGCTGGCCAGTCGTTTGCCTGCCCGGCCTGACCCGCAATTGCCGTGATTTTCACGAGCTGGCGCTTTATCTGTCGACGCAGGCGAAGCGCAAGGTCGTCGCTTTCGACTATCGCGGGCGCGGGCAGTCCGCCTACGATGCCGATATCGGCCATTACAATATCGGCATCGAAGCTGGCGATATTCTCGCCGGGCTGGCGGCGCTGAGCATCGAGGAGGCTGCCTTCATCGGCACGTCGCGCGGCGGACTGATCATCCATGTGCTCGGGGCGATGCGGCCGGCCGTGCTGAAGGCCGTCGTCCTCAACGACATCGGCCCGGTGATCGAGACGCAAGGGCTCGCCCATATCCGCTCCTATCTCGACCCCGCGCCCAGGCCGAAGGCGTACGCAGAGGTGGTCCGCGGCCTGCGCAGCACCCATGGCGCCGATTTTGCGGCGCTGACCGATGCGGATTGGGAGCGGATGGCGTCAGCCCTCTACCGCGAGACCGAGGAGGGATTTCTGCCCGATTTCGATCCGAAACTGGTCGATACGCTGGCGGGCCTCGATCCCAGCCGGCCGATGCCCGATCTTTGGCCACAGTTCGACGCGCTGGCGGCCATCCCAATGCTCGTCATACGCGGCGCCAACTCGAAGCTGCTGTCCGCCGAAACGCTCGAGCAGATGCGGACGCGCCATACCGATATCGAGACGATCACCGCTGACGGCCAGGGGCATGCACCGTTTTTGGAGTCCGGGATCCTGCCGGGCAGGATCGCTGGTTTTTTCGATCGGGTGGAGCGGCGGAGCGGTTGGAAGTAAAACCACGGTAAGTTTAAGTAACTCTCTGCCTTATCTTGTACCTGTGAAGCATTCTGGCAGCGATTAACAGCTCTGCTGGCGTCCCGGAGAATAATTGTTGGATGTCGGCGCCGCCCCTCATCCGCCTGCTGGCACCTTCTCCCCGTGTAGTGACGGGAGAAGGACAGACGGCCGCAACGCTGACGAACTCCCCTCTCCCCGTTTTTTCACGGGGAGAGGGTAAGGGTGAGGGGCAGCGCCGACTTGATGTATTGGCCTGCAATCCGTTGTCAGATCGACCGACTTACGCCAGATCCACCCAAACCGTCAGGATTTGGCGCTTCTCTTCGCGGGCTTTGGTGCCTTGCTTGCGGCCGGCTCACCTTTTGGTTCCCGCCTTGCCGAAGGTGGAGAGGACAACGGACTTGCCCCGCCGTCGTCCGAACCACTGTACCGCGGCGTCTCAAGCACGGTGACGCAACCGTCGAGATCGTTGGTGGCCAGATGGGCGTAGCGCATGGTCATGGACAGCGTCTGGTGGCCGAGCCACATCTGCACACGCCTGATATCGATGCCGCCCTGGACGAGACGCGAGGCGCATGTATGGCGCAATATGTGCGGCACGACCTGATCGTCGGCGCCAAGCCCGACTTCGGCCTTGGCATCGTTCCAGATGGCACGAAACTGCGCCTGGCTAAGCTTGGTGAACGGGCCTTTAGGCCGGCGGCCCTCGGTGGCCGGCAGCTTGATCACCTCTTTTACCCGCTCGGTCATCGGGATGGTGCGGCTGCGGCCGGACTTGGTGATCCAGAAACTGACGCGGTGCTCCTGGATATCGTTCCAGATCAAGCCCAGCGCTTCGCCGAGGCGGCAACCGGTGTCGACGAGAAAGACGGAAAGCCGATAGGCGTCCTCGCTGCGGCTTTTGATGGCGGCAAACAGCCGAGCCTCCTCGTCCCTTTCGAGGAAACGAATCCGTCCCGCCCGCTCTTTCTGGCGGCGGAACTCGGGCAGGCTGTGGATATCCCCCATCTTGTGAGCCTTGCGCAGCAGTTTGCTGAGGGCAGCCATCTTCCGGTTGATGGTTGCGTTGCTGTTGCCGCGCTGGCGCAAGGTGCCGATAAGGTTGTCGAGGGTGCTTTGGTCAAAGGCGCTGAAACGCTCCCCAAGGAGAATCTCGTCTATTTCGCCGATGAACGAGCTGACATTGTACTTATGCCGCCCATCATCCCAAAGTATATCCCGGTATGCTGAAAAAAGTTCTCCGATCCTGTGCGACTTTACTTCTCGTATCTTGTTGTAACTGTATTTTATCTTTGCAGTTTGAGAAGAAAACATCGAAAAATGATCAGAGGTCCCTCCCTCTTGAATCGCATCGTTCGTCATTATTCGCCACACCCCCGAGTGGATAGGCCTAGACCTACCTGCTTGGCGGTGCCCTTTCAAGAGTTTTAAGCGTTGCGGCCGATTTCATCCACCAGTGGTGGATCCCAACGACATCGTTCCACAACCCTGTTCAGCTACCGAACCCCCTTTTCCTTCTGTTTGCTACCAGTCGCGAAAATAAAACAGCCCGGGCGTTGAAGCGCCCGGGCTGGATTTCAGTTGCTTAAGTCCAGCCCTTAGAACGAGCGCTGGAAGCGGAGGACACCGCCGATGCTGTTTTCGTCGGTAGCACCGGTCCAATTGTCGAAATTGTTGTCACCGAAGTGCAGGTAGTCGACTTCGGCCGTGATCGTGAAGCCGGGAACGATGTCGTAGGCAATGTTCGCCGCGATGCCGACGTTCTCGCCTTCGTCATACGCCGCCTGAAGGTTGAACGAGGTCTTCTCGTTGATGGTGTAAGTGCCACCACCCCAAACTGCCCAGTTGCCGCTCCACTGCTTGTAGAAGTTGCGTGGGATATTGTCGTCCGAACCGTAGCCGGCCATCAGGAACAGCGTCAGGTTCTGCATCGGCGTCACGTCCAGGCGAGCCTTGCCTGTCCATTCTTCCACTGCGCTGTCATAGGCAATGACGCCCGAGATCGAACCCCAGCCCTGCGTGTATTTCACGCCGCCGACGACATATGGAACATAGCTGTCGATCGAATCGTGACCCAGGTGGAGCGCGGTGTTGTCGTCGTTGAGGATAAAGCCTTCACCGGTTTCCAACGACGCCACGGCCGAGAAGCCGTTGCCGGCATCGAAGTAGTACTGGATGACGTTGGTGTCGAAGCCGCCGTAGGGAACCAGCGTATCGTTGATGACGTTGCCGGCGTAACCGGTGAACGTATTGAAGGCCGTTTCGTCCTTACCGACGCGGAGACCACCGAGCTGGATCCAGGCGAAGTTCAGCGAAACGCCTCTGCTGCCAAAGCTGGAGAATTGTGCATCAGGGGTGGCCGGGTTGCCGTCGAGATCGACCCCGTGATAACCGGTTCCCCAGTTGAAGCGGGTCTCGGTGTAGGTCTTCAAGGTGCCCATCTCGGTTTCCTGGCCGGTATAGGTCCTCAGCGTGAAGCGAGCCTGCTTGAAATAGCCGTCGTTGACATCGTCCCTGCCTTCCAAGGCTTCCGAAAGGTCTTGGTAACGGGCACCAGTGAACGCGCCCGCATCGCCGGCGGAGATGTCATAGCGGACGTAGCCGCCGATGCGCATGCAGATTTCGGTGCCGGGGATGTAGAAGTAGCCAGCGCCGTAGACGTCGCAAATCTTGACGTATTCAGCGGGTTCCGGCTCGGCGACGACGACGGCGTCGGCGGCGCGCGCACCGGAAACTGCGATCAGTGCCGCAGCGGAGCCGAGAAGAAGGCTCTTGATGTTCATTTTCTGACCTCCAGTCAGAATCGAGGGCGGAGGTCGGCAAAAAGCAGCTCGTTCGGCTGTTTTTATTTATATTTTCAAATAGATAAGTCCTAAGGCCGTCAGTGAGGCCCTGTCCGCCAAAAACGCTTACTGGCGAAGGCCTTGCCTGAACCGGTCTTGAAATATCGCTCGAGTTGCCGTGCGTTGGCCTCGGTTTCAACCCCGATGTAGGACTTCAAAGTTACAGGCAGATAGGCCTTGGTCGAAGTCACATAGCCTGATCGATGCGATTCGAAGCGGCGCCGAAGGTCGTTGGTCGACCCGACGTAGACATCGCCGTTACGAAGTTGCAGGAAATAGACGTACCACATAGTCCCCCTACGCTACTTCGTAGCTTCGGGCGACACCCTACGCCCAAAATGCGGTTCCGGGTGGCCTGCCACCCGAAGCCCGCAGGGCGTAGGGTGGCGGAGAGGATGGGATTCGAACCCACGAGAAGCTTTTGACCTCTACTCCCTTAGCAGGGGAGCGCCTTCGACCACTCGGCCACCTCTCCGTTGCGCCGGTGGATAAAGAAAAGCGCCGGCACAATCAACAAGCTGGCGCTATTATCCTTGAAAAATCGACCCTTCGCCAAAGCGCCGCCCAGCGATGTGGCGATTCTGCGGCGATTCCCTGGTTCGCGACTCGCGCCATGGTCACATTTCGGGCCGACCATCGCCGGAATCCGCCGTTTGCAACGGCTTGCGAAGGGCTGTTGGTTAACGGGAGCTTTCGGAGTGAGGCCAAATCGTGTCATTTGTGCAACAACGCCGGGGTATAGCGCCAACACAAACCTTTTGCCGGTACGATCGTGGTTGAACGCCGCCGTCTCATGGGTAATGTCGGGTTTGAAGGAGCGGCGCGGTGCGCATCTTTTTCGGTAGTGGGGATGGGGCAGGGAACGCTGTCCTTCAGCAAAGAATACCCAGACCCGTTTTTTAACTTTTGACTGGAGGTCAGAAAATGAACATCAAGAGCCTTCTTCTCGGCTCCGCTGCGGCACTGATCGCAGTTTCCGGTGCGCGCGCCGCCGACGCCGTCGTCGTCGCCGAGCCGGAACCCGCTGAATACGTCAAGATTTGCGACGTCTACGGCGCTGGCTACTTCTACATCCCAGGCACCGAAACCTGCCTGCGCATCGGTGGCTATGTCCGCTATGACATCGGCATCGGCGACGTCGGCTCCTTCGACGGTGCGAAGACCACGGACCAGATGGACGGCGGCTCGCAGGATACCTACTACAAGCACGCCCGATTCACGTTGAAGACCTGGACCGGCCAGGAAACCGAGCTCGGCACCTTGAAGACCTACACCGAGACCCGTTTCAACTGGGGTAACCACAACGATTATCTTGATGACAACTTTAACGGCGGTACGAGTGTTTCGCTGAACTTTGCCTGGGTCCAACTCGGTGGTTTGCGCGTCGGCAAAGACGAATCGGCCTTCGACACGTTCATCGGCTACGCCGGCAACGTCATCCAGGATACGCTAGTCCCCTATGGCGGCTTCGACACCAATGTCGTCCAGTACTACTTCGACGCCGGCAACGGCTTCTCGGCCGTGGCTTCGTTGGAAACCGGTTCGGGCAGTGCCGATGCGGATCCTGGCATTTTCCAAGACAGCAACAGCGGCAATGATTCGATCGACAGCTATGTTCCGTATGTGGTCGGCGGTATTAAATACACGCAGGGTTGGGGCTCGATCACCGGTGTTGCCGCCTATGACAGCACTTGGGAAGAGTGGGCCGGCAAGGTTCGCGTCGACGTTACGCCGATACAGAACCTGACACTGTTCGTCATGGCCGGTTACGGTTCGGACGACAACATCGACCGCAACTTCTATAAGCAGTGGGGCGGCAACTGGGCAGTTTGGGGTGGTGGCACCTACACCATCAACGAGAAGACCTCGTTCAACCTCCAAGCATCGGTTGACGACGACAAGAACTACGGCGTCGCCGCGAACATCGCCTACGATATCGTTCCCGGCTTCACGATCACTGCCGAAGTCGATTGGGCTCGCGACGGTCAGTTTGATAAAGCCTACGATCGCAACTGGACCAATGCCGACGACAAGGACAGCGTCGGCGGGATGCTGCGCTTCCAGCGCTCATTCTAACAATCCGAACCTGATTGAGATCGAACCCGGCGGGCCAACCGCCGGGTTTTTCGTATCGGGCGACGCAGCTAACAACTCTCGGTGCATGAATACAGGCTGCCACTGAATACCTATCGCAGGGCTGAGCTGGTCAATTGTAATGCTCGCCGCGCCCGCTTGTCCGAACGTGCAAAAAATGAAGATCTTGGCACGATCTGAAGGGCTGGCCTACAGGATCAACGGATCTCGACAGCAAGTCACCGTCGACCTCGGCCTGCCGAACGCCACCCACTCGTTCAAAGTTCGGCTAGATCTCCCAAGGCGTGAATCAGCGGCTGAATTGTGCTCTCATATTTTTTCCAGCGCTTGACCGATGATGTATAGATCGGCTGCCGCACCTGCCAGCGGCTGGGGGTATTGACCGACCTGTCCTTCTCGAAAAAGCGCAGGCAGGAATCGTCCCAAGGCAAGCCGAGATGATCGATGAGACGGCGCGACTGCGCCTCCTGATCCGCAATCAGCGTCTCGTAGCGGCTTTCGAAAATACGTCCGGGAAAGACCTTATTCCAATGCCGCATCAAGCGATCATATTCACGGTAGTATAGGCCGAGTGTCTCAAGGTCGGCGTTGTAGCCGTGGTCCTTGGTGAAATGCAAGACGAAGCAGGACACGCAATTGTCGATGGCATCGCGCCGGCAATGAATGATGCGCGCGTGGGGAAAAAGAATTCCAATCACTCCGATAAACTCGAAGTTGTGCGGCATCTTGTCGACTATGCGGAGCGCGGCAGGCGCGTGCTGGCGCAGATAAGACAGGTATTCTTCGGCCAGCGCCCTCGACTGATCCCTCGTCATCGACATGATCGAACTGCGCAGGTCCTCATCCGATTGTGTTCTAAAGCCCATCGAGTTCGCGATTCGGCGCAGCTTCGTAAGCTCCCCGGCGCCATGGACATCCGGATGGCTTGCGCAGATCTGCTCGGTCAGCGTCGTCCCCGACCGGGGCATGCCCAGCACAAACACAGGCACTTCGGATGGACTGCCGTGGCCAGCCTTGGCTTCCAATAGTGACGGGCTGAATATCTCGATCATGGAATCGACACTTCGGCGGTAGTACTCCAGGTCGAAATCGTGACCAGCGGCCTTTTTTGCCTTCTGGAAGTGATCCATCGCCTCATCGTAGCGCTCGAGATCGTTCAGCACTTTGCCTGCGGCGTGATGGAGCTGGGATGCAGCAACCGGTTCGAGCCTGGGATTGGAGAGTTCGCGCAGGATAGAGTCGAGCTCGGCAGGTTTTTCGGTGAACTTTTGCGTGTCGACCAGGTAGTTGTAGGCTGCCCCAACATCGACGCGACGTTCTATTGCCTGATTGAGATAGGCTCTGGCTTCGTCCATGCGACCGAGGCTGGCGAGCGCACCAGCCAGACCAATTCGGACCATGGGATGGTCGCCGTTGATCTTCAGTGCCTTCTCGTAAAGGGGCAAAGCCATCTCGGCCTTGTCGAAGTTGACGTAGGCACGCGCCAGTCCGCAAAGCGCTTCCACCAGATCGGGCTTCAATTCGCAGGCGCGCTGCAGGTGCCTGATAGCAAGCAAGCTGTCGCCAAGCTTCAGACCGGCCTCTCCCAGGCTAAGGTGGAAATACGGATTTTGAGGCGTCTGGCTTACTGCTCGTGCAAAATATTTGAGAGCCAACTCATCGTCGATACCGAGCCCCAGCGTGCCGAGGATGTACAGCGAAAGCGGGTGGTTTGGCGTGCGGGCGAGAACGCGATGGCATAACTCCTCGGCCTCTGGAAGCCGCTTGGCTTGCTGGAGTTCGAGCGCCTGTCGCAACAGCATGTCGTCAGCTTGCGCGCGCGACGGCGGTTTCGCTTTCGGCGGCTGCACTTTCGGCGCCGGGCGGGACTTTATGTGTTTGGACCAAGCGGGCGGCAGTCGGTTGCTCATCATGTCTCGCTAGCAAAATGATCTGGGAGAATCCAGCCTGACGTGCCCGCCCGCCGCAGAACTTGGCAGCCAGGCCGGGAGCTTAGTCTAGCAACCGGTGCCCCGCCGCAATTGCAGCCCCAGCCCACAAACCTGGCGATTCAGATCTCGTGGCCCACACAAATGCAAATTGCCGACTGCAATTCCCGAGTCAAATCTCGGCGAGATCACCGAGCGACTGGATCAGCGGCTGGATTGCGCTCTCATAGTTTTTCCAGCGCTTGACAGATGAACTGTAGATCGGTTGCCGAACCTGCCAGCGACTGGCCGTGTTGACCGATCCCTCCTTGTCGAAGAAGCGCAGGCAGGTATCGTCCCAGGGCAATCCAAGATGATCGATCAGACGGCGCGATTGTGCCTCCTGATCCGCAACCAGCGTCTCGTAGCGACTTTCGAAGATGCGTCCGGGAAAAACCTTGTCCCAATGTCGCATCAGGCGATCATATTCACGGTAGTACAGCCCGAGTGTCTGCAGGTCGGCGATGTAGCTGTGTCCCTTGGAGAAATTCTGGAAAAAACACGAGAGGCAATTGTCGATGGCGTCGCGACGACAGTGAATAATCCGTACATTGGGGAAGAGAAGCCCTATGAGACCGATCAGTTCGAAATTCCGGGGCATCTTGTCGACGATGCGAAGCGCGGTCGGCGCACGCTCACGAAGATAGGACAGGTGCTCCTCGGCCAGCATTTTGGATAGGTCGGGGGTGATCGGAACGATCGATTGGTCCAAGGTCCGTGCTGAAACCTTCGTGAGGCCGATAGCATTTGCGGCTCGCCTTATCTTTTTCAGCTCTCCGGCGCCATGAACATTCGGGTGGCTCGCGCAAATCTGCTCGGTCAGGGTGGTGCCCGATCGGGGCATGCCCAATACAAACACGGGCACTTCCGACGGGCTTCCATAACCCGCCTTGGCGGCCAACATGTCCGGGTTGAAGAACTCAATCGTGGAGTCGATCCAGCGGCGATAGGTCTCCAGATCGAACTTATAGCCGGCGGCCCGCTTGCCTTTCTTGAAATGATCTATCGCGTCTTCGTAGCGCCCAAGGTCGTTCAGCACTTTGCCGGCAGCGTGATGAAGTGTCGTCGCACTGTCCGGGTCAAGCTTTGGCTCACCAAGCTCGCGCAGGATGGACCTAAGTTCGGCCGGCTCTTCGGTGAATTTGCGCGTACGCACAAGCTCATTATAGGCGGCGGGCATAGCGATGCGACGTTCGATCGCCTCCTTCAGATAGATTTTGGCTTCATCCATGCGACCAAGACCGGTGAGTGCGCTGGCCAGCCCCGTCCGAACGCGGGGATGATCGCGGTTGATCTTGAGCGCTCTCTCGTAAACCGGCACAGCCATGTCAGCCTTGTCGAATTCGACGTAGGCGCGCCCCAATGCGCAAAGCGCCTCCACCAAATCGGGCTTCAACTCCAGAGCGTGCTGGATGTGCGTGATTGCGGGCAAATATTCGCTTACCCTCAGATAAGCTTCACCCAGACTAAGGTGATAATAGGGGTTTCGGGGCTCCACGCCGACGGCTCGCGCCAAATAGCGCAAGGCCATTTCATCGTCGAGCCCGATGAACAGCGTGCCCATGATATACAATGCCAAGGGATGGTTGGGCGTGCGCTCCAGCACGCGGCGGCACAGTTCCTGAGCCTCGGCCAACCGCTTGGCCTGCTGCAAGTCATACGCCTGTTTCAGCAGCGCGTCGTCGGCCTGCACGCGCGTCAATGGTTTCGCCTTCGGCGGTTCCACTTTCGGCGCCGGGTGGGACTTTATATGCTTGGACCAGGCGGGCGGCAGTCGGTTGCTCATCATGTCTCGCTAGCAAAATGATCCGCGAGAATCCAGCCTGACCGTCGCCGCCGTTCGTGGAACTTGCGCAGGCCCAGCCGGCAGGCTAGCAAGAAGGCCCTTTTTGAACGAGCCTTTGCCATGCGCCCTCCCCTGACGCCAATCATCAGCGCGCTTCCCTCGACGGTGCCATTTGTCGGTCCGGAGGCGCAGGAGCGTGATCGCGGCCGCGCCTTTCGCGCCCGTATCGGCGCCAATGAGAGCAGCTTTGGCCCCTCGCCGCGGGTCGTTGCCCGCATGGCCGAGATTGCCGGCGACATGTGGATGTATTGCGACCCCGACAATCACGATTTGAAGGTAGCCGTGGCCCGACATCTCGGTGTCGGCGCCGAAAACGTCGTCGTCGGCGAAGGCATAGACGGGCTGCTCAGCCTGGTGGCGCGCATGTATGTGGCGCCCGGCGACGCGGTGGTGACCTCGCTCGGCGCCTACCCGACCTTCAACTTTCACGTCGCCGGCGTCGGCGGCCGGCTGGTCGCAGTGCCCTACGAGAACGACCGAGAAAACCTCGACGGCCTGCTGGCGGCAGTGGCCAGGGACAAGGCGCCGCTGGTCTATCTGTCCAACCCGGACAATCCGATGGGCAGTTGGTGGGAAGCGGCCGAGCTCAGCCGCTTCCTCGAGGCCTTGCCGGAGACCACAATGCTGGTGCTCGACGAGGCGTATGGCGAATTAGGGCCAGCCTCAGCGATGCCGCCGATCGATGTGGCGCGGCCGAACGTCATCCGCATGCGCACCTTCTCCAAGGCCTATGGGCTAGCCGGCATACGCTGCGGCTACGCGGTGGCCGAAGCCCAGGTGATTCGCGACTTTGAGAAGATACGCAACCATTACGGCGTCAGCCGCATGGCGCAGATCGCCGGCGTCGAGGCGCTTGCCGATCAGGCATGGCTGGAGAGCGTGGTGGCGCGGGTCGCCGCCGGCCGCCGGCGCATCGCCGGAATAGCCGAGGCGAACGGGCTGAAGCCGCTGGCTTCGGCGACCAATTTCGTCACCATCGAGTGCGGCCGCGACGGCGCTTTCGCGCTGAAGGTGCTGCAGGCGCTGTTGTCGCGCGACGTGTTCATCCGCAAGCCGATGGTGCCAGTGCTCGACCGCTGCATCCGGGTCAGCGTCGGCCTCGATCACGAGCTCGACATTTTTGCCGAGGAACTGCCGGGCGCACTGGCCGCAGCGCGGGGGAATTGAGGCGCCAAAAGGGGCGACGGAGCACCACGACCTCCAGTACCGCCGCTACTTCTCCCCACCACCAAGCAGGCGCGTGACCCGTTTCAAGGCGTCCGATAATTCGGCAGCCGCGTCATCGGCGAGGCTGGCCGTCAGCCGGGCGAGATCGCGATCCGTCGCAGCCTGAAGCCTGGCGAGTTCCGCACTTCCGCGAGCGGTTAGCGACAGGATGCGTCTGCGCCGATCGGCTGGGTCAGTGCGTATCTCGGTCAGGCCAGCGGCGGCGAATCTCCTCAGTATGCGTGTGACATAGGCCGGATCGAGCCGGAGTTCGGCGGCGATTTCGGAGGCTGCCGGTCCGAGACCGAGGTGGAACGCCCGTGCCAGAAACCCAGCCTCACCGCCGCTATTGGCGGCAGCGCGGAATCGGTCGCCCAATTCGAACAGCAGCCGCGCCTCGCCCAGCGTATAGGCGCTGTGCGTCAAGGTCAGGTCGAGCAGCCCGATCAGGCGCGTGTAGAAGCGATTGAAGCAACGTATCTCCGCGACAAGGGCATTCCGATCGGCCGGCATGTGGACCTCCTTCGGGCTGATCGCTCCTAAGGACCATGATGATCTACTATTTGACTTAGTCAATCATTCGATGGAGACGCCGCCTATCTCGCACGTGAAGCTGGCGGATAGCGATCGGCAGAGAGACCTTCGATGCACGTTGCCTGGTTGAATTTGCACAGCGATGCGCCAGACTCGACTCAGAAGATGGAGAGCGCGATGGCCGACCGGACGGTGCAGGTACGCATATACGGCAAGGTGCAAGGCGTCAGCTACCGGGTCTGGGCGCGGCGCGAGGCGTCTGGACTTGGCCTTGCCGGTTGGGTGCGCAACGAAGTTGACGGCTCGGTGACAGCCTCGATTGCAGGTGCCGATGCGGCGGTCTCGACAATGATCGAACGTCTCTGGCAAGGGCCGCCAGGGGCAGCAGTTTCGAAGGTCGATGTCGAGGAGATCGAGGCACGCAACATGTCCGCGGGTTTCACGATCGTTGCCTAGCAAGGCATGATCCTGCTCATTCGCTTCCATCGCACAAAATCTCCAGGGTGCAGATAGAGCAAACCTGAAGCCATTGCCTTACCCGAACACACTCCTTGAATTAATTGAACGTTTGTTTTATTGTTCTGAAAAGGCGGCTTGTCATGGCGCGTACGACCGGTTCCGACGGAGAGAAGACCGAAGCTGCGGTCCGGGAGGCGGCGGTCAGCCTGATTGCGCGTCTCGGCTACGAGGCGATGTCGATGCGCCAGCTGGCGGCCGAGGTCGGCGTCCAGGCAGCGGCGCTTTACCGCTATTTCCCGACCAAGCAGGACCTTCTGTTCACGCTGATGCGCGAGCATATGGAAGGCCTGATCGAGGCGTGGCGCACAACACGCCCTGTCGGCGCCGATCCGGCAGCGCGGCTCGCCGCCTATGTTGAAAACCACATCGCTTTCCACGTCGAACGCCGCCATTCCACCCATGTCTCGAACATGGAGCTGCGCAGCCTGTCGCACGAAAGTCTCACGCAGATCCTGCGCATGCGCACCGCTTACGAGAAGGAGCTGCGCGCCATTCTGCGCGACGGCGTCGAAGCGGGCTTGTTCAGCGTCGAGGACACCGGGCTCACCGCCATGGCGCTGATCCAGATGATGACCGGCGTCATCGTCTGGTTCCGGCCGGGCGAACGGCTGTCGATCGCCGAAGTCACCGCTACATATCTAGCAATGACAATGCGCCTTGTTGGAGCAAAGAGCGATGGCGCGAGGACGAGCCACGGCACCGTGCGTCCATTCGAGCGCGCAAAGGACGCTGTAGCACTTTGATTTCGCGCATGATCCCGATTTTCGCGGTCGTGCGCCGGGAGGAACGGCATGTACACGCAGACGCTCAACTTCGGGCTTGACGAAGACATCGAGGCGCTGCGCGATCTGGTGCGGCGCTTCGCCCAGGAGAAAATCGCGCCGATAGCCGCCGAGATCGACCGCTCGAACGAATTCCCGGCACATCTGTGGGTGGAACTCGGCGGGCTCGGCCTGCTCGGCATCACCGCCGATCCCGATTTCGGCGGCAGCGGCATGGGCTACCTCGCCCATGTCGTGGCGATGGAGGAAATTTCGCGCGCCTCGGCCTCGGTCGGCCTCTCTTACGGCGCCCATTCCAACCTGTGCGTCAATCAGATCAACCGCTGGGCGACGCAGGCACAGAAAGAAAAATATCTGCCTTCGCTCTGCAGCGGCGAAAAGGTCGGGGCACTGGCGATGTCGGAATCGGGTGCCGGCTCAGATGTCGTGTCGCTGCGCCTGCGCGCCGAAAAGCGCAATGATCGCTACGTGCTCAACGGCACCAAAATGTGGATCACCAACGGGCCGGATGCCGAGACGCTGGTCGTCTACGCCAAGACCGATCCGGAACTCAATTCGCGCGGCATCACCGCTTTCATCGTCGAAAAGGCCTTTGCCGGTTTTTCGGTGGCGCAAAAGCTCGACAAGCTCGGCATGCGCGGCTCGAACACCGGCGAGCTGGTGTTCGACAATGTCGAAGTGCCGTTCGACAATGTGCTGCACGAGGAAGGGCGCGGCGTCGAGGTGCTGATGTCAGGCCTCGACTACGAACGCGCCGTGCTTGCCGGCGGCCCGATCGGCCTGATGGCTGCGTGCCTCGACGTGGCGATCCCTTACGTGCACGAACGCAAGCAGTTCGGCCAGCCGATCGGCGAGTTCCAGCTGGTGCAAGGCAAGCTCGCCGACATGTATGCGACGATGAATGCGGCGCGTGCTTACGTCTATGCCGTAGCCGCCGCCTGCGATCGCGGTGAGACGACGCGCAAGGACGCCGCCGGGTGCGTGCTGTTCGCCGCCGAAAAGGCGACGCTGATGGCGCTCGACGCCATCCAGCTTTTGGGCGGCAACGGCTACATCAACGATTACCCTACCGGCCGGCTGCTGCGCGACGCCAAGCTCTACGAGATCGGCGCCGGCACCAGCGAAATCCGTCGCTGGCTGATCGGGCGGGAAATCATGGCGGAGGGCGCCTAATGGCATTCTTTTGAGATTTGCCAGAAGCCGCACGATATGGCATACTTCTGGACATATGCCATAAATACAAGCGAGACGGACCATGGCGGGCAGAACGGGAAAGTCCGGATTTGATGAAGATCCGCAAGCACAGTTCGATGCTGGCGCCCGCAAAACGCGGCTTCGGGTTCCGGCGAAACGCGAGCGCGTCAAGCTTGGCGAGGGCGGGCGCTTCGTCATCCCTGCTGCGATGCGCGAGGAGATGGGCGTGAAGCCTGGCGAGGACATGATCCTTCATGTCGAAAACGGCGAGTTGCGGGTAAGATCGTGGCTGCAGAATCTGCGACGCGTTCAGGCCGAATTGTCGGCGCTGAAACAGCCCGGTGAAAGCGTCGTCGACGAATTTCTGAAGGAGCGGCGGGAAGAGCAGCGTCGAAGCGACAAGCGTCTCGACCGGCTTCACGCCGAAGGGACGACAGGAAAGCGGGTGAAATGAAGCCCTACGTCATGGACAGTTCGGCGGCGCTCGCAATCCTGCTCAACGAGCAAGGCACCGAGAATGCTTTGGGGTTCGCGCCGGATGCACAATGCAGTTCGGTCAATGCGGCCGAGATCATTGCCAAGCTGATCGACAAGGGACGCAGCTTGGAACAGGCTGCCGACGACCTCGGAAGTCTCGGCATGCCGATCGCCGTTTTCGACCAAGCGATGGGCATCGCCGCCGGCCAGCTTCGCCAACTGACGCGGCATCGCGGCTTGTCGCTGGGCGATCGGGCCTGCCTGGCGCTGGCGATTCGCGAGAACGCCATTGCCGTCACCGCCGATCGCGACTGGGGCGACCTGGATGTCGGCTGCAAGATCGAGCTGATCCGGTAGCGCCATGGCCCCCCTCACCTCGCAGATCTCGCCCGTCTCCGATATTTTCCGCGCCAATGCCGAGCGCATGCGGGCGCTGGTCGCCGATATTGCGGAAAAGGCTGCTACGGTCGAACACGGCGGCTCGGAGGAAGCGCGTGAGCGGCATGTTTCGCGCGGCAAGCTCCTGCCGCGGCAACGTCTTGCCCAATTGCTCGATACCGGCTCGCCCTTCCTCGAGATCGGCCAGTTCGCGGCGTGGTCGATGTATGGCGAGGACATCTCCTCGGCCGGCCTCATCGCCGGCGTCGGCCGCGTCGAAGGCACCGAAGTCATGGTCGTCGTCAATGACGCCACGGTGAAGGGCGGCACCTATTATCCACTGACGGTGAAGAAGCATCTGCGTGCACAGGAGATCGCATTGCAGAACAATCTGCCTTGCGTCTATCTGGTCGACAGCGGCGGCGCCAATCTGCCCAATCAGGACGAGGTGTTTCCCGACCGCGATCATTTCGGCCGCATCTTCTACAACCAGGCCAACATGTCGGCCGCCGGCATTCCGCAGATCGCCTGCGTCATGGGTTCATGCACGGCCGGCGGCGCCTATGTGCCCGCGATGTCGGACGAGACAATCATGGTGCGCAACCAGGCGACCATCTTTCTCGGCGGGCCGCCGCTGGTGAAGGCGGCCACCGGCGAGGACGTCACCGCCGAGGACCTCGGTGGTGCCGACGTGCACACAAGGCTTTCCGGCGTTGCCGATCACTATGCGCTCGACGACGAACATGCGCTGGCAATATGCCGGCGTATCGTCAAAAACCTGAATCGGAACAAGACTGTAAGCCTGGCCCTGAAGAAATCGATTCCGCCGCTTCACGATCCACATGAACTCTACGGCATCGTACCGACGGATTTGCGCCAGCCTTACGACGTGCGCGAGGTGATCGCCCGCATCGTCGACGGCTCCGAGTTCGATGAGTTCAAGCAGAATTACGGCACCACGCTGATCACCGGCTTCGCCCACCTCAGCGGCATGCCGGTCGGCATCGTCGCCAACAATGGCGTGCTGTTTTCGGAAAGCGCGCTGAAGGGCGCGCACTTCATCGAGCTGTGCTGCCAGCGCAAGATCCCGCTGGTCTTCCTGCAAAACATCACCGGTTTCATGGTCGGGCGAAAATACGAGGCCGGCGGCATCGCCAAGGATGGCGCCAAGCTGGTCATGGCGGTCGCAACGGCCAAGGTGCCGAAGGTGACCGTGATCATCGGCGGCTCGTTCGGCGCCGGCAATTACGGTATGTGCGGACGCGCCTATTCGCCACGCTTCCTGTGGATGTGGCCGAATGCCCGCATCTCGGTGATGGGCGGCGAACAGGCAGCAACGGTGCTGGCCGTCGTCAAGCGCGAAGGCATCGAGCGCAAGGGTGGCGAGTGGAGCGTCGAAGAGGAAGCCAAATTCAAGAAGCCGATCCTGATGAAGTACGAGCATGAAGGGCACCCGCTCTATTCGTCGGCAAGGCTCTGGGACGACGGCATCATCGATCCGGCGAAGACCCGCGAGGTGCTGGCGCTTAGCCTGTCGGCCGCGCTGAACGCCGGAATCGAGGAGACCCGGTTCGGCGTGTTCAGGATGTGAGATGAGCGCAGTCGGCCAGAGGATTCGCGTTCACACCGGCGACATCACGAAGCTGGCGGTCGATGCCATCGTCAATGCCGCCAACACCTCGCTTCTCGGCGGCGGTGGCGTGGACGGCGCCATTCACCGCGCGGCCGGCCCCGAGCTTGAGTTCGAATGCCGGATGCTGAATGGCTGCAAGGTTGGCGAGGCAAAGCTCACCAAGGGCTACAGGCTGCCGGCACGCTACATCATCCACACGGTCGGACCGGTCTGGTAAGGCGGCGGTAAAGGAGAAGCCGAGCTGCTCGCCTCCTGCTATCGCCGGTCACTCGAAATCGCCGCCGCAAAGGACTGCCGGACGGTGGCGTTTCCAGCGATCTCGACCGGTGTCTACCGCTATCCTAAGGATCAGGCGACGCAAATTGCTGTCGGTACCGTGAGTGCCTTCATCGGCCAGAATATCGTTCCGGAAACTGTCATTTTCTGCTGCTTCGACGAGCCGACGGCCGAACTGTATCAGCGGGTCGTTGCTGCACTCGGCAGGGTGTGACCCTGCGCGGGCGACGAACCCGTCCACACCTCCAGACCAATTTTTTTGCTTCTTCATCTGGCCAGCCGAAAGAATCACGGCTATTGGTCATCTCAAATACCAATGGGGATTGGGCGAAGATGAAACGGCGGCTTTTCAAGGAAACAACTGCGTCTATACTTGCGGGGTTGCTTATATTAGCGACGCCTGGCGCCAGTGCAGCGGCGTCGCTGGCTGGGAAAGTCGGCGACAAGCGTTCCTTCGTGTATCTCCCTCAGCAAGGCTCGGAAGGCAATTGCAGGCAGGCCTACAACGCCTATGTGGCTGCGGCCGGTCATTCCGCCTACGCATCGACCATCACCGGAGCAAGGGTCCTGTATTTCGTCTGCGGCGTGCACATTAACGCACCGTCCCAGAAGGCTGCCGAAGCGCTCGCGCTTAAGTCATGCGAATCCGGTCGCAAGAAGTTCAAAGTGGACATGGTCGGCGGCTGCGGCGTAGTCGCTTCCAAGTAGCTTTCGGCATCAAAGCGCCAGATAGCAATGGGGGATAGGGCGAAGATGAGACTTCAGCTTTTTCAGAAAACAACTGTATCCATATTTGCAGGGTTGCTCGTGTTGGGGGCGCCCGGTACCGGAGCAGCGGAGTCGCTGGCGGGAAGCAAGGGCGACAGCCGCTATCCCGTCTATTTCGCACCTGGCTCGACGGGAGGCTGTCAGAAGGCATACAGGGCCTATGTGGCGACCGGCAGCCATTCCGCTTATGCGTCGACTCCATTCAATTGGGCGACCGAGTTCATGATTTGCGCGCGTGCAAATGCAACGTCGCAAAAGGCTGCAGAGGCGCAGGCGCTGAAATCCTGCCAGTCAGCCAAGAGGAGCTACAAGGTCACAACCGCGGGAGCTTGCAGCATCGCTGCCTCCAAGTAGGAGATGCTGTTGGCGTTCGCTCTTCCAGGGGGAAAAATGACACCGAGACACGTCAAAAGTACAATCGCTTCGATACTTGCCGGCTTTCTTGTATTCACGGCACCTGGCATAGGAACGGCGGAATCGCTGGCGGGAAGCAAGGGCGAGACCCGTTTCTACCCCTATTTGCCGAAGAATCCGAAGGATCCATGCACCATGGCTTACAAGGCCTATGTAGCGGCCGGTGGCCATTCGGCCTATGCAAGCACTCCGTATTCCCGGGTGCGTTCGCTGTACATCATATGCGGCTCGCGCTTGAATGCACCATCACAGCAAGCTGCCGAAGAGTTGGCGTTAAAATCCTGTCAGGCCACCCGCAACAGTTATAAGGTTACGACAGGCGGAGGCTGCGAAATAGCCGCCTCCAAATAGCTGAATATCTGCCAGTCTTGGGTTTTTCAAATGGGTTGGGCAATGAAATCTTTATCCATCAGGCGAGCAACCATATTGGTACTTGCACTGTTCGTGGCCTCTGCACCGAATATTGGCGCCGCCGAATCGCTAGCTGGAAGCAAGGGCGACGTCCGTTTCTACCCGTATTTGCCGGCAACCGCGGATCGGCCGTGTACCAAGGCATATAAGGCGTATGTGGCGGCCAGCGGCCATTCAGCCTATGCGACCACTCCGTATTCCAGAGTGCGTTCGTTGTACATCATGTGCGGCTCGCGCTTGAATGCGCCCTCGCAAAAGGCTGCCGAGGATATGGCTATGAAATCCTGCCAGACCACCCGCAGCCATTACAAGGTCACGACCGGTGGAGCTTGCGAAATCGCGGCCTCCAAGTAGGCAGGCCTCGCTTGCCTATCCTTTGACGGCCAGATTACAAAGCGGGGTATTGCCGCAGCTCGCGTGAAGAGAATTCGCGCCGTTGGCGGCGAGCTCTGCCTGTGGAGGCCCGATGTTCGCCAAGATCCTGATCGCCAACCGTGGCGAGATCGCCTGCCGGGTGGTCCGCACGGCACGCAGGATGGGTGTGCGCAGCGTCGCCGTCTATTCTGACGCCGACGCTCGCGCCTTGCATGTCGAGACGGCGGACGAGGCGGTGCATATCGGTCCCTCGCCTGCCGGCGAAAGCTATCTGCGGGGTAACAAGATCATCGCGGCGGCCTTGGCCACGGGTGCCGAGGCCATTCATCCGGGCTACGGCTTTCTCTCGGAAAATCCCGACTTCGTCGACCAGGTGGTCGCGGCGGGGCTGATCTTCATCGGGCCGTCGGCGGCCTCGATCCGCGCCATGGGATTGAAGGACGCGGCTAAGCGGCTGATGGAAAAGGCCGGCGTGCCGGTGGTGCCGGGCTATCATGGCGAGGCGCAGGAGATCGTGTTGCTCGCCTCCAAGGCGCGCGAGATCGGCTACCCCGTATTGATCAAGGCGCGCGCCGGTGGCGGCGGCAAGGGCATGCGGCGCGTCGAGCATCCCGATGATTTTTCGGAAGCACTGTCTGGCGCGCGGCGCGAGGCGAAGGCCGCCTTCGGTGACGACCGCGTTTTGGTGGAAAAATATGTCGACAAGCCGCGCCACATCGAAGTGCAGATATTCGGCGACAGTTTCGGCAATGTCGTGCACCTCTACGAGCGCGACTGCTCGGCGCAACGCCGCCACCAGAAGGTGATCGAGGAGGCGCCTGCCCCCGGCATGACGCCGGCGTTGCGCAAGGCGATGACCGAGGCGGCGGTGAAGGCCGCCAAGGCAATCCACTATTCCGGCGCCGGCACCATCGAGTTCATCGTCGATGCCTCGCAAGGTCTGAAGGCCGACCGTTTCTGGTTCATGGAAATGAACACCCGCCTGCAGGTCGAGCACCCGGTCACCGAAATGGTCACCGGCATCGACCTGGTCGAGTGGCAGTTGCGGGTGGCCTCCGGCGAAAAACTGCCGAAGACGCAGAGCGAGGTCGCGCTCTCCGGCCACGCCTTCGAGGCGCGCATCTATGCCGAGGACGCAGCAAGAGGGTTTTTGCCGGCGACCGGCACCTTGCACCATTTAAAATTTCCGCAACCGGCGCCCGAAGGTGCGAGCATGCGCATCGAAACCGGTGTGCGCGCCGGCGATGCGATCTCGCCGTCTTACGATCCGATGATCGCCAAGCTGGTCATCCATGGCAAGGACAGGCGGACGGCGCTCACGGCACTCGGCGCGGCGCTGTCGCAGACCGAAATCGCCGGCTCGACGGTCAACACCGCCTTTCTTGCCGCGCTGGCCGCTGATGCGGATTTTGCGGCGGGCGATGTCGATACCGACCTGATCGCCAGGCATCAGCAGGCGCTGACGGCGGTTCCGCCGCCGAGCGGTGAGACGATTGCCGCTGCGGCACTTGCCGCGTCTGGTGCGGGCGACTTGCCGTCCTCCGACGATCCCTGGTCGTCACTGGCCGGCTATGCGCATTTCCACGCGGTGGCGCGGCGCACGCTGCTGAGATTTGGCGAGCAGGGGATCGTCGCGCGCGTATCGGTGCGGCCGGACGGGCGGTTCGAGGTGGCGCTGGATGCCCCCTATGACAGCGCCAATTCGCATGATCTCCGCGCCGCGCCTCGCCTCGCCCGCTGGCCGGGCCACGTCACGGTCTTCGAAGGCGCCATCGGCTACGGTTTTGCCGTGCCGGATCCGCTGGCGCGGGCCGACGAAGCCGCAGCCGCTTCCGGCAGCCTGCGCGCGCCAATGCCGGGACTGGTCAAATTGGTTCGTGCTGGCAAAGGCGAGGCCGTGATCAAGGGGCAGCCGCTGCTGATCCTGGAGGCGATGAAGATGGAGCACACCATTGCCGCCCCCCATGACGGGGTAATCGCCGAAATCGCTGCCGAAGGCGCGCAGGTCACCGACGGAACCGTGCTGGTTCGCTTTGCCGAGGAACCACAGCTGACTGCTGTTTCCCTATCCACGAAGTGATCTCGAACGCGTCACAAAGGCATCGCCAAGAACAACATGGCCGGGTTTGACCCCGGCCATGTTCGATTACACCAGCGCAGCTTGCGGCGCCGCGGCCATTACGGCTGGATCGGGGCGTATTTGCCGTCGTGCCACTGGTTGATGTCGTAGCTGGCGTTCTTGAGGTCGCCTTTCTCGTCGAAGGTGACCGGACCGACAACCGTGCTGATCGGCTGGCCGTTCTTCAACGCTTCAGCGACCTTGGCCGGGTCGTCGCTGCCGGCGCGCTTGATGCCTTCGGCGAAGGCCTGGATCACCGCATAGGAAAACAGCGTGAAGCCCTCCGGCACGAAGCCGCCGGCCTTGATCTTGGCGATGGCTTCCCTGGCTTCGGGCTTCGCCTGCGGATCCGATGGGAAGACGAACATGGTGCCTTCACCGGCCGGACCGGCAACCTGCCAGAATTCCGGCGAAGCGATCGAGTCCGGCATGATCAGCTGGAACTTGAGGTTCTGCTCCGCCGACTGGCGCAGGATGAGGCCCGCTTCGGGATGATAGCCGCCGAAATAGACGACATCAGCTTTCAGCTCCTTGAGCTTGGTAACAAGCGCGGAGTAGTCCTTCTCGCCGGCGTTGATGCCCTCGTAGAGGATCTCCTTGAGACCGTTCTGGTTCATCGTTGCCTTGACGGCATCGGCCACACCCTGCCCATAGGCGCTCTTGTCGTGCATGATGACGACGTTCTTGCCGGCATATTTCTTGGCGATCCATGGACCGATGAAAGCGCCCTGCGCATCGTCGCGCGTATAGAGGCGCATGATCGTCGGCCAGCCAGCCTTCGCCGCTGCGTCGGTTAGCACCGGGTTCGAGGAAGCCGGACTCATCATCAGCGCGCCGGCTTCGGCGTAGACAGCGGAGGCCGGGATGCTGGAGCCCGAGCAGGCGTGGCCGTCGATGAACTTGACACCATTGGCGATGATGCGGTTGGCGACCGAAACCGCCTGCTTCGGATCGCACTGGTCATCCTCGATGTCGAGCTTGATCTGACGGCCATCGACACCGCCAGCCGCGTTGATCGCGTCAGCGGCGGCTTGCGCGCCCTGCTTGAACTGATCGCCGATGGTGGCAAGCTGACCGGTCATCGGTCCGACCACCGAAAAGGTGATGTCGTCGGCGAAGGCGACCGGCGCGGTCATCATCAGGCCAAATATGGCGGCGCTCAAAATACTGAATTTCTTCATGGTGACACAACTCCTCCACTCTCGCGCGACCGTCCCGGCCGCGCCTCTTCCAGAGTGGCGGGAGAATTTCATCCTTCACCGGAGCTGTCTAGGCGCATCGTCGGCACTCGATTGGGCCTGCAACACGCGGTCCCAAAGACAAAGCCGCGCCAGCCTTGTTCCGGCCGGTCGCGGCTTTTGTCATGAGCTTCCCAACGCAGCCGCGCCAGGACCCGCTCGCCTTCCCTGTCTATTGCTCAGCGGCTGCCGTGTTCTTGATCTTCTTGGCCCTGCCGTCTTGCGCGGCCTTGATTTTTCGGGCCTAACCGTCTGCGCGGCTTTGACCCGAAGCGTCCCTGTCGTGAACTCAGTACCCCCGTGAAGTCGACGTTGACGAATTCAGTGCATCGTCATCCATTCGCGGGCTTCGCGGAGCGCCTTGGCGATCTCGACCTTCGACATGGCGGCCGACAATTCAGAGCGCAGTTCCGCGGCGCGGGCCGAACCCTTGATCGCGGCGATATTGAACCATTTGTGGGCGGCGACGACATCGGTCTCGCAATCGCGGCCGGTCGCATACATCATGCCCAACTCGAAAAGAATATCGGCCTGGGCAGTTGCCCCCATGGCGCCGAAGCCGGCTTCAAGCATTTCAAAACGTGCCATTTCAAATCCCCTGTTCTGGCTCCCGAGAGGTGTCTCCGTCTGTCCCTCGGTGTCCTTGACTACCTTCGGGGCGGCTCTCTTTCGATGCTTTCGAGAATGCCGCGGAGGCTTGAATCCGTCGTTAAATGGCGTGCTTAATTTGAGGAAAACAAAGCTAAAACAAGAGGTAAACGCGAAAATTCGTTAAGGATACAAAGCCAGCAATCGCGCCGGTTTGCACAAAATTTGAAGAAAACTTGCGAGGCGCGGATCAAGACTCCGCTAACCACGGAACACAAAGACGTGTGCGGCCCGTTTCATTTTTCGCCGGCGCGGCCGTTCGGGAGCGGGCAAAAACCCGCAACCCTTCCGTCGCGGCACCGCTTTTGTTTTTCCGAGAGCTGGACTAGCTTACGTTTGCGTAAGGGGCAGACGGCCGGGGCGGAGCCCGATTGACTTGCCTGAGGGAGGAGAGACATGTTTCGACAAGTGAGCCTGGCCCTCGCGGCCGCAATAACGATGACCGGCGCGGCATGGGCCGATCCGATCGAAGGCAATTGGAAAACGCAAGCCGGATCGACTGCCGCCATTTCGGGTGGCGGCGGGGCATTTTCGATTACGCTCAAATCCGGCAAATTTGCCGGCAAGAACATCGGTTCACTGAAGGTGGCCGGCGACAACAAATATGCCGGCACGATAACCGACCCGGAAACCGACAAGACCTATTCGGGCAAGGCGTCGCTTTCCGGCAGTTCGCTCAAGATGAGCGGCTGCGTGCTCGGCGGGCTGATCTGCAAGAGCCAGACCTGGCATAAGCTCTGATCGAGCCCTTCCTGCCGGGATGAGCGGGCCAGTTGGCCCCGTTTTCATGTTATCGGTCTCGCAGCCACGGCGTCGCCACCGGTCGCTGCTTTCAAGGCGGCCCGTCCAGAGATCATCAACCATTTTGAACCCCAGATGAACGCCGGCATCAGAGCTGGTTCAGCCGGGGCAAGGCATTGTCATGCGTGTTGAAGGAGACACCGCGCAATGCTTGCCCGCCGCTTCACCATCGTCTGCCTGCTGATGAGCCTGTTCGGCATGTTGTTCGCTGTCCTTGTCGCCGAAGCCGGCCGTCCGGCCCGCGCCTGGGACGTCGCCATTTCCTGCCGGCTCGGTTGCCCGAACCAGCTTCGCCACTGAACCCGACAGCGAGAATCTAGAAAACCACGCCATGACCCACCTCACCGCCAACGTCCTCAAGACCCTTCGGCTTCTGCCGCGGACGGCGCTCATCCTAATGCTTCTGGCGGCCCCGGTTCTGGCCGTACCGACGATGCGCGCCGATGCCGGTTCGACCATCGAGGCGCCTGCGCTGAGGAAGTCCGGTCTCGGCTTTGTGCTGCTGGTCAGCCTGCGGCGCGGTTGAATCGCAGGAAAGAAAACGCCCAACAGCGTTCTGAGACCGCCTTACCCCCTCCCAACCGCGCGCCCAACTCTCTATATTGGGTCATGGAAAAGCGAATCTATCCCCAAGCCATTGAATCGGTCGTCACGCCGGAGCCGTTTGGCCGACAGAGCTTCAACGACGCCAAGAAGGCGGTCGCCGCCCTGCAGGTGCTTTACGACCGCAATACCAAGTTCCTGCGCGATTCATTTGCCGCGCTCGCCGCGGGCGGCGACAACAACAAACGCTACCGGGCCTTCTATCCGGAGATCGGCGTCACCACGAGTTCGTTCACCCAGATCGACTCGCGGCAGGCCTATGGCCACATGCCGACGCCGGGGCATTTCTCGACCACCGTCACCCAGCCTGCCCTTTTCGAAAGCTATCTCACCGAACAGCTTCGGCTGATCATGCGCAACCACGGCGTTCCGGTCACGGTTTCGGAATCGACCACTCCCATCCCGCTGCATTTCGCCTTTCTCGAAGGCACGCATGTCGACGGCACTGCTGCCGAGCGCATTAAACGGCCGATCCGTGACCTGTTCGACGTGCCGGATCTCGACGGCACCGACGACCAGATCGCCAACGGCACGTTCGAAGTGGCATTGGGCGAGGCACGGCCGCTGGCACCGTTCACCGCGCAACGGATCGACTATTCGCTGCATCGGATGTCGCATTACACCGCGACCAGTCCCCAGCATTTCCAGAACTTCGTGCTGTTCACCAATTACCAGTTCTATATCGACGAATTCGTCGCCCGTGCACGCGATTTGATGGCCAATGGCGGTGACGGATACGTCGAGTTCGTCGAGCCGGGCAATATTGTGACCAAAGTCGGGGACAGCGCGCCCGGTGAGGGTGCCGCGCCGCCTCGCCTGCCGCAGATGCCGGCCTATCATCTGAAGAAGCCGAACCATGGCGGCATCACCATGGTCAATATTGGCGTTGGCCCTTCCAACGCCAAGACGATCACCGACCATATCGCGGTGCTCCGGCCGCATGCCTGGGTGATGCTCGGCCATTGCGCCGGTCTGCGCAACACGCAGGCGCTGGGGGATTATGTGCTGGCGCATGCGTATGTACGGGAAGACCATGTCCTCGACGACGACCTTCCGGTCTGGGTGCCGATTCCGCCGTTGGCTGAAATCCAGGTGGCGCTGCAGGAAGCGGTCGCCGAGGTCACCGGGCTTTCCGGCTACGACCTCAAGCGCATCATGCGCACCGGCACCGTCGCCACCATCGACAACCGCAATTGGGAGTTGCGCGACCAGCGCGGGCCGGTGCAGCGGCTGTCGCAGTCGCGGGCGATCGCGCTCGATATGGAATCGGCGACGATCGCCGCCAACGGCTTTCGCTTCCGGGTGCCCTATGGCACGCTGCTTTGCGTCTCCGACAAGCCCCTGCATGGCGAATTGAAGCTGCCTGGCATGGCGACCGAATTCTACAAGCGGCAAGTGGCGCAGCATTTGACCATCGGCATCAGGGCGATGGAGAAGCTGGCCGAAATGCCGATGGAGCGGCTGCATTCGCGCAAGCTCAGGAGCTTTTCGGAAACTGCCTTCCAGTAGCTGCCGATCGCATGTGTCGGTCCACGGCAGGACGTTTCGTCATCTTGATTGAGCCGCATTTCTGCCGATAGACAAAGCGATGGCACGTGTTCGAGACATGACGGTTGCGCTGGCGTTCGTCGCAATGCTTGCACTCTCGGTCGCGCTGGTGGCCGGGTTCTTCGGATCGCTGCATCCGGCCTTCGATTCTTTTGCTCATTTCCGCGTTCATTTTGCCTTCTTGATGGCGCTTTGCGCGCTGCCGCTGCTCGCCACCTCGTTTCGCCTGCAGGCCGCCGCCGGATTGCTGTTTGCGGTGGCCGCCTTTGCCACCACGTCGAATGCCTTGCCGCTTTCGCGGCTATGGCAGGTGCAGGCCGCCTACGACGCCAGGCCCGGCGGCGAGGCGGTCTACCGCCTGCTGCAGATGAACCTCAGGTTCAACAATCCAACGCCTGAGAAGGTGCTGTCGCTGATCGGCCGGACCCAGCCTGATGTGATCACCCTCGATGAGGTGTCCGAAATGTGGAAGGCAAAGCTTGGGCTGCTGTCCGGCGCTTATCCCTACCGGATCCTCTGCCCGTATCCCAATGGCGTGTTCGGCGTTGCGCTGCTGTCCAGACGACCGTTTGCCGCGGGCACAGAGCCGCACTGCGACAGCCGCGGCGCGATGGCAATCGCTACGGTCGATTTCGGCGGAACCGACGTCGATGTCGCCGCCATCCACCTCACCTGGCCATGGCCGCACAACCAATCACGGCAGATTGACGGACTGTCGAACGAAATCGTCTCGCTTGGCGAGACGTCGATCCTGGCGGGCGACTGCAACGCAGCGCCATGGAGCGCCGCTGTGCGGCGCGTCGCATCGCTTGGCAAGCTGACTGTAATGCCATCGGTCGGGCCGACCTGGCTCTACAGAAAGCTGCCGGATTTCCTGCGCTTCGCCGGACTGCCGATCGACCAGGTTTTCAGCAAGGGCGCTATCGCCATCCGTTCGGCGTCGACCCTTGGGGACACCGGCTCAGACCATCTGCCGGTGCTGGTGGAATTTTCGCTGCGCTCGGGTGGACAAGAGCCGCTCGACGAGCACCAGACGGCGACCGCATTTGCGGCGCTGCCTGGCGGGGCCCGAAGCTGAAAAATCCGCAGTCCAATCTCTACCCTGGCTTATTATTGGCCCACAAAAGCGCGGATGAGGTGCTCGACGGGGCCGCCGTCGCGATGCTCGCGCGCATCGAAGGCCTTCTGCTTTGCTTCATATTCGGCATAGATGGCATTGATCCGGCGCTTTGCCTCGCGACGTGCCTCGAAACAGTGCGGGTCATCATCGACTGTCAGCCCTCGAACCGACTTTTCGGTGGCCCGCATCATCTGTCTGGCGATGCGGCCATGGGTCTCTTCATGGGCGCGGACGCCAGCGAGGAACCGCTTCCACCGCTTCTGCAGTGCCGGCGACGTGGCTGAGGCCAGTTTGGGATAGGTATAGAAGAGATTGAGCGTCCCGTTGGCCTGGCGCAGGCGGCAGACGCCGTTTTCCGTATAGGCGTCGAAGGTCCAATCATCGACGCTGTAGCCGGTCTGCGCGATGGCGTGGGTCATGAAGCCGTGCTTCGGCCCACTGCGATCCATGGCCTCGATCAGGGCCGCGCCGGTGGTTCCGGCAATGTTATAAGTTCGTGTCTTGACCAATACTTTAGTGTCGGCCAAGGCTAAAGGGGTGCACAACGCCCCGATCGCCACAGCGCTCGTCAGAACTGCCAGACGCATTTTCCTTCCTCCCTGTCGTCACAGAAAGGAAACACAGGCAGGCGGTCTATTCAACAATCCTATGGTTGCGCTGCTCCTCATCTTGTTTGGTCCGGAGCAAACCTTGTGACTTACATGTTCTGGTAGACCGGGCCCTCGCCGCCCTGTGGCGGCACCCAATTTATGTTCTGGTTCGGGTCCTTGATATCGCAAGTCTTGCAGTGCACACAGTTCTGCGCGTTGATGACGAAGCGCACATCCTTGGCCGCAGGATCGGCGGCGGCATTGCCGTCCTTGTCGACCCATTCGTAGACGCTAGCCGGGCAGTAACGCGTCGAGGGCCCGGCATAGACGTCATGTTCGGAGCGCTTCTGCAGGTCCATGTCGGCGACGAGCAGATGCACCGGCTCGTTTTCCTCGTGGTTGGTGTTGGACAGGAACACCGACGACAGCCGGTCGAAGGTCAGCACCCCGTCCGGCTTCGGGTAGGCGATCTTCTGGTGCGCGGCGGCCGGTTCCAGCGTGGCGTAGTCAGCCTTGCCGTGCTTCATCGTGCCGAAGGGCGAGAAGCCGAACAGCGTGTTCAGCCACATGTCGAGCCCGCCAAGGCCGACGCCGACAATGGTGCCGAAGCGCGTCCATAGCGGCTTGACGTTGCGCACTTTCTTCAGGTCCTTGCCGATGTCGGTGGCGCGCCAGGCGGCCTCGTAGGAGGCCAGCTCGTCATTGGCGCGGCCGGCGGCTATCGCATCACAGACATGCTCGGCGGCCAGCATTCCGGAGAGCACGGCATTGTGCGAGCCCTTGATGCGCGGCACGTTGACGAAGCCGGCCGCGCAGCCGATCAGCGCACCGCCGGGGAAGGACAGTTTCGGCACCGACTGCCAGCCACCTTCGGTGATGGCGCGGGCACCATAGCCCAGCCGCTTGGCGCCCTCGAAGGTGCCGCGGATCGCCGGATGGGTCTTGAAGCGTTGGAACTCGTCAAAGGGCGACAGATAGGGGTTCTTGTAGTTCAGGTGAACGACGAAGCCGACTGCCACCTGATTGTCCTCGAGATGGTAGAGAAAGGAGCCGCCGCCGGTCTTCATATCGAGCGGCCAGCCGAAGGAATGCTGGACAAGGCCCGGCCGGTGGTTTTCCGGTTTGACCTGCCAGAGTTCCTTGAGGCCGATGCCGTATTTTCCGGGCTCACGACCGTCGGAAAGCTGATATTTGGCGATCAGTTGCTTGGCCAGCGAGCCGCGCGCGCCCTCGCCGATCAAGACATATTTGCCCATCAGCGCCATGCCCGGCGCAAAGCCCGGGCCGTGCGTGCCGTCCTTCTCGACGCCCATGTCGCCGGTGACGACGCCGGTGACCGCACCGGCCTCGTTGTAGAGCAGGCCGACCGCGGCAAAGCCCGGATAGATCTCGACGCCCAGCGCCTCGGCCTTTGTCGCCAGCCAGCGGCAGACATTGCCGAGCGAGACGACATAGTTGCCGTGATTGTTCATCAGCGGCGGCATCAGGATATTGGGCAGACGGAACGAACCGGCGGCGCCGAGAACCAAGAAATGGTCGTCGGTGACCGGTGTCCTGAAGGGATGACCCTCCTCTTCGCGCCAGCCGGGCAACAGCCGGTCGATGCCGATCGGATCGACGACGGCGCCGGACAGGATGTGCGCGCCGACTTCGCCGCCCTTTTCCAGCACGACGACGGAAAGCTCGGGATTGACCTGCTTGAGACGGATCGCGGCGGCGAGGCCGGCCGGGCCGGCGCCGACGATGACCACGTCGAATTCCATGCTTTCGCGTTCGATATCGCTCATCGACCCCTCACTGGCTCGCTATTCCCAGCATCTTGCTGGCTCACGCGCTGCATAGCGCATCAAATAGCGACGGGAAACCGGCGCGGACGTGACAATACCGATTTCGTCAAAAGTCGCGTCCTGCCGCACAGATTCGCGGTGGCGAGCACCAATCTTCAATCCTATTCCGTTTGTAAGGATATGTCGCACTGATGTTTTTAATTGTTCGACGGCTTACTTATCGGCCATACTTCCCGCCATGCGCATATTCGGGCCGGCTGGCTTTTCATCGACGCGCTTTTTTTTCACGCCCGGCCGGATTTGCCGTGCGGCGTTCTTGGCGCTTCTGCCGCTGGCGGCCGTCGATGCCCGCGCCGACCCACGACTGGTCTGGGCGACCGGCGCCTACTCCTTTTCCGACGAGCGCGGCGGCTTCCGCATCACCGGGGCTTCGGGCGTCGGCACGAAGGAGGATCCGCTCGTCATCACCGAAGAGCTGAATTCAGCGACGCCGGTAACGCTGGCCATTCGCACGACGAAGCCGATCCAGCCGTTCGGCAAGGCTGGAGACTTCGCCAATGGGCTGATGTACATGCGCATCGACGTGCTCAACAATAGCGGCCAGGCCTGGGTCGAGTTCCAGTTCGAACTCCAGGAGATCCTCGACCAGCCGAGCGTGTTCGGCGACGGCCTGTCGTTCGACCAGCGCAACAAAACGCCCGAAAATATCTGGTCGAGCAGCTACGCCGATTTCGACCGCAATTTCGAACCGTATGACCGCCTGCTGTTCAAGAACGGCAAGATCGACCCGCTGAAGACCGCCAGCTTCTATTTCCTGATCACCGACTACACGCCGCGCTGGACGTTCTATCTGGTGCAGGATCCGCGTATACCGTCGAGCTGAACTTGCAAATTCAAGCTCCGCGGCCGAATGTGAAACCATGACTGCCGCCCCCCACAATAACCGAGCCGATCTCGCCGAACTGCTGGCCTTCTACGCCAGCGCTGGCGTCGATGAGGCACTTGAAGAACAGCCGGTAAACAGGTTTGCAGAAGCCAGGCCGCCGGAGCGGGTACCCGCGGCGGCCGCTCTGCCGGCCGGTGAAAATGCGGCGCCGCAACGCTCGACGAGCGTGTCGCGCGCCGAAATGGGCGAGAGACCGAACACGGCACCGGTAGTGCGAACGCCTCCGGCCACCGCAACGGTGCCCGACGAGGCGCAGGCGGCGTTGGCGCGCCAACTGGCGAGGTCGGCGGCAAACCTCGACGAGCTTCGCCAACACGTGGCGGCATTCGACGGCTGCAATCTCAAATTCACGGCCAAGAACCTGGTGTTCGCCGACGGCAATCCGACTGCCGAGGTGATGCTGGTCGGCGAAGCGCCGGGCCGCGACGAGGACATAGAGGGCCTGCCGTTCGTCGGCCGCTCTGGCCGGCTGCTCGACCACATCCTGGCCGCGATCGGTCTTGATCGAAATTCAGTCTACATCGCCAATGTCATTCCCTGGCGGCCACCGGGCAATCGCACGCCGACGCCACACGAGACCGAGATATGCCGGCCGTTCATCGAACGGCAGATCGAGTTGGTTGCTCCGAAAGTGCTGGTCAATCTCGGCGGCCCGTCGGCAAAGACCCTGCTCAACACCTCCGAAGGCATATTGCGGCTGCGCGGCAACTGGCGCGTCCACACGACCCCATCCGGCGTCGCAATTTCCGCCATGCCGACCCTGCATCCGGCCTATCTCCTGAGGACGCCGGCGCACAAGAAGCTGGCGTGGCGGGATTTCCTCGAAGTGAAGGCGAAGTTGCGGGCGCTGAGTTGAGGTTCGCGCGCCTCTTCCTTCTCTCTGTGGTGGAGAAGGGAAAGGCAGTGCCGATGACTTCCCAGGTAATTGAAATCCCTCTCCCACCGGCCTAGTCATCTCGTCATGACAGCAGTCCAGATTTCCGCCGGCAGTCTCATTCGCGAATGGCGTACACGCCGGCGCATGAGCCAGCTCGACCTCGCCATGGAGGCCGAGATCTCGCAGCGGCATCTGAGCTTCGTCGAAAGCGGCCGCGCCGCACCCTCGCGCGATATGGTGCTGCATCTGGCCGAGCAGCTTTCGATCCCGCTCAGGCAGCGCAACCAGCTGCTGCTGGCCGCCGGCTTTGCCCCGAGCTTCAGTGAGCGGCCGCTTGACGATGCCTCGATGGCGCCGGCGATGGCGGCGGTCGAGACCGTGCTCAAGGCGCACGAGCCGTTCCCGGCGCTTGCCGTCGACCGGCACTGGAACCTGGTGTCGGCGAACGCCGCCATAGGCCCGTTCCTCGCCAATGTCGCCGATGCCTCATTGCTGACGCCGCCGGTCAACGTGCTGCGCCTCAGCCTGCATCCCGGCGGCATCGCGCCGCGCATCGTCAACCTTGCGGAATGGCGGACGCATCTTCTGGAGCGGCTGAAGCAGCAGAACGATGCTACCGCCGATCCGGTGCTGGTCGAGCTCGAGCGCGAGCTTCGGGCCTATCCGTCCGGCCTCAAAGGCAGCCGGCCGGCGCCGGTCGAACCGGATGCGATTGTCCATCCGCTCAAGCTTGCCCATGGCGACGCGATGCTGTCGTTCATCAGCACCATCACCGTATTCGGCACGCCGCTCGACGTGACGTTGTCGGAGCTGGCGATCGAATCCTTTTTCCCGGCCGACGAGCAGACGCGGGCGGTGCTGGTGCGGCTGGCGAAAGGGCGGGCCGACGCGGCGAAAGGCTGATCACCCCTGTGGCGCGATCGCCTTGCGCGTGCGGGTGCGTTCGAGGCCGAGCTGGCGCTCACGCCAGATGATGAAAATGCCCGCTGCGACGACGATAATGCCGCCGACCAGCATGTTGATCGTGGCGACGTCGCCAAAGACCAGATAGCCGACCACGACGCCGAGGATCATCGAGGTGTATTCGAACGGTGCGACGACCGAAGCTTCGGCATGGCGATAGGCCGAGGTCATCAGGATCTGGCCGAGCCCGCCGCAAAAACCCGCGGCAATCAGAAGCCCCGCCTGCACTGGCGTCAGCGCCTGCCAGCCGAATGGCAGCGAAAGCAGCGCCATGACGCTCGCCGTCACAGAGAACCACAGCACGATGGTCGCCGTCCGCTCGCTCTGGATGAGGTTGCGCACCAGGAGCATGGCGATGGCCGAGATCGCCGCGGCCATGAGGGCGGCGATGACGCCGAGCACCTCCTGGTCGCCAAGGGCAGCGCCCGAGCCCAGCAGCGTCAGTTCCGGCCACGAGATGATCAGCACCCCGACCAGGCCGACGGCAACCGCGCTCCAGCGATAGATGCGGATGGCTTCGCCGAGGAAGATCGAACTGAACACCACGACCAGCAGCGGCTGCGCGTAGTTCAGCGTAATCGCCTCGGGCAGCGGCAGCCGCGTCAGCGCGAAGAAGCCGAGCCCCATGGCGCAAACCCCGACAACACCGCGCGCAATGTGGTTGAGCGGGCGCTTTGTCGAAAAGGCGGTGCCGAGTTTCCCCTGGAAGGCGAGGAAGGCGATGATCGGAAAGATGGCAAAGAAGGAGCGGAAAAAGACGATCTGGCCCGCCGGCACCGTGCCTGCCGCCTTGATGCAGGACGACATGCCGACGAAGACCGCCACCGATACGATCTTGAGCACGATCCCGGTCAGCGTGCTGTGTTCGCCGGCGTGGTCGCCGGCAGCAAGCACTGGCAAGTCCCGTTCGGCTGTCACGCCCCTTTTGCTTCCTGGATCGCCGCCAAGATGCGCGCCGGCGTTGCGGGCATGTCGATATGTCTGATGCCGTAGGCGCTATAGAGAGCGTCGGTCACCTCATTGAGCGCGGCACGCGTCGACCCGATCGTACTCGCCTCCCCGGCGCCCTTGAAGGCCTCGCGACGCAGCACCGAGGCGCCCATCCCGAATTTCGGCGTGACGACGGTCATGGAAGCCTCGCGATGATGCTTGGGAAATGATCGCCTGAAATAGACGTCGCTGCAGTTTTGTCGAGGGAGTGTTTCGTGTAAAGAGCGCAGACTTCAATTTATTTGGACCAGCGGACCCGCCCGCCACTCCCGGATCGACAGGAAAAATCAAGGAATGCGCACCGATACCGGCCAGGTCTTCAAGCTCGAAGACTATCGCCCCAGCGATTATCTCATTCCGGAAACCAGCCTGACTTTCCGCCTTTCACCTGAAGCAACGCATGTCACCGCCGTGCTGGCGGTCGAACGCCGCGACGGGATTGCGGCATCAGTGCCGCTGGTGCTCGATGGCGACGGGCTGACGCTCAGCAGCATCGCCATCGACGGCCAGGAAACGAGCCCTGCGGATTTTCTCGCCACGCCCGATCAACTGACAATCGTCAGCCCCCCTGCGGCAAGGCGCTTCCAACTGAGAATCGAAACCGTGCTGGCGCCGGCGCGGAACGAAGCGCTTATGGGCCTCTATCGCTCCAGCGACGTCTATTGCACGCAGTGCGAGGCCGAAGGCTTTCGCCGCATCACTTATTTCCTCGACCGCCCCGACATCCTGTCGGTCTATACGGTGCGCATCGAAGCTCAGCGCCGTGAGGCGCCGCTGCTTTTGTCCAACGGCAACCCGGCCGGCAGCGGCGAACTTGCCGGCGGCAGGCACTATGCGGTCTGGCACGACCCGTTCCCCAAGCCGTCCTATTTGTTTGCGCTGGTGGCGGGCGACCTCGGCAAGATCTCGGACAGTTTCGTTACCCTGTCTGGCCGCAACGTCGAGCTCGGAATCTATGTCGAACCGGGCAAGGAGAGGCTCGCCGGCTACGCCATGGATGCCTTGAAACGCTCGATGAAATGGGACGAGGAGGCGTTCGGCCGCGAATACGACCTCGATGTCTTCAACATCGTCGCCGTATCCGACTTCAATATGGGCGCGATGGAGAACAAGGGTCTCAACATCTTCAACGACAAGTATGTGCTGGCCGACCAGGAAACCGCGACGGACGCCGATTTCGCCAACATCGAAGCCATCATTGCCCATGAGTATTTCCACAATTGGACAGGTAACAGAATCACTTGCCGCGACTGGTTCCAGCTTTGCCTGAAGGAAGGCCTGACCGTTTTCCGCGACCACGAATTCTCCGCCGATCAGCGCTCGCGCGCCGTCAAGCGCATCGCCGAGGTGCGTACGCTGCGCGCCCATCAGTTTCCCGAGGACCAGGGGCCGCTGGCGCATCCCGTGCGGCCGCGCCGCTACCGCGAGATCAACAATTTCTACACGGCGACGGTCTACGAAAAGGGCTCGGAAGTCGTGCGCATGATCCATACCATCCTCGGCGCCGAGACGTTCCGCGCCGGCATGGACCTGTACTTCGAACGTCACGACGGCCAGGCGGCGACGATCGAAGACTTCATCAAGGTGTTCGAAGACGTCTCCGGTCGCGACCTGTCGCAGTTTTCGCTGTGGTACCATCAGGCCGGTACGCCGAACCTGACCGTCAGTTCAGCATATAATCCGGCGGCGCGAGAATTCACGCTCGAAATCGAGCAGTCGGTGCCGCCAACACCGGCGGAAAGCCGCAAGCGGCTGATGCACATTCCGCTTGCCTTCGGCCTGGTTGGCGCCGGTGGCGAGGCGATAGCGCATAGCGGCGTCGAAGGGGCGAACGTCGAGGACAGTGTCATCCATATCCGCAAACGTCGCCATGTCGTCAGGTTTTCCGGGATTGCCGAGCGTCCGGCCATGTCGCTCAACCGTGGCTTTTCGGCGCCGGTGACGCTTTCGGTCGAGCAACGGCCCGACGACCAGTTTTTTCTGGCTGGCCATGACAGCGACGCCTTCTCGCGCTGGCAGGCGTTCAACACGCTTTTGACCGATGCCCTGATTGCAGCCTTCCGTCAGATCCTGGACCACAGGCAACCCGAGTTCAGCGCCCGGCTGACCGAGCTTGCGGGCAAGATAGCCGGCGACGAAGCACTCGAACCCGCCTATCGGGCATTGGCGCTGGCGCTGCCCGGCGAGGCCGATATCGCCCGCGACATTGGCAAGAACATCGACCCCGACGCCATTTTCGCGGCGCGCGAGGCGCTAGTGGTTGCGATCGCCGAGACCAACAGCGAGATATTCTCCAAACTTTACGATCGGCTCGCCGACAATGGTCCGTTCAGCCCGGATGCGACCAGTGCCGGGCGGCGTGCACTGCGCAATGTCCTGCTGGATTATCTCTGCTTGCTGCCGGGAGGCGCGGAACTCGCTGCCCGGCACTTCCAGTCGGCGACCAACATGACCGACCGGGCCGCGGCGTTGACCGTGCTTGCGCACCGTCACCACGGCTCACCGGAGGCGACCAAGGCGCTGGCCGATTTCGAGGCGAGATATGCAACCGATGCGCTGGTCATGGACAAATGGTTCCAGATCCAGGCCAGTGTGCCCGGCCCGCAAACCGTCGATGCGGTGCGCGCTTTGACCGGCCACCCGACGTTCTCGATGGCCAACCCGAACCGGGTGCGCTCACTCATCGGTACGTTTTCCAGCGCCAACCAGACCGGCTTCCATAGCGCCGACGGCGAGGGCTACCGGCTTTTCGTCGAAACGGTGCTGCAGGTGGAAAAGCGCAACCCGCAGGTGGCCGCCAGGCTGGCGACGGCGCTCAGGTCTTGGCGGTCGCTCGAACCGGTGCGGCAGGCCAAGGCAAGGGAGGCGCTGCTTTCGATCGCCAATGCAGAGAAGCTGTCGGCCGATTTGCGAGACATCGTCGAGCGCACGCTGGCCTGACAACGCGCCGGCTCACCACCACAATGGCGTCTCGCCCGAAAACCGCATTATTTTAGTCGATTTTTAATCTTTTTTCGCCGCGCCTCTGGACAAGGCGAATCACCTTTGATTCTTTACAGACGATTCGGAAGTGCGGCGTTGCCGGATCGTCAAGCAGATTGAAAATCGGGGAGTGCCATTTATGGCGAAGGCGGACGCGTGGGGCGCGCCCGGTGGGACGGCTTTTGAGCGACGCGAGGCGCGAAGCGACGGTCTCGCCGGCAATACGCGGCTCATCGCCGAACCTGCCTACCGACGGCTGCTGGCAGCCGAGCCGCTGTTGCGGCGATCGATACCGGCCCTCATCATCATCTTTCTGTTGATCATTGCAGTATTGCGCTTTCTGTCGCTGATGAACGAGCGCGACGAGATCGAGCGCGACGCCAAGGCGATCCTTGCGCTGGCCGCGGGCCAACTGGCCAGTTCGATCGCTGCCGACGCGACCATGGTTTCGACGCCCGGCGCGATCCAGGACCTGCTGGAGGGAACCGGCCGTCAGGGCGCGATGGGCCGAAGCCACGTACTGGCGATCACCGACAGCGCCTTCAAGATCATTGCCGTATCGCCGCAGTCGACGCACTGGGAGGGGCGATCGCTCGATGGCGTCGTGCAGGGCGGGCAGCCGCTGTTCATGTTCGGCGACCGCGCCGGGGTGATGGAGGTCAGCATCGGCGGACAGGACTGGTACGCGGCGGTGAGCCTGGCGAATGGCCGAAGGGGTGCCGCGGCAGCCTTTGTGCCGCAGGAGGCAGTTTTTGACACCTGGCGCAAGACGGTCTCGCTCAACGTCACGCTGTTTGTGCTGACGGCCGGCGTGCTGATCATCATCCTCTACGCCTATTTCGGCCAGGCGGCGCGCGCCCAGGCCGCCGACCGCATCTATCTCGAAGCCCACCAGCGCATCGACATGGCGCTGGTGCGCGGCCGCTGCGGCCTGTGGGACTGGGACATGGTGCGCGGCAAGATGTACTGGTCGCGCTCGATGTACGACATGCTGGGCTACGAGCCTTGCGACACGATGCTGTCGTTCGGCGAAGTCGACGAAATCATCCATCCCGAGGACGGCGATTTGTTTGAACTCGCCAACAGGATCGTCGGGCGCGAGATCGACCACATCGACCAGGTGTTCCGGATGCGTCATGCCGACGGGCAATGGGTCTGGATGCGGGCAAGAGCACAGGTTATCGACCCGGAAGCCCCGGAGATCCAGCTGATCGGCATCGCCGTCGACGTCACCGAGCAGCGGCACCTGGCGCTGCGCTCCGAAGCCGCGGACCTGCGCCTGAGGACAGCCATCGAAAACATCAACGAATCCTTCGTGCTGTGGGATTCGTCCGAGCGCCTGATCATGTGCAATTCCAAATACCAGCAGGATAACGGCCTGTCGGATCGCGACGTGATGCCGGGCGCCCCGCGCGCCGTGCTGGATGAACGCATGTTGGCGTTCGCCTCGGAGCGGCGGCTTGCCAATACCAACGGACCGCAGGGGGGCGTGACCTTCGAGCGCCAGCTTGCCGACGGCCGCTGGCTTCAGGTGAACGAATTGCGGACAAGGGACGGCGGCACCGTCTCGGTCGGCTCCGACATCACCCAGATCAAGCTGCACCAGGAGAAGCTGGTCGACAGCGAGCGCCGTTTGATGGCAACGATCCACGACCTCAGCCTTGCCCGTCGGGCGGAAGAAGAACGGGCCCGCGAACTCGTCGAGCTCAATCGCAAATACATGAAGGAAACCGAGCGGGCGGAAGCGGCGAACCGGGCCAAATCTGAATTCCTGGCCAATATGTCGCACGAGTTGCGCACGCCGCTCAACGCGATCATCGGCTTTTCGGAACTGATGGAACGGGGCCTGTTCGGGCCGCTGGGTTCGCCGCGCTACGAAGAGTATGCCACCGACATCAACGGCAGCGGCAAATATCTTCTCGGCGTCATCAACGATATCCTCGACATGTCGAAGATCGAGGCCGGCCAGTTCGCGCTGGATCAGGAACAAATCGATCTCTGCCCGCTGATCAGGGAAACGGTTCGCGTCGTTTCGCTGCAGGCGGCGGAAAAATCGATCACCGTCGAAACCCGCATCGCCGATTCGCTGACGCTGTTCGCCGACCGCAGGGCGATCAAGCAGATCCTCATCAATTTGTTATCGAATGCCGTGAAGTTCACCGGGCAAGGCGGCCACATCTCGGTCAGGGCCCGCAGCATTTCCAGCGCGCTGATCCTGACGATCGAGGACAATGGCTGCGGCATCCCGAAGGCGGCGCTGAGCAAGCTCGGGCGGCCGTTCGAACAGGTGCAAAACCAGTTCTCCAAGAGCCATGCCGGCTCCGGCCTCGGCCTCGCCATCTCGCGCTCGCTGGCCGAGCTTCAGGGTGGCGCGTTGAAGATCCGCTCGACCGAAAGCGTCGGCACGATCGTCTCGGTACGCATCCCGATCAAGAAAGCCACGCAGGCGGTCAAGGCCGCTGCCTGAAACGACAAAATAAGTCTCCGGCGGCTCGCGCCGCCGGAGAGGTTATTAATTCTCACTGCATGCCGTCATTGCCGTCGCCGCCCCATTGGTGGTGACGGCCGGGACCCTTCGGCAGTTCGTTCTTCTCGATCTTGCCGTCATTGTCGCGGTCGAGCATGGCGAACACCTTCTTCTGGCGGCTGGTGATGTCGTCGGCGGTCAGCGTGCCGTCGCCCTTGGTGTCGTAGCGGGCGATGATGCGCCTGGCCATCTGCTCGAAGCGTGCCTTCTCCAGCGCGTCGGCGAGCTGTGCCACGGTCAGCTTGCCGCCATTGTCGGCGACCATCTTCTTCAGCCGCGCGTTCATGGCGTCGGAGAACTGGTCGAAGGTGATGGTGCCGTCATTGTCCTTCATGACCTTACCGAGGCGCATCATCATGCCCTCGCGCGGCCCGGCGCCGGAGTGCTCGTCTGCATAGGCAGCGGTGCCGACGGCGCCGGCCAGGGCTGCGAAAACGAGTGCAAGTCTGGTCGTCTTTCTCATGGTCTTCTCCTGTTGCATCGTCACCCCCGATGCTAGAGCGGCAGATCTTCAATCCCCGCTCTATCTCCTTGTTTGAGCATCGGAAGCTCCCAAAGCAGGTCGCCACTTTTGGCTCCGATGCTCTCGCCCGTTCGGCCGATTGCCGTCACGGTTGTTTCGCACGAAGCAAAAGGTCAAAATCCTTTCTGACCTTCTGCGACGTCTCCTTGAGGTGCGCTTCAAGCACACCGAAATCCGGCAGGTCGGTGACCGCCAGAAGCAGATCCGAAAGCCCTGGCGGAACGTCGTCGCGTTCGAACGCGCCGGTAAGGCAAAGCCGTATTATCTGGGTCAGCGCCAGATAGAGCGAATAGGCATCCACCAGTTCCTGCCTGACCTGGGCGCTGGCGAAATCCGGCGCCAGGCGCGACAGGATGTCAGCCGTGCCGGTGGCCCTGCGGCCTGCCTCGATCTTTCCGGTAATCACCGCAACCTGGGCGATGAATTCGAGATCGATGAGGCCGCCCGGGATCAGCTTGATGTCCCAGGTATCGCGCGGCGGCTTCTCCTTGTCGACCATGGCGCGCATCTCGGATGCCTCGGCCATCACCTTGACTGGATCGCGCGGCAGAGCGAGCACTGCGGCAACTTCCCCTTCGACCTCGCGGCAGAGCTCGGCATCGCCGCCGATCGCGCGGGCTCGCGCCAGCGCCATGTGCTCCCATGTCCAGGCGTCCTGGCGCTGATACTTCTTGAAGGCGTCGACATGCGTGGCCACCGGCCCCTTATTGCCGGACGGCCGAAGGCGAAGGTCGAGCTCGTAGAGCACGCCCTCGGCGGTCGGCGCGGAAACGGCGGCGATCAGCCGCTGCGTCAGCCGGCTGTAGTAATGCGACGGGGCAAGCGGCTTGTCGCCGTCGGACTCCTCGGCATCGGCGTCGTGATCGTAGAGCAGGATGAGGTCGACGTCGGAACCTGCCGTCAGTTCGCGGCTGCCGAGCTTGCCCATGCCGAGCAGTGCGACCCTGCCGCCGGCAGTACGGCCATGACGCAGCACAAATTCCGCCGTCACCGTCTGCAATGCCGCCTCGATGGTCAGATCGGCGAGGTCGGAAAAAGCGCGGCCGGCGCGCGGCGGATCGATTGACCCGGCAAGCAGCCTTACGCCGATCAGGAACTTTTGCTCCGAAGCAAATATGCGCAGTCGGTCGAGCACATCCTCATAGGCCCTGTCGCCTTCGAGGAAGGCGGCAAGACGCGCCGACAGATAGGCGCGGTTGGGCAATTCGCTCAGCAGCGCCGGATCGAGCAGGCCGTCGAAGACATGTGGCCGGCGCGTGATGATGGCGGCCAGCCGCGGTGCCGCGCCCATGATCGTCGCCATCAGCTTCAGCAAAGCCGGGTTCGAATGCAGCAGCGAAAACAGCTGGATGCCGGCAGGCAGGCCGGCAAGGAATTCGTCGAAGCGGATCACTGCCTCGTCCGCCCGCCGCGTCTGGCCGAAGGCTTGCAGCAGCGCCGGCGTCAGTTCGGTCAGCCGCTCGCGCGCTTCCGCCGACCGGGTGACGCGATACCGGCCGAAGTGCCAGCCGCGGATAACCCGGCAGATGTCGCTCGGCCGCTGGAAGCCGAGCCGCTTCAGGGTCTGCAAGGTGTCGGGATCGTCGACGTCGCCGGTAAAGACCAGATTGCCGATGCCTGCCGAAAGCTCCGGCGCGGTTTCAAACAGCGCTGCATAGTGGCGCTCGACCTGGTGCAGCGCCGCGCGAAACGCTTCGGCAAAGCCTGCCGCATCGGCAAAGCCCAGCATGCGGGCGACGCGCTCCAGCCCCTCTTCGTCCTCCGGCAGGATGTGCGTCTGCTGGTCGGCAACCATCTGGATGGCGTGCTCGACGCGGCGCAGGAACCAGTATTGCCTGGTGAGCGCCTCGCGCGCATCCGCAGTGATCCAGCCACGCGCGGAGAGTTCGCCAAGCATCGGCACGGTCTCGCGGCCGCGCAGTTCGGGAAAGCGACCGCCGGCGATGAGCTGCTGGGTCTGGACGAAGAACTCGATCTCGCGGATGCCGCCGCGGCCGAGCTTGACGTTGTGGCCCTTGACCGCGACCTCGCCATGGCCCTTGTGGGCGTGGATCTGGCGCTTGATCGAATGGACGTCGGCGATCGCCGCATAGTCCATGTATTTGCGCCAGATATAGGGCTGCAGTTCCTTCAGGAACGCGGCGCCGGCGGCAAGATCGCCAGCCACCGGGCGCGCCTTGATCATGGCGGCGCGCTCCCAGTTCTGGCCGCGCGCCTCATAGTAGCGCAGCGCCGCCTCGACCGGGATCGCCAGCGGCGTCGAGCCGGGGTCGGGACGAAGCCTGAGATCGGTGCGGAAGACGTAACCGTGCTCGGTGCGGTCCTGGAGAATGCGGACCAGCCGGCGGGTCAGGCGCGAAAACAGCTCGGTGGCATCGAGCGGATCGACGACGGCAGGCGCATCGGGGTCGAAGAAGACGACGAGGTCGATGTCGGAGGAGAAGTTCAGCTCATGCGCACCGAGCTTGCCCATGCCGAGCAGGATCCAGCCCGAGCGTTGCGCCGGATTTTTCGGATCCGGCAAACTGAGCTTGCCTTGCTCATGCGCGTCGCGGAGCAGGAAATCGACGGCTGCACGCGTGCAGGCGTCGGCAAGGTCGCTCAGTCGCCGCACCGTCAGCGAAGTCTCGGCCTCGCCGGCGAGATCGGCCAAGGCGATCAGGAAATGCGCCTCCGCCTTGCATCGGCGCAGCTCCATCATCAGGCTGCCTTCGGAGACGGCCTCTGCGCGCGCTGCCTTGTCGACCGCGGCGCCGATCGATGACAGCCGCGCCTCGATGGTCTCGTCAAAAAGCGCATCGAGGATTCGCGGCCGGCGGCGCGCGGTATCGCGCAGGAACGGCGACAGGTCGAAAACGGCGGCGAGGAAATCCTGGACGACCCCCTTGCCGGCGAGAAATTTCGCCAGTCGCGGCAGTTCTTCCTGCCGCGCGGCGTCGGCGATCTCCGCCAATTCCTGCCTGGCGCGGCTTGCATCCAGCGGAACGAGCTTTACCGCCGGCTTCAAAAGCCAGTCCGTCTCGCGGCGTCGCGCTGCCATCCTCGCCACCATCAGCGATCCTCCCGCCCGGGAAAACTCATGACGACGGACAATCCGGGATTGCCGGGCAGAAGCTCAAGCCGTCCATTGTGGAACGTCATGATCGCCTTGGCGAGGCTCAAGCCAAGGCCGGAACCCGGCTGCGAGCGGCTCTTTTCCAGCCGCACGAAACGCTCGGTCACCCTGGCGCGGTCGACATCGTCGGGAATGCCCTGGCCGTTGTCGGAAACAGCAAGCCTGATCTCGCCATCGATACGCTCCAGCGTCACGCGAACCGTAGGCCTGGAGGTCGAGTCGGTCGAATATTTGATCGCGTTGTCGACGATATTGGACAGCGCCTGGCCGATCAGCTCGCGATTGCCGTTGACGGCGAAGGCACCCTGTACCGAGGTTTCGAGCGTCACACCCGCCTCTTCCGCCACAGGCTCGTAGAGTTCGACGACGTCGTGCACGGCAGCGGCCAGGTCGACCCTGGTGGTGCTTTCGGAGGAATAGCCGGCCTCCAGCCGTGAGATCATCAGGATGGCGTTGAAGGTCTTTATCAGCTGATCGGATTCGGCGATCGTTCCTTCCAGCGCCTGTCGGTAGTCGCTGGTGTTGTGCTTGCCGGAAAGCGTCGCTTCGGCGCGATTGCGCAGCCTGGTCAGCGGCGTTTTCAGGTCGTGGGCGATGTTGTCGGAGACCTGCTTCAGCCCCTCGTTCAACGTGGCGATCCTGGCCAGCATGGAATTGAGGTTTTCCGACAGCCGGTCGAACTCGTCGCCGGCGCCGGTGACCGGCAGCCGGCCGGAAAGATCGCCGCCCATGATGCGGCGGCTCGCCTCCGACACGCTGTCGATGCGCTTCAGCGCCGCGCGCCCGACGAAGAACCAGATCAGCAGCCCGCCGACGCCCATCATGCCGAGCGCCAGCATCAAGGCGCGGCGAATGACGGCGCGGAAGCGCTCCGGCTCGCCGAGGTCGCGGCCAACCAGCATGATCATCTGGTTGGGCAGGCGCAGCACCAGGGCGATGGCATTATGGCCCTTCTCGCCTTCGGCCTGTACTTCGCTCTGGGCGGGCTCGTTCGGGTCGGAGACCGGGTTGCGCTGCCGCTCGAGCTCGCCCTCGCCGAAGCGGCGGTAGGAGAACGGTTCGGTGGTCCAGCCCTCGGCCTCGATCACGCCCGGCTCCAGGCTCTGCACGTTGCCGGTCAGGATCTGGCCGTTGGCATCGGCGATCAGATAGAGATTGGCGCCGGGCTGGCGGGAGCGCTGCTCGACGACGCGGACCAGCACCGGCAGGCCGCCGCGCTGATAGGCGCGGGCAAGGCCGAGTACCTCGTCGTTGATCGTCTCCTGCGTCTGGGCAGTCAGCATGCGCGCCGAGAGCGAGGTCATGTACAAGACCAGCAGCACAGCGCACAGCGCAAAAAGCAGAAGATAAAGCGCTGAAAGCCGCGCTGCCGTCGTCCTCATGATGGCCGGCACGGAAAGGGCCATGGGGTTCTAGCCGCTTTTCAGCATATAGCCGGCGCCGCGAACCGTGTGCAGGATCGGCTTGTCGAAGCCCTTCTCAATCTTGCCGCGCAGCCGCGAGATATGAACGTCGATGACGTTGGTCTGCGGATCGAAATGGTAGTCCCAGACGTTCTCGAGCAGCATGGTGCGCGTCACTACCTGGCCGGCATGGCGCATCAAATATTCGAGCAGGCGGAACTCGCGCGGCTGTAGCGTTATCTCGCGCCCGGCGCGCCGCACCGAATGCGACAGCCGGTCGAGTTCGAGATCACCGACCCGGTAGACGGTTTCTGCCTCCCTGGCGCTGGCGCGGCGGTTCAGCACCTCGACGCGGGCGAGCAGTTCGGAAAAGGCGTAGGGCTTGGTCAGATAGTCGTCGCCGCCGGCACGCAGACCGGTGACCCGGTCGTCGACTTCGCCGAGCGCCGACAGGATCAGCACGGGCGTCGTATTGCCTCTGGACCTGAGCCCGGCAATGACGGACAGGCCGTCGCGGCGCGGCATCATGCGGTCGACGACCATGACGTCATAGTCGCCGGAATCAGCGAGTGCGAAGCCGGTTTCGCCGTCTCCGGCGACATGGGCGGTATGGCCGGCCTCGGCGAACGCCTTCTGCAGGTAGTCGGCCGCCTCGCGATCGTCTTCTATGACGAGAATCTTCATAGAACCGTTATACGCGATTTCGCTGGAAGATTGAGTGGCCGGCATATGCATCGTGGCCGTCTCCATGGCGTATCGCGAACAAGGTGATTCAGGGATACGCGGTAAGTCTTTGTTTTAGCATGCCGTAGCCTAAACCGCTTCACGCTTTGAGCGGCATGTTCGAGCGGCAGCGGGCGATCGGAAGCCCGCTGCCGCTGGGGCGGAACACGATGACTGACTAACGTATTCAGGCCCCGTGCTTTCCCGTGCGGCGGCTCGGGGGTGTGAAAACCGCCGCATCGGAAAAGTCGAGCCGGTCGTCAGCCCTTGGCGACAGGCAGCGCGACGAAGCGGTTGCTGTCGTCGCGGGTGATCTGCATCAGCACCGCCTTGCGTCCGGACTTCACCGCGTCGGCCATCGCCTTGTCGATGTCGCCGGTGCCGGTCACTTCCGTCGAATTGACGGAGGTGATGACGTCACCGGGCTGGATGCCGCGATCGGCGGCATCGCTGTCGGGGTCGACATCGGTCACCACAAGACCCTTGCCATTGTCGGACTTGGTGACGGTCAGGCCGAGATCGGCCAGCGTGTCGGTCTTCGGCGCGGGTGCAGGCTGCTGGTCGGCCGAGGCCTGCTTGTCGCTCGACGGCAGCTTGCCGAGATCGACCTTGACCGCCTCGCTCTTACCGTTGCGCCACACCGTGACATCGACCGATTTGCCGGGCGGGTAAGCGCCGATCAGACGGGCGAGTTCCTTCGGCGAAGCAACGTCCTTGCCGTCCACCTGAGTGATCACGTCACCGGCAGTGATGCCGGCCTTCTTGCCGGGACTGTTGTCCTGCGCGCTGGCAACGAGCGCGCCCTTGCCGGACCCAAGGCCAAGCGACTCGGCGATTTCGGGCGTGACCGGCTGGATTTCGACGCCGAGCCAGCCGCGCTGGACTGTGCCGTTCTTCATCAGATCCTGCACGACCTGCTTGGCGGTCGAAGCGGGAATATCGAAGGCAATGCCGACGCTGCCGCCTGACGGCGAGAAAATCGCGGTGTTGATGCCGACGACCTGGCCGTTGAGATTGAAGGTCGGGCCGCCCGAATTGCCGCGGTTCACCGAGGCGTCGATCTGGATGAAGTCGTCATAGGGACCGGCGCCGATATCGCGGCCGCGGGCCGAAACTATGCCTGCGGTAACCGTGCCGCCGAGGCCGAACGGATTGCCTACCGCCACCACCCAGTCGCCGACGCGAACCTTGGAATCATCGGCGAAGTCGACATAGGTGAACTTGCTGCCATCATTGACCTTGAGCACGGCAAGGTCGGTGCGCGGATCGGTGCCGATCAGCTTGGCGTCGAGTTCCTTGCCGTCATTGGTCACCACGGTGAAGGCGGTGCCTTCCTCGACGACATGGTTGTTGGTGACGAGATAGCCGTCATCGGAGATGAAGAAGCCCGACCCTTGCGCCACCGGCCGCGGCTGGTCGTTGTTGCCGTCACGGTGCCCAAAACGGCGCATTCCGTTCGGACCCTGGTCGCCGCCTTGGTCGCCAAAGCCGCGGAATTCGCGGAAGAACCGGCGCAGCTGCGGATTGTCGGGAAGATTGCCTAGGCCGTCCTCGTCGTCCATCTGGCCGGAACCGTCATCGGCCGTCGACTGGATCTTGGCCTTGACGCGCACGCTGACGACCGCCGGCGAAACGCGCTCGACCACATCGGCGAAGCTCGGGACCTGCGGTGCCTCGACACGCACGGCATCGGCCAGAACCGGGGCTGTCCCGGTGGCAACAGCACCAAAGCCGATCGCGCCGGCAATGGCTAGGGATGCGGCTGCGGCCAGCAGGCGTTTGCGGGTGCGAAGATATGAATTGGGGGCAACATTCATGGTTCTCGTATCCTCTTTTCAAGGGACGCCCCTTGATTGGCATCCTCGACAAAGGAAATAGAGAGCCGCACATTACGGCGCCATTTCCGGTACATGAAACTTTCGTAATGTTAGGATCAATCGCGGCGGAGTATCGCGTCCAACGCCGCCTTCTCGTCCGAGGTCAGGGCAGCGGTCGCTGTCGAGCGGCGCGAGCGAGCGGCCAGCAGGATGAACGTCCCGCCAACGAGCAGCAGAAGAACTGGCGTGCCCCAGAGCAAGGCATTGCGCAGATTGAAGCGCGGCTTCAGCAGCACAAATTCGCCGTAGCGCGAAACGACATAGTCCATCACCTGCTGATCGGTATCGCCGGCGACCAGGCGCTGGCGCACAAGGATGCGCAGGTCACGGGCAAGGTCGGCATCGGACTCGTCGATCGACTGATTCTGGCAGACCATGCAGCGCAAGCCTTCCGACAAAACGCGCGCCCTCGCCTCGAGCGCCGGGTCGGCGAGCACCTCGTCGGGCTTGACCGCCTGCGCGGCGCCGGCGAACAACAGCGCCAGCAAGAGGACCAGCGAGGCCAGCGTGACCCTTTGGCTCATGGCGGGCTCGCCGATGGCACGGCGCCCGCCGGCTTGCGGGACGACGGCGCGCCGACACGCAGGCGGCGGTCGAGCAGCGACATCGCCGCACCCGCCATCATCACCAGGCCGCCACCCCAGATCAGCGTCACCAGCGGCTTCCACCACAGACGAACGACTACAGAGCCGTCGCTGGCCTCGTCGCCAAGCGAGAGATAGAGCTGGCTGAAGGCGATCGTGCTGATGCCGGATTCGGTCGTTGTCATCTGGCGCACCGGGTATGAGCGCTTGGCTGAGGTGATCTCGCCAGCGATGCTGCCGTCAGCGCCAAGCAGGGCGAAGCGGCCGCGATCCTCGCTGTAGTTAGGCCCCTGGGCCGGGTAGAGCCCCTCGAAGCGCAGGGTGTGGCCGGACAGTTCGACTGTATCGCCGGCATGCATCGACAGGATTTTTTCGGTGCCGAAGCAAAGCGTGCCGACAATGCCGAGCGTCGTCAGGCCGAGGCCGAGATGCGCAAGCGCTGTGCCGAAGACCGAGCGCGGCAGGCCGGCGAAGCGCCTGAGCACGGTGGCGGGCGCGACGGTGCCGAAGCCGGATTTGACGGCGAGATCGGTGAACGCGCCGCAGATCAGCCAGAAGGCAAGGCCGACACCGAGTGCCGCCAACACCGAAGCGCCATCGATGAACAGGGCGGTCACCAGCACGGCGAGCAGCGCCGCCGCGAAAGCCGCCATCAGGCGTTGGGCGACCGCGAAAATGTCGCCGCGCTTCCAGGCGAGCAGTGGCCCGAACGGCACGACGACCAGCAGCGGCACCATCAGCGGGCCGAATGTCAGGTTGAAGAACGGCGCGCCGACAGAAATCTTGTCGGCCGAAAGCGCTTCGACTACGAGCGGGTAGAGCGTGCCGACCAGCACGGTGGCGGTGGCGGTGGTCAGGAACAGATTGTTGAGGACCAGCGCGCCTTCGCGCGAGATCGGGTGAAACAGGCCGCCGGCCGTCAGCCGGGAGGCGCGCAAGGCAAACAGCGCCAGCGAGCCGCCAATGAACAGCGTCAGGATGCAGAGGATGAAAACGCCGCGCGTCGGATCGGTGGCGAAGGCGTGGACTGAGGTCAGCACGCCGGAGCGCACCAGGAAGGTGCCGAGCAGCGACAGCGAGAAGGTCAGGATCGCCAGCAGCAGCGTCCAGATCTTCAGCGCCGAGCGCTTTTCCATGACAATCGCCGAATGCAGCAGCGCCGTGCCCGCCAGCCACGGCATGAAGGACGCGTTCTCGACCGGATCCCAGAACCAGAAGCCGCCCCAGCCGAGCTCGTAGTAGGCCCAGTAGGAGCCCATGGCGATGCCGCCGGTGAGGAACATCCAGGCGACCAGCGTCCACGGCCGCACCCAGCGCGCCCACGATGCGTCGATGCGGCCCTCGATGAGGGCGGCGACCGAGAAGGAAAAGCATATCGAAAAGCCGACATAGCCGAGATAGAGCAGCGGCGGATGGATGGCGAGGCCGAGATCCTGCAGGATCGGATTGAGATCGCGGCCCTCGATGGGCGCCGGATTGAGCCTGACGAACGGGTTCGACGTCGTCAGGATGAACAGCAAGAAAGTAGCGCCGATCGCTCCCTGCACCGCAAGCACATTGGCCCGGAGCGTCGCCGGAAGATTGCCGCCGAAGACGGCGACAAGCGCGCCGAAGAAGGTCAGGATCAGCACCCAGAGCAGCATCGAACCTTCGTGATTGCCCCAAGTGCCGGTGATCTTGTAGATCAGCGGCTGCAGCGAATGCGAGTTCTCCCAGACGCTCTCCACCGAAAAGTCGGAGCCTGCATACGCGGTCGCCAGCGCCACGAAGGACAGCGCTGTCAAGGCAAAGCCGGTCAGCGCGGCGGGTGCGCCGACGGCCATCATCTTGTGGTTGCCGGTGCGCGCACCGAACAGCGGCACCACCGTCTGCACCAGGGCCAGCGCAAACGCCAGGACCAGGGCGAAATGTCCGGTTTCAACCATTGTCGCCGCGCTCGCCAGGTTTTGCCGCAGGTTCTTGCCGCAAAACCGTGGAACACTTTTGCGGAACCTCTCTAGTCACTCTTGCTCTCCTGCCAGACGCCCTTGGCCTTGAGGCCGTCGGCCACTTCCTTGGGCATATAGGTCTCATCATGCTTGGCGAGCACGCTGTCGGCGACAAAGATTCCGTCAGGGCCGAACGAGCCTTCGGTGATCACGCCCTGCCCTTCCCGGAAAAGGTCGGGAAGAATGCCGGTATAGGTAACCTTGACGTCCTTCTGGTTGTCGGTCACCGAAAAGGCGACGGTGGCGCCCTGGCTACGCTCTACTGTGCCTTTTTCGACGAGGCCGCCGAGCCTGATACGCTGGCCCGGCTGAAGGCTGGCGGTGGCCAGATCGGCCGGCATGTAGAAGTAGGAGGCCTTCTGGCCGAGCGCATAGAAGGTCAGCCCGGTGGCAACCCCGAGGAAGGCCAGCCCCGCAGCGATCACCGACAGTCGTTTCTGCTTGCGCGTCATCGTCTACTCCGTCGCCGTCACGCCGAGCGAGGCGGCAAAGGCGGTGAATTTCCTGGCCTGGTCGCTGTCCGCGCCAAAGACGGCGATACCGCGATTGAGTGCGTCACGCGCCTGATCTGTCTTGCCCAGCACGGCATAGGAACGAACGAGCTGCATCCACCCTTCCTCGTCGCGCGGATTTTGCCGAAGCTTTTCGTCGAGACCGGCAACCATGGTGCTGATCATGGCTTGCCGGTCCTGCGGCGACATCGAGGAGGCAGCATCGATATCGTCGGCGCTCGGCCCTTTCGCGGGCGCCTCCGAAGCGACGTTGCGGGCGGCGGATTCAGCGAGCGCCTGCTCGACGGCACCGCGCCACGGCGAGCCCTGCGGCAAGGCGGCAAGCATCTTTTGCCAAGCCGCCGTCGCTTCAGCTGTGCGGCCTTCCTGCGCTAAGCCCATGGCGAGATAGAACGAGGCCTTCGGGTTTGCCGGATCGAGCTTCAGCGCCGCCTCGAAAGCAGCCTGGGCGTCGGCTGAAACGATGCCGCCGGCCGCATTGGCGATCGCCTCGCCGAGGCCGGCTTGACGGGCGGCACTGTCGCCGTCAAGGCGAATGGCATTGCGGTAGGCGGTTACCGCATCGGCGTATCGCTGCATGCGCAGATAGACCGGCGCCAGCACGTCCCAGCCGCGGCCATCGGACGGGTTGGCCGCAAGGTGCGCTTCGGCGCGTGCCACCAGCTCGTCCACCGAGCTGTCGGCGGGGTTCTTGGCCAGGCGTTCGCTGAGCGGCTGCGACGGCAGGTCGGGTGAGCCGAGCTGGCCGTAAAGGCCCCAGCTAACCAGCGGAACCACCAGCACGGCAGCGGTCGCCACCAGCCTTGTCGACCGCTGTGTCGCCGTCGTGCCGGCCGGGCCGGCATTGCTCAGGCGAAGGATGCGGCGGGCGATCTCGGCGCGCGCCTCTTCGGCCTCCATTGGCCGGATCAGGCCACGCGCCACGTCGCGGTCAAGCTCGGCCAATTGGTCGCGATAGACTTCAAGGTCGTGATCGCCGGCAGCGGACGTGTTCTTTGTTTCGCCCGCCAACGGCAGCAGCACCGCCAGGCTTGCGCCCAGCGTCAGGATTGCGGCTATGACCCAGAACAGCATGGCTCTTCCAATAGAACGAGACCCTTGCCCTGCCAACACAAGCGTGCTGCGACGCTTTGACGGGACCGCTCCGATCGATAGTGCCGGACCGGGATCGGTGTATCAACGGCCGGCGAGCTACGTCAGCGGGGTCCAGCTGCCGTCGGCATTGCGACAGGCGGTTCCGCGCGCGGTGGCGCCGGCAGCGCCGGTAAACACCGTATGGGTGTATTGCCGGCAGTCCTGCGAGCCGACGCGATAGGGCTGGGCGGCGACAACTTCGCCGCGATGGGCCGAACTGTCGCTCTTCCACGCCACCTTCTGGCCGCTCGCCGTATATTCAAGCGCCTTGTATTCCGCCTCGAGCGCGCTGCGCTTCTCGGTCTCGCTCAAGCCGGTGCCGATCGAGCCACCGACGAGGCCGCCGCCCATGGCGGCGATGATCGTCGTCGCGACCTTGGCGCCACTGGGAGGCGTGGCGGCCGGTGTCACCGTAACGGCTGGGCCCTTGCCGAGCGTCGTACAGCCGGAGACGGCGAGCAGGGCGGAAACGAGCGCGACGCGAATCTTCATGCCAATACCGGCTTTCTTGAGCTGGACCGCCGCGCTGTCAGCAGGCTGGCGCGGCCATAATGTCGATGTTTATCGGAAATTTGGCCGCAGCCAGCCGCCCGGAAAAGCATTACTGAAGGCTCCGCAATCGAACCACCGCCTTCAATCCACCCATGACGGATCGTTCCAGCGCCAGAACGCCTCCATACTCGTTGATAAGGTCGGCGACAATGGCAAGTCCGAGCCCGCTGCCGGGTTTTGTCTCGTCGAGACGCCGTCCGCGCTGCAATGCCTCGCGCGCCTTGTCTTCGGGAATGCCGGGGCCGTCATCCTCGATGGCTATCTCGAACAGATTGGCCGCCCCTTCCCTGCCGGCGATGGGCTTGACGGAAACGGCGACCGCGCTCCTTGCCCATTTCATCGCATTGTCGAGCAGATTGCCGAGCAGCTCCTCAAGGTCCTCACGTTCGCCGGCAAAGACGATGTCGGTGGCCGGCAGCGAGAGCGAGAGCGCGGTCCGCGGGTTGAGCTTCTGCAGCACGCGCACCATGCGCTGGACCAGCGGCGCCACCGGCGTGCGGTAAACGACGCTGTCGCGCTGCGCGGCAACGCGGGCACGTTGCAGATAGTGGTCGACCTGCTTCTGCATGGAAGCGGCCTGCTCGGCGATGAGCTGGCCCTTGGCGCCACCCAGCGCCCGCCCCTCGTTGAGCAGCACGGCCAGCGGCGTCTTCAGCGAGTGCGCGAGGTTGCCGACCTGCGTGCGCGACCGCTCGACGATACGCCTGTTGTTCTCGATCAGCGCATTGGTCTCGTTTGCAAGCGGCTCGATCTCAGCCGGGAAGCGGCCGTCGAGCCGTTGCGCAGTTCCTTCGCGCACCATGGCAAGGGCATTCCTGACCCGGCGCAGCGGCTGCAGGCCGAGCAGGATGGCGATTGCATTGATGGCGATCATGCCGACGCCGAACAGCGACAGATAGGTCAAAAGGCGCCGCTGGAAGGTGGCGATTTCCTGCTCGAGCTCGGTCTGGTTGCCCATGACACGGAAGCGCGCGGCGCGGTTTTTCGCATCGAGGACGAACTCGCTCTCGAACACCTCCAGTTGCTCGCCTTCGATGCCGTCCGCCGAATAACTGCGCTGGAAGCTGGCATTGAATGGCACCTCGGCAACGCTTGGCGACGGGATCGCCTTGCTCATCGACGACGAATGGAGATCGCCGTGCACGCCTTCCGAGGCGGGCTCGACCGACCAGTACCAGCCGGAATTCGGCTCCGAGAACCTCAAATCGCCAAGGTCGGGAGCGCCGGTCAATTGGCCGCTTTCGGAAACGCCGACCGAGCCGATCAGGTTGAACAGATGCGCCGAGAGCAGGCTGTCGAAACCGCGCTCGCTGGCCTGGCGATAGAGCGTGGTGATCAAGGTGAAGATGACGACCAGAGTGAGGATCGCCCAGACCGTGGAAAAGGCGATGACGCGAAACGCCAGCGAACGCGGCCATGACCGCAGCGACGGCGTGTTCGAGACGGCGGGTTTTGTAGGCAGCGGTTCCGCGTTACGTCTCCGGCTTACGCATGCGGTAGCCCATGCCGCGAACGGTTTCGATCATGTCGATGCCCATCTTCTTGCGAAGCCGTCCGACGAAGACCTCGATCGTATTGGAATCGCGGTCGAAATCCTGATCGTAGAGATGCTCGACCAGTTCGGTCCGGGACACGACCTCGCCCATATGGTGCATCAAATAGGCAAGCAGGCGGAATTCATGCGATGTCAGCTTCAGCGGTACACCATCGACGTCGGCCTTGGAGGCCTTGGTGTCGAGGCGCAGCGGTCCGCAGGTCAGCTCCGACGAGGCATGCCCGGCGGCACGCCGGATCAAGGCCCGCACCCTGGCCAGGATTTCCTCGATGTGGAAGGGTTTGGTGACGTAGTCGTCGGCGCCGGCGTCGATACCGGCAACTTTGTCGCTCCAGCGGTCGCGTGCCGTCAGGATCAGCACCGGCATCTTGCGGCCGCCACGGCGCCAGCGCTCGACCACGCTGATGCCGTCCATCTGCGGCAGGCCGATGTCGAGCACGACGGCATCGTAGGGCTCGGTGTCGCCGAGAAAGTGCCCTTCCTCGCCGTCGAAAGCGCGATCGACGACATAGCCGGCATCGACCAGCGCGTCGCCGATCTGCCGGTTGAGATCCTTGTCATCTTCGACGACGAGTACGCGCATGCGGGAGGCCTGTTGAAGCTGTTCAGATATAGGCCGATTCCGGCAGACTGGGAAACGGCACGGTTCAGTTCAGCGGAACGACGATCTCCGAGCGACGCGGACGCTGCCCTTCTTTGCCCGGAACCAGCACGACGATGACGCAGACCGGCTGGCCGCCGCGTGTCGACTGCGAGGCCTTGGCCAGGGTGCCGCCATTCTGCTCGGCCACCTGCTGGCCGATCGCATAGCAGTCCGAGGCGGCGAGGACGACCGGTTGGGGCTGCTCGGGCACGACAACGGGGATCGCCATCGCCTGCGACGCAAGCAGACCGGCGGCTGAGAGCGCCAGTGCCGCGGTCCGGAAGTGGGAGCAAAGGATGTTCATGGTCAGCGTTCTAACGCGCTGGTGCTGAACGTGATATGAACGGTGAACGCTCGAATGCATGCCCGCCACACCCCTGAAGCGCGAGATTACCGGATTGCCATCTCGCCGCCCGTCTCGCGAAATCGCCAAAGTTTAACCTAGCCCTCCGATCCTTCGCCGACAACCGGCATCATTTGGCGGAGAAGGCAATCGCTTCAGGTGTGCGCCGACTTCGACAATCGATCCGGGACAATCGATCCGGCAACCGAAGGCAGGTTCAGGCGAACCGACCCGCTCGCCTGAAACAAAAAAACCGACCTGAAACAAAAAAACCCGCTCGGCGGCGGGTCGTTGGCGCCAATCAGCACCATAGTGAAATTAGTAGCATAGCTGCCGGCACAAAGCAAGAACAAAATTGCCCGATTCTTACGGAAAGTGCCCGGCGGTCAGCCCTCATCCTCGATCATGGCGCGGAAACGCAGCAGCCCGTGATGGGCCGAAAGGTCCTCGTCGTAGCGGGCTTCGGCGAATTCGAGCTTGAGATAGGCGCGGCGATGTTCGCCAAGCGAGAGTGCCGCATCTCGCAAGCGGGCGCTGACCAGGTCCATGATGTCGAGCGTTTCCTTGCTGGCCTCGGACTTCGACCAGACATGCAGCGTCAGCAACTGCTCGGCGTTGTTCTCCGTGCCCGTAGCCCAGTCGTAAACGCTGGTGCGGCCGAAGGTCATGTGGGGAAACGCAACATTTTCCGGCGCACGGTCGAACAATCTTGCGTCGCCCAGTGCCGCCGATAAATCGGGATCGCCATTCACTGCCTCGAATATGGCCTTCTGCAATTCGACGGGTGGCGCGGTCATTGTCTTTCCCCTCGCCCGTCGCGTCGACCTCCCTGCTGCGTAGCTGCGTTGCATGGCGGCATCCCGGCAAAGCGCGAATCAGCGCGTCTCATACGGATTATGAACCTTCATGATCTCGGGAATAAGCCCTGCTACTGGAACCCGCGACGCCGCGGCCTTTCGCGTCACGGACGCCCTTGAGGGTGACGCGAATTCATTTGGCGTGCAGGGCGTTCGAAGAACGATGCTATGAAGATTCTGGTTTCCAAACATTCGAGGTCGTTTTCGTGCGCGAGCCATCGCTGCTGCCTGTTTTCGGAAAGCTTGGGGTCAGGGCGCGGCCGGTCGCGATTGCGGCGCCGACCATGTCGATGACTATCAAGAATTTGGTCAACCGCACTCGGGAGCTGCTCTCGGCGCACGGTAGCCTGGCCCTGAAGCTGTTCGTCGTTTTGTGGACGGTGCTTGTCCTGGCGGCAATATTCTTCGTCGCCCAAGCCTGACCGAGCGACATTCATCGATCGGGCGGAAACTAAAGGATGCCAAGATGGCAAACCGCTACGCGCTGCGTATGGAACGTCCTCACAGCTGGACCGTCTTCTACGTCTTCACCGGCCAGCCTGTCGAGCTCAAGCAGCAATCCATGGTCGGCATGAACACGTGCGATGCGCACGCGATGGTCGATCGGCTGAACAGTCGTGACATCGCGGCGGATGCAGGCGGACCGGAAGCCCCGAGAAAGCGTCTTGTGGACGGATCGCGACGGATCTAGCGAAAATCGGCCGCAGTCAGCACATATATGCTCCTGCGGGTGCGGGCATAGGCATTCCTGGCGACATCGTGGATCGAGCTGGAAGCCGTGTCGAAGGCCGCCAGATAGGTAGCTTCCGAGGCCGCCGTTCCCGGCTGCACTTTGGAGATGGCATCGGTTGCGACAGAGAAGGAAATCTGGAACATGCCGTCATGGCCGACGAAGCGGATGCGTTTGCTTGCCTCGTCGTAGCTGCGGCTGGGATTGGGAAATGTCAGGCTCATGATTTGGCCTCCGTCGATGCGGATACGGCCTGCTTGACTGTCCGCGCCGCCCGCTTCTTCTTTGGGGCGACCGGATTCAGAGCTGCCGCCGCGCGATCCGCCTCTTCCTTGGCCAGTCGCAATTCCCTCAGTCTTGCCGTTTTGATCGCCCTGGCCTTGGCCTCCGAGAGATATTCGGCAGTTGCCTTGTTCCGCTCCGCCGTTTTCTTTTGATTTTCCATGAAGCGAGCCTGAGCTTTTTCCATGATGTTCTGATTGCCTTCGGCCATCGGTAAAATCTCCCTTGCAGCGAAAGTCGTGAGTGTGAACTTCACCATAAAATAGGTGTTCAAAGACAGAAATTCAATTTCATTAATATTCGGCAATGCCCGAACACCAAGGGATAGCCAGGCAAAATAATTCATTCAATATTTGACATACCCCATGAATATTTTTTGGCACTCCTATCAATCGAGTGCCAAGGCGCCTATAGAGAGGGGCGGCCGCCTAAGCCGGCCCCAGAAAGAGTCCCCATGAAATTCCGGCCACTCCACGATCGCGTCGTCATTCGGCGCGCCGAAAGCGACACCAAATCCAAGGGCGGCATCATCATCCCCGACAATGCCAAGGAAAAACCGCAGGAAGGCGAAGTGATCGCCGTCGGGCCGGGCGCGCGGGACGAAAGCGGCGTGCTGATGGCGCTCGACGTCAAGGCCGGCGACCTCATCCTGTTCGGCAAATGGTCCGGCACCGAGGTCAAGATAGACGGCGAGGACCTTGTGATCATGAAGGAGGCCGACATCATGGGCATCATCGACAAGAGCGAGATGGGTATCATCGACAAGAGCGTGGCTACCAAGAAGGCCGCCTGATTGGAATGCCGCGCGCCCTGCCGGGCGCGCAAAGGATGCTCCAAGCTTTGATTCAGGCGCGCTGCAAGCGTCTTGCCACAACCAACCGAACTGGAAAAAATCATGTCTGCCAAGGAAATCAAATTTTCCACCGACGCGCGTGACCGCATGCTGCGCGGTGTCGAAATCCTCAACAACGCCGTCAAGGTGACGCTCGGCCCTAAGGGCCGCAACGTCATCATCGACAAGGCCTATGGCGCGCCGCGCATCACCAAGGACGGGGTGACGGTGGCCAAGGAAATCGAACTTTCCGACAAGTTCGAGAACATGGGCGCACAGATGGTGCGCGAAGTGGCCTCGAAGACCAACGACCTCGCCGGCGACGGCACCACCACCGCCACGGTGCTTGCCGCTTCCATCCTGCGCGAGGGCGCCAAATTCGTTGCCGCCGGCATGAACCCGATGGACCTCAAGCGCGGCATCGACCTTGCCGTCACCGCCGTCGTCAAGGAAATCCAGGCTCGAGCCAAGAAGGTCAAGTCCTCAGGCGAGATCGCGCAGGTCGGCACCATTGCCGCCAATGGCGACACCAGCGTCGGTGCCATGATCGCCAAGGCGATGGACAAGGTCGGCAATGACGGCGTCATCACCGTTGAGGAGGCCAAGACCGCCGAAACCGAACTCGACGTCGTCGAAGGCATGCAGTTCGATCGCGGCTATCTCTCGCCCTATTTCGTCACCAATGCCGAGAAGATGCGCGCCGAGCTGGAGGAGCCTTACGTGCTCATCCACGAAAAGAAGCTCGGCAATCTGCAGGCGCTGCTGCCCATCCTCGAAGCCGTGGTGCAAAGCGGCAGGCCGCTGTTGATCATCTCCGAGGACGTCGAGGGCGAAGCGCTGGCGACGCTGGTCGTCAACAAGCTGCGCGGCGGCCTCAAGGTCGCGGCCGTCAAGGCGCCTGGCTTCGGTGACCGCCGCAAGGCGATGCTGGAAGACATCGCCGTGCTCACCGCCGGACAGATGATTTCCGAGGATCTCGGCATCAAGCTGGAGAACATCACCATAGAGATGCTCGGCCGCGCCAAGCGCGTGCTGATCGAGAAGGACACCACCACGATCATCGACGGCGCCGGCGAGAAGGCCACCATCCAGGCGCGCGTCCAGCAGATCAAGGGGCAGATCGAGGAAACCACTTCCGACTACGACAAGGAGAAGCTGCAGGAACGTCTCGCCAAGCTGGCGGGCGGCGTTGCCGTCATCCGCGTCGGCGGCGCCACCGAATCCGAGGTCAAGGAAAAGAAGGACCGCATCGACGATGCGCTGAACGCCACCCGCGCGGCCGTCGAGGAAGGCATCGTTCCCGGCGGCGGCGTCGCGTTGCTGCGCGCCAAGGCTGTGCTGAACGGGCTGACCGGAGCCAATGCCGATGTAACGGCGGGCATTTCGATCGTGTCGAGAGCGCTCGAAGCGCCGATCCGGCAGATCGCCGAGAATTCCGGCGTCGAAGGTTCGATTGTCGTCGGCAAACTCGCCGACAGCAAGGACCACAATCAGGGCTTCGATGCCCAGAACGAGGTCTATGTCGACATGATCAAGGCCGGCATCGTCGACCCCGCGAAGGTGGTGCGGACGGCGCTGCAGGACGCGGGCTCGATTGCGGCGCTACTGATCACTGCTGAGGCCATGATCACAGACGTTTCAGCCAAGGAAGCCGCTGCTTCGCCCGGCGGCATGGGCTATTGACCAGCCGCTGCCGGAAACAAGCCTGAAAGACAGCCGCCGGGGGATATTCCCCGGCGCGCGCCATCGGCAAGGAGATCGATCCATGATCGCATTCGTCCCGAAGCCAAATGCAGCCACGAAGACCAAAGTGGCAGAGGAAAGCCGCTTCGATCGCATTCGCAGGCTTGCCGACAAGCACAGGAAAGCCGACGCCGGCACGATAGGCCGCGACCCGAAAAAGATCGCGGACAAGCGTCCCATGTGACGATTGCCAATCCTCGGCACCCCGCGCAAGCGCGGCACCAGACCCTTATCGCGTCTCGTCGCTGATCAGCGCCAGCTGAATGCGATTCTTGCCCGAACGCACAAGCGCCGTCAGTGCCTGCATGGTGCGGTCAAGCTTATCTCCGAGCGGCGGCAACTGGGGCCGCTACTTGGCGGCGTCATCGTACCGTTGGTTCTGCGCCATGAGGTGGCGGACCACGAGGTGAAGGAAAGCCTGATCGTTCAATCCAGGCTCGACTGGACCATCGTGGAGCCGCCCAGGTTGAGCAATGGAGCGGCAACGGGCGAATTCCGCCACGGCAACGGCATCCGGTCGGCGTCGCTGCTGCCGACGCTGGCGCGTGCCGACGTGGCGGCCTTCATGCTCGCCCAACTCGACGGCACCACCTACTCGCGCAGGGTAGCCAACATCCTGCGCTGACGCCTCGCAGGAGCCGTCTTCCCCTCGACGAACCGCCCGCTATATCTTCATCGTCCTTACCTTCATCGCCCTTGTCGGCAGCACCAAAATGGACGAATAGTCTTGCAAGGTGCGCCGCCGTGAAATTGCCGGCATGCGGTTTCTCAGTTGGCGGCATCGCCGCAGCCGGATCCTGGAATGGCTAGTCCTTTGGAACCACGCAAGAGAAGAGGTCCGATCGCCGCAAGGCTGCTGGCGGTGGATGCGTGGATCGATTCCTCGGTCTACGAAATCGGCTTCAGGGCGCGTCAGTTCTGGGAAGCGGCGACCATCTTCTCGCGGCGTTTCCGCGTCGGCGGCTGGCGCCGCGGCATGATTGAACTGTTGAGTGAAGGATTTACGCTCGGTGCGGGCGGCATCGTTGTGCTTTTGGCGCTGGCCTTGCCGGCCTTTCAGATAACCGCCGGCGACTGGCGCACGCAGGGCGACTTCGCCGTCACCTTCCTCGACCGCTACGGCAACGAGATCGGCCAGCGCGGCATTATCCAGCGCGATTCGGTGCCGGTCGACGAGATGCCCGACCATGTCATCAAGGCGGTGCTGGCCACCGAGGACCGGCGCTTCTTCGACCATTACGGCATCGACGTGCTCGGCCTGTCGCGGGCGATATTCGAGAACGTACGGGCGAATTCTGTCGTCCAGGGCGGCTCGAGCATCACCCAGCAGCTGGCCAAGAACCTGTTCCTGACCAATGAGCGGACATTCGAGCGCAAGATCAAGGAAGCCTTCCTGTCGCTATGGCTCGAAGCCAATCTGTCGAAGAAGGAAATCCTGCAGCTTTACCTCGACCGCGCCTATATGGGCGGCGGCACCTTCGGCATCGAGGCGGCGGCAGATTTCTATTTCGGCAAGAGCGTCAAGGACCTGAACCTTGCCGAGGCGGCGATGCTGGCCGGCCTGTTCAAGGCACCGACCAAATATGCGCCGCACATAAACCTGCCCGCCGCCCGGGCGCGCGCCAATGTCGTGCTGTCCAACCTGGTCGATTCCGGCTTCATGACCGAAGGCCAGGTGCTGCAGGCAAGATTACACCCGGCCGAAATCGTTGATCGCGGCGAGCAGAAAAGCCCCGACTACTATCTCGATTGGGCCTTCGAAGAGGTCAAGAAGATCGCCGCCAAAGGCGGCCCGCACTCGCTTGTCGCCCACACCACCTTCGACGCCAACATCCAGAAGGCGGCCGAAGAATCGATGGAGTTCCACCTCCGCCAGTTCGGCAAGGAATACAACGTCACCGAGGGCGCCATCGTCGTCATCGAGACCAACGGCGCGGTCCGGGCGATCGTCGGCGGCCGCGACTACGGCGCCAGCCAGTTCAACCGCGCCACCAAGGCACTTCGCCAGACCGGCTCCTCGTTCAAGCCCTATGTCTATGCGACGGCGATGGAGCATGGCTTCACGCCGGATTCGGTGGTTTCCGGCGGACCCATCTCCTGGGGCAGTTGGTCGCCCCACAATTACAATGGCGGGTCGGCCGGCAAGGTGACGCTGATCACGGCGATGGCCAAATCGATCAACACCGTGCCGGTGCGGCTGGCCAAGGATTATCTCGGCATCAAGCCGATCAAGGCGATGGCCGAGGCGATGGGCGTCGAGTCGCCGCTGGAATCACACAAGACCATGGTGCTCGGCACGTCGGGCATGACCGTGATGGACCAGGCGACGGGCTACAGCGTGTTCGCCCAGAACGGCTTTGCCGGAACCCGGCACGGCGTCAGCCAACTCTTCACCCGCACCGGCGAGGTGGTCTACGACTTCGCCAAGGATGCGCCGCCGCCGCACCGGGTGCTGTCGGAGCAGGCGCTCAAATACATGAACACCATGCTGGCCGCCGTTCCGGTGATCGGTACGGCCCGGCGCGCGGCCCTTCCAAACATCGTCGTCGCCGGCAAGACCGGCACGACCCAGTCCTACCGCGATGCCTGGTTTGTCGGCTTTACCGGCAACTACACGGCCGCCGTCTGGCTTGGCAATGACGACTTCACCGCGACCAACAAGATGACCGGCGGCACCCTGCCGGCCATGGTGTGGCAGCGCCTGATGCTCTATGCGCACCAGAATATCGACCTCAGACCGATCCCTGGCCTCGATCACCCCTTCGTCGATGCCGAAATCGCTGCCAAGGCCGAGGAAGCGGAAAAGAAGAGCGCCGAACAGGCAGCAGCCGATGCCGCCGCCGAGCGTCCGCCGGTGCTGTCCAGCCGGACCACCCAGACCCTGAAGGAACTCACCAAGCTGTTCCAGGCGGCACCCGTGCTCGACGCGCCCGCTGCACCGGAGACCCTCTCGGCGCTCTGAGCGGTCAATTCCACAGGGCCGCTTGCCACAAGCCCCCGCACCGCGATATCCCGAGCGACAGTCTTTCAGTCCCCGGCCTTCGGTTCCCCGGCTCCTCATGCTCAAGAATGCCTTCCTGACACTGCTTTCGCTTGCCATCGCCGTCGTCGGCGGTGGCGGCAGCGTCTGGTATGCACTGAAGCTGCAGGACGGCGTCGGCGCCATCAGGATCGGCCAATGGACCGCCTTCCCCGATATCGGCACGCCGACGGCGGATCCTTATTCGAAGGCCCGCGTGGCGCGCGAAGGCGTGCTGGCGCTCGGACAGGCGGAAGGACTGTCCTTCATCGCCGAGCGCGATTCCGGCGGCGAGCAACTCAAGCGGCAATGTGCCTACAAGATTGCGGGCGGCTTTCCCACCGCCCGGTTCTGGACCCTCTATGCCGCAGATCGGTCGCTTGGCGTGATCGAGACCGGCAAGCCGAGGCTGGCTGCGCTGCAGTCCTATCAAGTGCTGCGCGAGGCCGACAATTCGGTGATCATTTCCGTCGGCAGCCGCCCGGCGCCCGACAACTGGCTGCTGACCAGCGGCGCCGGCGGGATGTACTTCGTGCTCACGTTCTATGACACGCCGATCGCCAGCAGCACCGGCCTCTCGGACGTCACGCTGCCGCAGATCCAGAAGGTCGGCTGCAATGCGTAGCCTGCTGCATGCCGTGCTGCTCGGCCTGCTTGGCGGCGGCATCGTGCACATCATCGTGCTGCTGCTCGTCCCCGAGTTTTCCGAACGCGACGCCTGGTCGCGATTGGCCATGGCTTCGGATCTCTACAAGATGACCAGGCTCGACGCGGAAGCCGGCGGCGCGCCGGTGGTGAAATCGGTCGATCCGCTGTTTTATGCGGCGGCTTGCCGCTTCGACCTTGCCGAGGGGATGGTGCGGGTCAAGGCGCCGGGAAAGGTGCCGTTCTGGTCGATATCGGTCTATGACCGCGGCGGCCACAACATCTACTCGTTCAACGACCGCAGCGCGACCGCAGGCGTGCTCGACACCGTGGTGCTGACGCCGGCGCAGATGATCGAGGTCCGCAAGAATCTTCCCGCGGAACTGCAAGGGGCGATCTTCGTCGAAGCGCCGATAGCGGAAGGCATGTTCGTCATCCGCTCGTTCGTGCCCGACGACAGCTGGAAGCCGATCGTCTCGCGGTTTCTCGAACAGAGTTCCTGCGAACTGCAGGATTTTTAACCCACTTCCGATGCTCAGTGATGCGGTACCGGCAATGTCCCCGAAGGTCCCGGCTTATCGGGGCCGACCGGCCGCGTCTCGCCGGTCAGCGGCCGCTGCTCGTAGCGGACCCCGGGAAAGATGATCACCGCCGCCGGCGTTCCCGCGGTTTGTTGTGCTCGATTGGTTGCCGCCGTTCGCGGCACGAAAGACAGTACCATGCCCATGGTTCGCGTATTCCTCTCGGTTGCCCCGGAGCACAACGCAACGCCTCCATAGTCGATTAAGGAGGCAGTAGGTTAACGGAGCGCTAACGGATCGCCGCTAAATTGATCTTTGTTCTTGGGAAACGCGAAACCGGTACAGCCCGGCAGAGCGCAGTCCAGATCGTGTCGAGTGTCGGGCGTATCCTTCGTGTCAGCTTCGGATTTCAGGCAAATCGCAGCAGGAGCTGAATCGGGAAAGGCCGAGAGGCTGTTCCGCGCCGCGGTGTCGGCGTTCTGTTCGCTCACCCGACCTTCACGCCGCGAGATCGCGCAGCTCGAAGACCTGACGCTGCCGCTTTTCGACAATGTCTCGGTCGAATCGCGCCGCTACGTCGCGGCAGCCCTTTCCGAATGCGAATATGCACCCGCCGCGCTGGTGCGGCGGCTTTGCCAGGAGCGGGTCGATATCGCCGCTCCGCTGCTCATCCGCTCGCGTGCCCTCAGCGACGTCGACCTCATCGCGCTGATCGGGCGCCACGGGCTGCCGCATGCCCGTGCCATTGCCCGCCGCAAGGATCTCAATCAAACGATCGCGGATCTCATCAAAGTGCTCGAAAGGCCGACGCTGGTGCGGTCGCAACAGCAGCCGGAAACAACCGCCAAAGCCGCGTCCGAAAACGCCGAAGTGGTTGCGAGCGATGCCAACAGGCAAGAGGCTTCCGATGCCGCCGAAACAGTACGCCGCCGGTTGCGATCCATGATGCGCGCCGAGAGCGGCACCGCTATCGGTCCGTTCGTCGAGCCGCAAACCTATGTCAAGCTGCGCGAGACCGCGCTGACCGGCAATGCGGCATTCTTCCAGACAGCGCTCGCCGATGCGCTCGAAGTCGATTTTTCAACGGCGCGGACGCTCACCACGAGCCAAAATTACACACCGCTGCTGGCCGCCTTGCGCGCGCTCGACCTCAGCGAAGACAAGGCGTTCCTGATCACGGCCACCATCTATCCGACCGAGTTTCCGCACCCGCAGGCGATCCGCATCTTCCTCGACCGCTACCGCCTGCTGCACCGCGACGCGGCGTTGGACAGGCTCCGCGGCTGGAAGGCCGACACCGTGTCGAAAATCGTTCGCAAGCCCGGGCGCGTCGCCGCAAACGCCGACCTGCGCAAGCCGAACAGCGCCGATGTTGCCGCTGTCCCAAAGGCGCGTCGCGTCTGAAAAGTTACGGCAACTTGACCGAGATAAGCTCCTCAACGGGAATGGCGCCCGCCTCGACCTCGACCACCCAGATATCGGGATCGAATTTCTTCTCGCGCTCCAGCCGCGCGTCGAAGATGGCGGCATCGTCGCCCTCGCCGAGAAGGCTGAAGAAACGGTCGTCCGGCCTGGCCGAATCGTAGCTCGTCTGCGGCGCCGGCCCGAACAGCGCCATCTCCCCCAGCCTGCCCCGCGCCAGCACGAAAACCGCGCCGGCTTCCGTCGCGCCGCGCTTGACCACGGCGGCAAAGCCGCCGGCGCTGAAAACCCGACGCAACAGCGCCGATACCCACAGGTCGGTGGTTACCCGCATGGAGAATTCCTGGCCATGCGGCGGTCCTTACAGCATTGGCCGGAAGACTGTAACCGGTCTTTGCCGAGCGACCGGCGTGCGGCCGTCACGACCCTCAGTTGGTCAGGCCGATCTCGCGCATCTTGACGTAGACGATCTCGTCGGGCTCGCCGGTCTCGGGCAGGCCGAAAAGCGCCTGGAATTCCTTGATCGCGGCCTTGGTGCGTGCGCCGACGACGCCGTCCAATTGCATGTCGTCATTGCCGAAAGCTTTCAGTCCGGCCTGGATCTTGACGATGCGGGGATCAGGTGCCGCCGCATTTGCCGGTGCGGACGCTGGAATGGCGGCTGGAACAGCGGCCGTTTCGACCGGCCGCGGCACGGGATGCGGCACCACGGCCGCGGTCGTCGGCGTGGCACCCAGTTGATCCAGCAGAATGCTGTCGATCTCGCCGGAGGCATTCAATCCGACCTTCTGCTGATAGGCCTGGATGGCCTTGCGCGTATTCGGTCCGGGAATGCCGTCGACGGTGCCGGAATAGAAATCGAGATCCTTCAATATGCCCTGGACCTGCTCGACGACCGGGTCGCTCTTGATCGGCGCAGCCGCCGGACGCACGATGTTGATGGTGGTTTCGGGCTCGTCGCTGTCCGCCCGGGGAAAGCGCTCGATGCTCCTGGTGACGAAAAACGCGCCGGCGTGCGGAAAGGGCTGGTACCAAAGAGCGTTCGCCGAGACGTAGAACAGCGTCACCAGGAATGCGGTGGAGCCGCCGACCACAACTGGATTGCGCGAGATCAGGCTGCCCAGAGCCATCGCTCCGTGCTCGAAGGCATTGCCGCGGCGTTTGACCGCCTTAGGCTGTTTTGCGGAGCGACCCATTGCTCTCCCCTTTGCCACCGTCCGCTCTGGCTTTGGCCGCGGACATCGGCACCACGCCGGTCTTCTCCGCCGAGTGGCCCGTCGGGCCGTTCACGGGAAGGCTGATCGTTACCGTGGTGCCCTCGCCCGGCATGCTTTCGATCGACATGGTGCCGTCGTGCAGCGCCACCAGCCCCTTCACCAGCGAAAGCCCGAGCCCGGTGCCTTCGAACCGGCGGGTATAGTCGTTCTGTATCTGCATGAACGGCTTGCCGAGATTGGCAAAATCTTCCTCGGCGATGCCAATGCCGGTGTCCCGGACCCAGAAATGCAGCCGCGAGCCGATCCGCTTGGCGCCGATGACGACGTTGCCGCCTTCGGGCGTGAACTTGATCGCGTTGGAGACGAGATTGATCAGGATCTGCTGCACGGCGCGACGGTCGGCATTTATTTCACCTGCGTCCGGCGCGATCTGGGCCTGCAGATCAATGGCTTTTGCCTCGGCTTGCAGGCGCATCATCGACTGGCACATCTCGACCGCTTCGCGGAAGCGGAACGGTTCCGGTTCGGTCGCATAGGCGCCCGATTCGATCCGCGATACGTCGAGTATCGAGGTGACGACGGCAAGCAGGTGCTGGCCCGAATCCCGTACCAAGCCGACATATTCCTTCTGGCGCGGATCCTTGAAGGTGCCGAACATCTCGTGCAGCAGCATGTCCGAAAAACCGATGATGGCATTGAGCGGGGTGCGCAGCTCGTGGCTGACGACGGCAAGGAAGCGTCCTTTCGCCACCTCGGCCGAGGCAGCCGCTTCATTGGCGGCGGCAAGCTCCTGGCGCAGTCCGGCCAGTTCATCATTCTCGCGCAGAACGAGCGTGAAGACAGTCTCCTGCCCCGGCGCGCGCATCATCTCGAGCGAGAACGGCCGGTAATTGTCGGCCGTCACGCCGCTGTTCTGCGGCAGCCGGACGCGAAGGTCGAGCCGGCGCGACAGAGCGCCATCGCGCATATCGGCCAGCGCGCTGAGATACGGGACGCGGTCGGACAGATGGATGCGATCGAAAAGCCCGGCGCCGAAAAGCAACTCCGGCGGCAGCCTCAGCATGGTGCGCGCCTTGGTCGAGGCGTCCAGAACCTCGCCATGCGCCGCTATTCGCAGCACGACAGCGTCGATCAGGTCTTCGAGCCGGTCGCTGCCGGCAGGATCGAGCTGTGCGTTGGCGGCGCCACGAAGTGGAGCGACACGCGGAAAGAGCGTGAGCGCCCAGGCCAGTGGTACCAGCCAGTGCCATGCGGCGATTTCGGTCTGGCCGAGCGGCAAGACGGAACCGGCGAAAGGCTGCAGCAAGACTGCGACAAGGGCCGATATGGCGCCCCAGATCACGGCACGGCGCGACTGGCCGATCCACCAGGCTTCAAACGGCAGCGCCACCGCAAGCACGGCAACCGGCGAGGCCACACCGCCGGCGGCAGCGACAAGGGAACCCAGGGCAACACTGCTCACGACCAAGGCTAGTTGGCCGGCCAGAGTGATCTTACCCGATGCAGCCACCAGCAGGGCGGCGAACCAGCAAAGGCCGAACGCGGCAAAGATCGCAGCCACAGTCACGGCCGCGCCCATGCCCGACGTGACCAGCGTCACCGCCGCACCTGCGCTGAAGAGAGGAGCCGCCAGCATGACGCCAATGAACCGGCTGTGGCGGCGTCGGTCGTCCTGGCCGAGGACGGACGGATGAACCATCCGTTCGCAACCGGCGGCTATCGCGCCCGGCAACTCGGCGTATCTGGCCTTGATCGCACTCAACTCAACGCACCCGGTCGTGAACGGCCCTGCTTTGCAGGTGGCTTTTGTCGATCCGAAACTCGCATCCAGCATTTAAGGAATGGATAAGGCTGGGCCGATCGTCCCCCGGCCGGCTGCAAATATCGGGATACCGGCGGCGAAAAACCGGGGCAATTGCCGCCATAGTAAACGGAGCGTTATCCGGACCGCCCGCGTCTGGACTTGGGCCGAGGGCATCAAACTGTCGCCGGGTCAAAAAACGAGCAGGAAAAACAACAGGTTGGATGGTTACCCTTTGCTGAATAAAATCTGTGCCTTTCGAGGCAAATGAATTTCAAAACACTTCGTTTCGAATCTGCCTAAAATTTGAGGAAAACTGTTGCTTTCGGGACAAGCCGTCCTTTGCGCGTCTGTGCCAATATCGCGGTACAAGGGTTGTGCGGTTCGGATGCATGACCGTCATAAAGGACAGACAGATGGGCTTTCTGATAAGAGCTGCTTTCTGGTTTTCGCTGGTGCTTCTGGCGCTGCCGCTGGGTGTCGGCTCCGATGATGCGGGCCGCGGAAGCGTCGGGCCGCTCCAGGCGCTGTTTGCCGCGCGCGAAGCCGTCGGCGACATCGCCGGCATCTGCGAGCGCAAGCCGGACGTCTGCGAGACCGGCAAATCGGCAATGCACACCATCACCGCCCGGGCAAAGGAGACCGCCAAGATCGCGGCCGCCATGCTGGACGACAAGGCCGCTGAACCCGATACGGTGACGACCACCGGCAGCGTGCCCGAGGAAATCGTCTTGCCGGCGAAAGTCGATTTGCCGGCGAAAGTGCACTTGCCGGCAAAGAACTGAGACTGTTTCGGCCGAATCCATCGCTAAACCGCAGGGCGCCCCGCTCTCGGCGCCTGCGGCGTTTCTCCTCTTTTTCCGTGACGCGGCCGCGCCGGATGACTATATCCGGGGAAATGACCACGACGATCCAGACCATCCGCGACGACTTTTCCCTGCTCGACGAGTGGGAAGACCGCTATCGGTATGTGATTGAACTGGGTGAAGCGCTGCCGCCATTTCCCGACGAGCAACGCATACAAGCCAACAAGGTGCCCGGCTGCGTCAGCCAGGTCTGGCTGACCACCGAGCAAGGCGAGGGTGCCAATCCCGTTATTACCTTCAAGGGCGATTCCGACGCCCATATCGTGCGCGGCCTGGTTGCCATCATGCTGGCGCTGTTTTCGGGACGGCCCGCCAGCGAAATCCAGAGGACCGACGCAGAGGCAACGCTAAAGGCACTCGGACTTGACGAGCACCTGTCGCCGCAGCGCGCCAATGGTCTTCGCTCGATGGTCAAGCGTATCAAGCGTGACGCCGAGGCAGCGCTGAAGCAGACCGCCTGACCGGACGGCAATTACCAGCAGTATGAAGAACTGGCGGCCCGAGCTTGGTCTCCCCCCAATACAAAACGGCGCCCGAAGGCGCCGCTTGAGTGTCAAACCGGAAGAGCCGCTTGTCAGCGTCCCTTGCGCTTGCGACCGAGACCCATCTTCTTGGCGAGCTGCGAACGGGCGGCCGCATAATTGGGCGCAACCATCGGATAGCTCGGGTCCAGGTTCCACTTTTCGCGATACTGGTCGGGCGTCAGATCATAGTGGGTCATCAAGTGACGCTTGAGCGACTTGAACTTCTTGCCGTCTTCGAGACAGATGATGTAGTCGTCATGCACCGAACGCTTCGGATTTACCGCCGGCTTCTGCTTGTCGGCAGGCGGCTGCTCGGCGGCCCCGCCGACGCGCCCGAGAGCGGCATGGACATCGGCGATGAGGTTCGGCAATTCGCCGACCGGCACGGGATTGTTGCTGACATAGGCGGCCACCACATCGGCGGTGAGCTCGATCAGCGCGTCACTGTTTCTGGAAGGTGTTTCGGTAATATCCATGGCGTTCAGGCCCCAACGAGAATTGTTTCTGTTTGCGCCCGTTTCGATAGTTGGGCATCGCGCGAACTTGTGCAGGAAAAAGCCTCCGCGATTCGCGTCGCGCCATCTTAATGGGCCTGAGCGTCAAGTAAGTCAATTCGCTTCTTGCGCTCTATTCAGCGATACAAGTCAAATCTTTCATATTCAGCTTCACTCTTTCGTGCAGAGTGTAACTTTGCCGTTTTTTCTGGTCAGACCAGCATCGACTGACGCCGCGGCAAGCAGCCATTACACAGATGGCAGCAGGTAAATAGAGCTCAATGCTTGATCCTGCCCGCAGCATTACAGCCTGGCCGATCGGCGGATTCAGTAAAATCATAGGTTGCGAAGCGTTACTGTTGCTCGTGAGCCGTCGGCCGGAGCGGCGTGCTGCGTCACTGAAACGGGGTGATGTATTTTCCGTAGACCCAGCCGGTGACGAACTGGCCGCTCTGTGCCGGATCGTGCCAGACTTCGCACCAGCGATGGCGGATCTTCTGTTTCTGCTGCCAGTAGGTTTGGCTGGTCATGTCGAGCAGGTTTATCCCACCGGTGCATTTGCCGGTCATCTGCAGAACCGTCCCGTTGGGATAGGCGGCCTGCTTCTGCGAAGTTCCTGAAGGATATTTGCGCACATTGAGCGTGTCGCCGAACGGCACATTGGCCACTTGCCAAGCCGCAAAGGCAGTTGCATGAGATTGACCGGCATTGGCCAGGGTCATCGCAGCGACGGCGAGGGCCGCGGCAGTCCGAGAAAAAATATTCATTGTCCTCTCCTCCAGCCCGTCCTCTTGAGCCACCACGACAATAGATCGTAGCCCTTGAACCCGCGCTGATCGGCGTGTTCATTCGCCATTCAAGTAACTTCCACAGCGAGACGCAATGACCAGAACTCCAGTGTTTCCGACCGCCACCCCGCCGCAGCCGGAGAAGCGGCCGATCTTCGACACGCATCACGGCATGACGCGGACGGACGACTATGCCTGGCTGAGGGCCGTGAATTGGCAAGAGATGTTCAGGGACCCGTCGCTGCTCGACGGCCAGATCCGCGCCCACCTCGAAGCCGAGAATGCTTACCAGGCGGCGCTGATGGCCGATACGGTCCAACTGCAGAAACAGCTTTTCGCGGAAATGAAGGGACGCATCAAGGAAGACGATTCTTCCGTGCCGATGAAGGACGGGCCTTACGCCTACGGCTCCTCCTTCAAGCTTGGCGGCCAGCAGCCGCGTTATTTCCGCACGGCGCGCGACGGCGGCGACAAGCAGATCTTGCTCGACGGCGATGCCGAGGCCGAGGGCAAGCCCTATTTCCGCCTGGGCGGCGTCGATCATTCGGACGACCACCGCAAGCTGCTCTGGGCCTTCGACGACAAGGGTTCCGAATTCTACACGCTGCGCGTCCGCGATTTCGCCGGCGGCAACGATCTGACGGACAGGGTCCCCGACACCGGCGGCGGCGGTGTGTGGGATGCCGGCAATGACGGTTTTTTCTACACCCGCCTCGACCCCAACCACCGTCCTTCCAAAGTGCTGTTCCATGCGCTTGGCGATAGTCCTGAAAACGACCGGCTGATCTACGAGGAAACCGATCCGGGCTTCTTCATGGATGTCGGCGGCACACGCTCCAACGAGTGGATCATGATCGGCATCAACGACCATGAGACCTCGGAATATCGCATCATGAACGCCAACGAACCGTCCGCAGAGCCGAAGCTGGTTGCGGCACGCCAGACCGGCTTGCAGTACGACCTTGAGGAAGGCGGCGACATCTTCTTCATCCTCACAAATGCCGACGGCGCCAAGGACTTCAAGATCATGACGGCGCCGGCCCATGATCCGGTGCGCGCCAACTGGCAGGAACTGGTGCCGCACGAAGCGGGCCGGCTGATCCTTTCGGTAATCGGCTTCAAGGACCACATGGTCCGGCTGGAGCGCAAGGAAGGCCTGCCACGCATCGTCGTGCGCGATCGCAAGAGCGGCGAAGAGCACCTGATCTCCTTCGACGAGGAAGCCTTCTCGCTCGGCCTGTCCGGCTCCTACGAATACGACACCGAAATCATGCGCTTTTCCTATTCGTCGATGACGACGCCGGCGCAGGTCTTCGATTACAACATGCGCACCCGCGAGCGCGTGCTGCTCAAGACCCAGGAAGTGCCGTCCGGCCATGACCCGGAGCACTATGTCACGCGCCGGCTGATGGCGCCTGCCGCCGACGGCGAACTGGTGCCGATCTCGCTCCTCCACCACCGCGACACGCCGCTCGACGGATCGGCGCCTTGCCTGCTTTACGGCTACGGATCTTACGGCATAGCCGTACCCGCCGCGTTCAACACCAATTTGTTTTCGCTGGTCGACCGCGGCTTTGTCTACGCGATTGCCCATGTCCGCGGCGGCAAGGACAAGGGCTATGGCTGGTACGACGACGGCAAGCGGGCGAACAAGATGAATACGTTCACCGATTTTGTCGCTGCCGCCCACCACCTCGTCGCCGAACGCTATACGCAGCATGACCGCATCGTCGCGCAAGGCGGCTCGGCCGGCGGCATGCTGATGGGCGCGGTCGCCAACATGGCGCCGCAATGCTTCGGCGGCATCGTCGCCGAGGTTCCCTTCGTCGACGTGCTCACCACCATGCTCGACGCAAGCTTGCCGCTGACGCCGCCGGAATGGCCGGAATGGGGCAACCCGATCGCTTCGGCGGAGGATTACCGGACCATCGCCGCCTACTCGCCCTACGACAATGTCGCCGCACTCGACTATCCACCGATCCTGGCGCTGGCCGGCCTGACCGACCCGCGCGTCACCTATTGGGAGCCGGCCAAATGGGTGGCGCGGTTGCGCGACCGCAAGACAGGGGGGAATCCGGTTCTGTTCAAGATCAACATGGATTCAGGCCACGCCGGCGCCTCCGGCCGGTTTTCCAGGCTGGAGGAAATCGCGTTCACCTATGCCTTCGCGCTCAAGGTAACAGGCAAGGCCGAACCAGCCGCGTGAAGTCGGGGGAGAGCGGTCATTGCCTTCCGTTCCGAGACGTGGCTTTCATTCGCGGTAAGAGTTGCGGAGACGCCCACCAATGATCGATCTCGCCACATTGATTGCGTATGTCGCGGTTGTGCTTGGCTTTGTCTTCATCCCCGGTCCGGCCACCCTTCTGACCGTGGCGCGGGCCACCAGTTCCGGAACCAGGGTTGGCATCGCGACCGGCGCGGGGATCGCGGCCGGCGACGTGGTTCACACCTTCATGGCGATCGTCGGCATTTCGGCGATCATTGCCACGTCGGCGGCGCTTTTCAGCATCGTGAAGTACATCGGCGCAGCCTACCTCATTTATCTCGGCATTCGCGCGATCATCGAGAAAACGCCTGCCTATCCGGCCGCCGGCGCACTTGCGATCCCCGCTACCAAAGCATTTCGGCAGGCTGTTTTGACCGAGGTTCTCAACCCCAAGACCGCGCTTTTCTTCCTTGCATTTCTTCCGCAGTTCGTGCGGCCTGAAAACGGATCGGTGATGCTTCAACTGGCGACATTGGGCGTGATCTTTGTTCTGTTGGGCCTCATCAGCACGCTGGTTTTCGCCGTGGGTGCGGGCGGCCTCGGTGCATTCCTGCGCCGAAACCCGACGGTGCTGAGATGGCAAGGCAAGGCTGTCGGCGGCATCTATTGCGCCTTGGGCATCCGGCCGGCGCTGCAACAGCGCTAGGACCTCGACAGGCGACGCCGTATGAGGCTTCGGATAATGGGCAGGCACAGCTGATTTTCCGCTCGCAATTGCAAAGGCCGCGCGCTACCCAGTGCGCGGCTTTTCACAGCCGCGCCAACACACAATCACCCAGGGATCTGCCATGTTGCTCGTCGATGTCTATCTCGACAAATCGCCCATCCAGGGCATCGGCGTCTTTGCCAAAAACCACATTGCCCGCGGCACGCTGGTCTGGAAGCTCGACCCGAAATACGACCGGCGCATCGAGGTGGAGACCTACGAGCGGGAAACCGGGCCGGTCAAAACCTATCTCGACCGCTACGCCTATCCGGACCGGCGCGACCCGAATTACATCGTCTTCGAAGCCGACGATGCGCGCTACATGAACCATGCCGACAGCCCGAATTGCGACGTCTCGCAGCCGGAGGAGACCTATGCCTTGCGCGACATTGCGCCCGGCGAGGAAATGACCTGCGACTACAATCACTTCTTCGAAACCGGCTTCGACTTCCTCGGCGACCGCTGACCCAACGGCCCGTCAGCTCGCCGGCTTCTTGCGCGCCGGATAGCCGTTGGGATGCGGCGGCACGGCATTCAGATAGGCGGCGATCGCCGCGCGGTCCTCCCGGGTCAGCACGGCCATGTTCCGTTGCACGTCGACCATCGCGCCGCCGACCGTATCGAAGTCCGGCGTGAAGCCGGTTTCGAGATAGTTGGCGATGTCGGCTTCCGACCAGTCGGCGATGCCGCCCTCGCCCGACGTGATGTTGGGCACGATGCCGCTGCCTTCCGCGGCCGCGGCGCCTGCCAGCCACTGGCTCTTCCTGGTACCGCCGGTAAGGTCCCGCGGCGTGTGGCATTCGCCGCAATGGCCGGGGCCTTCGACCAAATAGCGGCCGGCCTGCACCGGCTGTGGCGTGCCTTCGGGAAAGGAAACGACCGGCTTGTCGCTCAGATAGAGCAATTTCCACAGACCAAGGCCGCGTCGGACGTTGAAGGGAAACCCCAGCGAATTGGCGGGTGCCTTGCCGGCGACCGCGGGCAAGGTCTTCAGGAACGCATAGAGATCGGCAATGTCGGCCGGCTTCATGCGCGCGTATGAAATATAGGGAAATGCTGGATAAAGATGCTCGCCCGACGGCGACACGCCCTTCAGCATGGCGTTGGCAAAGTCTTCGACCGACCAGGCGCCGATGCCGTCCTTGGTATCCTGCGAGATATTCGGCGGCACGAAGGTGCCGAATGGCGTCTTGAGCTCGAGGCCGCCGACCAGCTGAAGGCGAGCGTCGCCTTGCGAGCCAGGCTTGGCATGACAGGATGTGCAGCCGCCAGCGTAGAAGATGCGCTTGCCCCTGTCAGCGTCACCGGGGCCAAGCTGCGCCAGCGTGGCGGCACCGAGCCTGACCGGAGCCGACAGGAACCAGCCGGCAATCGCGGCGACGCCGCCCAGAACGAGGGCGGCGCCGACGAGTTTCTTCAGCAAGGGCATTGCCCGCTATCAGCCTTTTTTCACCCTGTAGCTTTGATGACAGTTGCCGCAGCCGCCGCCGATGGTGTTGAACTGTGCCTTCAACGCGTCGGCATCCGCAGGTGCCGCGGCGACCGCCGCCTTGACGTCGGCGAGGTACTTGCCTTCAGCCGTCTTGAAGCCGGCCATGTCCTGCCAGATCTTGGGAGACGCCGTGGTGTCGCCGATGTCGCTGCCCGCCGGGAACAGCGCGTCGACGCCGGCATGGAATTTCTCGGCATTGGCCTGCAGTGCCTGCAACGCCGTCAGCACCGAAGCTGCGTCGTAGGGCGTCTCGCCCTTGACCACTTTCGACAAGCCGGCGGCGATCTTGCCACGTTCCTTCATCAGGGCCTGCCGGTCAGCGACCGGGTCGGCAAATGCCGCCGAACCGGCGAAGGCGAGCATCGAGATGGCGAGGATAAGCTTTCTCATTCACTTGGCTCCATGTTGAAGGCAATTCAGGGTGCGGTCCCACCCCGATGACAAACGGCAAGGATGGCTTAAAAATTCCGACGCTTCGCCTCACGCTTGCGTGAAATTTTTGCAACTGTCGTTCTGATGCTGAAAAAGAAAAGCCCCGGTTCTGCCGGGGCTTTCTGGAACGGATCAGGCCTTTTCGTAGAGTTCGAGCACATAGTCCCAGTTGATGAGACTGTCGACGAAGGCTTCGAGATATTTCGGTCGGGCGTTGCGATAATCGATGTAGTAGGAATGTTCCCAGACATCGACGCCAAGGATCGGCGTCGCGCCATGGACGAGCGGGTTCTCGCCATTCGGCGTCTTCGAGATCGCCAGCTTGCCGTCCTTGACCGAGACCCAGGCCCAGCCCGAACCGAACTGGGTGGTGCCGGCGGCGATGAAGTCGGCCTTGAACTTGTCGTAGCCGCCAAGATCGCTGTCGACCGCTTTTTGCAAGGCGCCCGGCAGCTTGTTGCCGCCGCCGCCCTTCTTCATCCATTTCCAGAAATGGATATGATTGTAGTGCTGGGCGGCATTGTTGAAGAGCCCCGCATTCTTGCCGAAGGACTGTTTGACGGCCTCTTCGACCGACAAATCGCCCAGGCCCGCCTCGGCGGCCAGCTTGTTGCCGTTGTCGACGTAGGCCTTGTGGTGCTTGTCGTGATGATATTCCAGCGTTTCCTTGGACATATAAGGCTGCAAAGCCTCGTAATCATAGGGCAAGGCGGGCAATTCAAAAGCCATCGGTCGTACTCCCTCGTGGAAAAATCCGGTGTCGATACCGGACTAACATAGGACTGGATTGGTCTGGAACAACTCCGGAAACGAAGCGCCGGGCCGCTTTTTAGCGGGTCAGCCGGGCGAAGTCGAATGCGCCCATTCCCAATAGAGTTCGCGCGCCTTCTTGGCCACCGGCCCGGGCTGCAGATTGCGATCCTCGATACGGGTGACCGGCACGACTTTCGAGTGGTTTCCGGTCGAGAAGATTTCGTCCGCCTCCAGGAAATCGCGGATCGACAGCGTCTTTTCCGTCGTCGTGAAACCGTACTCGCCAAGCAGGGCCATGGTGCGCGCGCGAGTGATGCCGGACAGGAAGGTGCCGTTCGGCGCCGGCGTCAGGACATGGCCGTCCTTGACCAGGAAAATATTCGAGGTCCCGGTCTCGGCGACATTGCCCAGCATGTCGAGCACGAGCGCATTGTCGAAGCCGCGCATCTTGGCTTCGAGGATGGCCCTGCCGTTGTTGGGATAAAGGCAGCCGGCCTTGGCGTTAGTCGGCATGGTTTCGATTGTCGGGCGGCGGAACGGCGACACCGTCACCGAAAAACCCGCTGGCGAGATCATCGGCGATTCATAGAGGCAAAGGCAGAAACGCGTCGAGGCCGGGTCGGCCGGCACGCCCATATAGCCGCCATGCTCGGCCCAATACATCGGCCTGATGTAGACCGCTGTGTTGCCGTCGAACTTCTTCAGCCCGTCCCAGGTCAGGCCGACGATCTTGTCGGTGCTCATCGTCGGTTTCAGGCCGAGCGCGATCGCCGAGGCGTTCACCCTTGCTGCATGGCGATCGAGGTCGGGAGCGACGCCCTCGAACCAACGGGCGCCGTCGAACACGCTGGTGCCGAGCCACATGGCATGGCTGCGCGGCCCGAGGATGGCGACGTTGCCCTCATACCAGTCGCCGTCGACGAAGGTCCATGTCGCGGATTGCGCCGCAGTCGCCAGTGTCATTGCCAGGTTCCGTTCGATGCTTGTTGCGGCGCATTGGAAGATGCTTTGGCGGCCGCCGTCAACCGGTTTGGCTGAGATTTGTTGAGGCCAGCGGGCTGGCGGACTGCAATCAGCGCTTGCGCCTTGCCTTGCGCAGCCTCAAAACTGTCGCATGCACCATGCAGCTTACGTTTTCGACGCCTATGGCACGCTGTTCGACGTGCACGCGGCCGTGCGCCGTCACGCCGACCAGATCGGGCCGGACGGCCAGTTGCTGTCCGAGATCTGGCGCGCAAAGCAGCTGGAATATTCCTGGGTGCGGACGCTGATGGGGGCCTATGCCGATTTCTGGCAGCTCACCGAGCAGGCACTCGATTTCGCCCTGCGCAAGGTTCCGTCCGCCGATGCCGGGCTGAAGGCGAAGTTGCTCGAGGCCTATTGGCGGCTGGACTGCTATCCGGAGGTGCCGGCCGTGCTCAAGGCGCTCAAGGCATCGGGGGCAAGGCTGGCGATCCTGTCCAACGGTTCGCCTGAAATGCTGGAGGCGGCCGTCAAGTCCGCCGCGCTCGACCAGGTCCTGGACGACGTCTTTTCCGTCGACAGCGTCAGGCGCTTCAAGACCGACCCGTCGGTCTACGACATAGTCACCACGGGCTGGCGCCTCTATCCAGGCGCTGTCTCTTTCCAGTCCTCCAACCGCTGGGACGTTGCCGGCGCCACCAAATTCGGCTTCCGGACGGTGTGGATCAACCGCGCCAATCACCCAGAGGAATACCGGGATTTCCCACCGGCCCTGATCCTGCCGTCCCTTGAAGGTCTGGTTGCCGCGGTTTGACACCGGAAATGTTGCGTCGGCGCAACAGTAGCGATCCAGTCACAGCTTTGCCTTTGTTTGTCCACCCTGCGGCCAGAATTGGAACCGCCTATCGCGCCGAGCATTGCTCGAGCACCTGCGCACAACCGGACGCATTCATGCTTTGTTGCGATTTGAGACTTAAAAAAGGCAATCATGTTCACACCTCCATCGTCCTCTCTGCGCCTTAGCCGTCGCGGTTTCCTCAACGCCGCAGCCCTTGGCGCCGCCTCGGTCGCGGTCTCCAGTTGCACCACGCTGTCGCAACAGCCGGTCGAGCCACCGCCGCCGACCTATGTCGAGCCGGCGCTCGGCGACTATATGACGATGTATGGGCCGATGTCTGATGGCGGCTTCGAGCTGCCGGCGATACCGGTCGACAAAATCGACCCGCAGTTCCTGCGCCAGATCGTGGACGATCCGACCGGGCAGCAGCCGGGCACCATCGTCGTCGACACCACCAATCACTTCCTCTACTTGGTGCGCCCGGGCGGCCAGGCTATCCGCTACGGTGTCGGCCTCGGCCGCGCCGGTTTCGAATGGTCGGGCGATGCCGTGGTCCAATGGAAGCAGAAATGGCCGAAATGGACGCCGCCGGACGAAATGATCTCCCGGCAGCCGGAGTTGAAACCCTACAGCGCCGAGAATGGCGGCATGCCCGGCGGGCTCAAGAACCCGCTTGGCGCGCGGGCGCTCTATCTCTTCCAAGGCAACCAGGACACGCTCTACCGCTTGCACGGTTCGCCGGAATGGCGGTCGATCGGCAAGTCGGTGTCGTCGGGCTGTGTTCGCCTGATGAACCAGGACATTATCGATCTCTACGACCGTGTGCCAAACAAGACCCCGGTCGTGGTGACGGCCGATATCGGCCAGCCGATGGTGGCGACCGCAAACCGCAAAGCCATTCCGATCGACGCCGGCGTGCCGGAAGGATCGATCCTGCTCGGCCCGATAAAATCGATCACAAACTCTATCTTCTGAATTGGGCGAAAGCACAGGCGGGATTGCTCACGGCTCCTGCTGGTTTTGCCGAGCGTCGGCTTGCCCGTGCCGGTGCCCGCCTTCAGGTGCGGTGTTTATGCCGAGCAGCGGATTTTGCCGCGCTCTGTGCAGTCCGCCGGTGGACAGCTCATGATCCAAATACGTCTTCCGAAGGCCAAGCGGTCGGATGACCGCTTTGCGCCTAATCTCGGCCGTATAGATTCGCTTTGCCGTTTCCTGAAAGCTGACGTCGCAGGCGACCGCGCTGGAGGTCGTGGTGGCGCCAGGAGCTGCCATTCCCGGCGCTTCTCCAAAACTGACCTTCGCGCTACGGCTTGAGTCGGCCCTTCTCTGCCCCTCCTGCGGAGCAGTCCTACGGCAAGCCGTGACCCGAAAGCGGACTTGCGAGCCGCCGCCGAGCGTCATCTTCCTTCAAGAAAGAACCTTGCCGAGGAAAGCACGCATCACGCCGTTGAATTGCTCTGGTCTTTGCAGGGGTGCGAAGTGGCTCACGCCGGACAGGATGATCAATTCCGCTGCCGGAATGCTCCGCGCGAGATATGCGGCATGTTCGGGCTTGATGAACTCGTCGTGCTCGCTTTGCACGATCGCAACGGGCACATGGACATGGGTCAAGTCGCCTGCAGAATAGTTAGGTTCGCTCTTCATCATCTTGCCGACCGCTTCGACAAATACATTGAATTGGTCCGGCGTGGCCGATTGGTCGGCATAGTCCTTGGCGTGCCGTCTGAAACACCGGTCGACGGTCGGAGTGGGCTCGAATTCCTTTGTGCCGCTGGGGTCCATGTTGCAGCCAAAGAAGAATACACCGGCAACCCGCTCGGGTGCGTTCATTGCGAGGATTAAAGCGATGCACGCGCCGTCGCTCCAGCCCACAACGGCCGTCTTTTCCAACTGCAGCGCGTCCATCACGGCGAGCACGTCGGATGCCATCAACTCATATGTAAAAGGCCGCTGATCGCGCGTGCTGCGGCCGTGGCCGCGGCTATCAATGAGCACGGCGCGATAGCCAGAGCTGACCAGCGTTGAAACTTGATAGCCCCAATTACCGCTATGGCCGAGGCCACCATGCAGCAGGATCACGGGAGAGCCGGACCCGTATGTCGCGTACCAAATTCGAGCGCCGTCGTGATCCACGAAGCCCTGATCGCTCGTAACGGGCAGAGGCGCAGCGCCATGGGCCTCGAAATTCTTAAGGTCGTCGTCGTGTGATTCCATGCTGATGTGACTCCAAGTAAACAGAAAGGCCTGCAAACTGCCGCTGATGCAGATCAAACCAACCGCTGACAGGAGCCAGTTGCCCAAGCGACATAACACCGAGCGACTAACTGGATCAATGTCCGCTTCTGTGCGCGCTTGCGTCATTCGTGTGTCTGCTGGGAATGACGCATTCCCACCCCAGCCAGTCCTTCGCCGTCGATTTCGGTCGTTCGGTAGCTTAGGGTTCTTGAACGAACGGACGCGCTTAAAGCGACTTTCATGGCGCTCCTTCAAGCTGCCTTTCGCGCATCGGCCGGAGTCGACCTTGGCGGAAATTCGAACCAAGACACTACCGCCGCGGTGCGTCCGTCTGGCGGACGTGGGCGCCGGAAGCATTTTCGTCGCCGCCTATCTGTTGGTGTAGATCGGCCCCCGCGTCGTCACGCCGGGAAAGACGATGCGCCGAGGCTTGTCATCATTTGGAAGTTCTTCGATGCACAGCGAAATCGCTTGCAGTTCTGCGAAGCGATTCGCAATTATCGCCGCAATCCACGTCCCACCTGGAGGCTCCCATGGCCGAGGTCCTGCTGTTCCACCACGCACAAGGGTTGACTCCCGGCGTGCGCGCGTTCGCTGACGACCTGCGGGCAGCCGGGCACACCGTGCATACGCCGGACCTGTTCGACGGACGCACATTCCAGAGTATTGACGAGGGTCTCGCCTACATCGGTGAGATCGGGTTCGACGACATGCGGGAGCGCGGCGTCCGCGTCGCCGGCGAACTGACCCCCGAGCTCGTTTACGCCGGATTCTCGTTCGGCGTGCTGCCGGCGCAGAAGCTCACACAGACACGACCCGGTGCCTGCGGAGCCCTGCTCTTCCACTCCTGTCTGCCGATTAGCGGCGAGTGGGCCTTCGGACCCTGGCCGGACGGCGTCCCGGTCCAGATCCACGGTATGGATAACGACCTGATCTTCGTCGGCGAGGGCGACATCGACGCCGCTCGCGAGATCGTGGAGAAGGTCGAGGACGCGGAGCTGTTCCTCTATCCCGGCGACCAGCACTACTTCGCCGACAGCTCGCTCCCGTCGTACGAGGCGGCTGCCAGCGCGCTGCTCACGCGGCGGGTGCTCGAGTTCTTGGACCGTGTCTAACCATGTCGGCGAGGGCCTTATTGAGGAGCAATGGCAGCTCTCGTCAAATCTCCCATAGGGTCGAAACCGCGATCACCACCCGCGGGTTCGTTCCCTGGAGGGCTTCCGGACGCCGGCCCCGGCGCACGGCACCTCCCACAGAAGGCCGGCATCTGTAATCCTCCACAAGATCTGCCAAGGCATTTACTCGAGCAAGTGGCTGCTTTGGGGTCTCGGTGCTGGTTGCCGTGAATGTCAGCTATCAGGCAGCGTAATATGCTGATGAAGGGCGGGTCAGGGTCAGGTCACGACGATGTTCGCGACGACCTGAATGTCGGCTCTCGTGTATCCCAGCCTAAGGCGGCCTGTCCGCAATCGGCCCAAAGGCCGCAGGCTGCAATGCCCGCATGTCGGTCGCTGAAGGGGCGGTAGCCGCATCCCAGAGGCGGACACTAGAGCGAGCAGGCGGGGTGGCATGTTCACTCCCAAGTCTCGGGCGCATCCCGGAGGCTCTTTACCTTATCCGCCAAATAGACGGGAGCATAGCCGCCGCCCGCTGTCCTCCAGATCTGGCTACTGGCGCTTGATGCCAAGACAGCATTTGTCAAACTCGGTGGCCCGATGCTCCCTCACCGCCCCCTGGCCAAACTCCCCAGAATACCCCGCACGATCGCCCGTCCGACCGACGAGCCGACCGAGCGCACCACGGATTTGATCGCCGCCTCCGCCACCGTCTGGCGGTTGGAAGGCCGCGGCGCGCGGCGGCCGCCAGCTGGCTGGGGATCGTCATTGCCGAAGCCGGGAATGGTCCAGCGCGAACGGCCGCTCTCCTGCTGCTGCGCTTGTGCCTCCTGGGCGTCCTTGGCCTTTTTTTGCAGCATCTCGAAAGCCGATTCGCGATCGACGGTCTGGTCGTACTGTCCCGAAACCGGGCTCTCAGTGATCAGCTTGCGGCGCTCTTCGGGCGTGATGGGGCCAAGCCGCGAGGATGGCGGGCGGATCAGCGTGCGCTGTACCATGGACGGCACGCCCTTGGCTTCCAGCGTGGAGACGAGTGCCTCGCCGGTGCCGAGTTGCGTGATCACGGTTGCACAGTCGAAATCGGGACTGGGCCTGAACGTCTCGGCCGCCGTCTTGACGGCCTTCTGTTCGCGCGGCGTATAGGCACGCAGTGCGTGCTGCACGCGGTTGCCCAACTGCGCCAGCACCGTTTCAGGGATATCCAGCGGATTTTGCGTGACGAAATAAACGCCGACGCCCTTCGAACGGATCAGCCGGACCACCTGTTCGACGCGGTCGATCAGCACCTTCGGCGCGTCGTCGAACAGAAGATGCGCCTCGTCGAAGAAGAAGACCAGCTTCGGCTTGTCCGGGTCGCCGACCTCGGGCAGTTCCTCGAACAGTTCCGACATCAGCCACAGAAGGAACGTCGCATAGAGCCGCGGATTCATCATCAGTTTGTCGGCGGCGAGCACGCTGATGGCGCCGCGTCCATCGCGCGTGGTGCGCATGATGTCGGCGATCCGCAATGCCGGCTCGCCGAAGAAATTGGCAGCGCCCTGCTGCTCCAGGACCAGCAGCGTGCGCTGGATCGCGCCGACCGAAGGTTTCGTCACATTGCCGTAGCGGGCGCCGATCTCTTCGGCGCGGTCGGCGATGTTGGCAAGCAGTGACTGCAGGTCCTTCAAGTCGAGCAGCAAAAGGCCTTCCTCGTCGGCGATGCGGAAGGCGATGTTCATAATGCCTTCCTGCGCCTCGGAGAGGTTCATCAGCCGCGACAGAAGCAGCGGCCCCATCTCCGAGATGGTGGCGCGGATCGGGTGACCCTGCTCGCCGAACAGATCCCAGAAGATGACCGGAAATTCCTGGAACTCATAGGGATCGAGCTTGACCTGCTCGGCCCGCTTGACCAGAAAATCCTGCGCTGTGCCCATCATGGCGATACCCGACAGATCGCCCTTGATGTCGGCGCAGAATACCGGCACGCCGGCATTGGAGAAACCCTCGGCCAATATCTGCAGGGTCACCGTCTTGCCGGTGCCGGTCGCGCCGGTGACCAGGCCGTGACGATTGCCATATTGCAGCAAAAGCCGTTCCGGCCGCTGATAGCTGTCGTCCGGCTTGCGGCTGGCTCCCATGAAGATACTGGTGTCGTCGGCCATGTGTCCGGTCTCCGCAAACCTATAGGGTTGAATGCCCTGATCCCCTTGAAGAAAAGGGAGGCCCGCCGCAGGTATAGTGAGGCCATTGCGCAGCGACAATGGGCATCGTCGAAAATGGCTTTTGGAGCTTGCGGAACCTGCCCATGTTTGGCAATCGGTTGACGGTCACCGTCACGGAAGGCGAGTTGCACGGCATGTGTGCTGCATTGTGATATGGGACCGGGGACCGTAGACTGACATAGTAGGCTGACACGGCCACTAGAACGAGGAGAACGGATGGGCGCCGGTGCCTTGACCCATGATGCCGACCTTCCGAGCGCCGACCGGCAACGATGGCTGGCGCTGGCGGAGAAGGCGCTGGCCGGCGGTTCCTTCGAGGAAAAGCTCGTCTCGCATACGGACGACGCCATCCGCATCGAGCCGCTCTACGAGCGTTCGGTGACCGTCGAGCCTGTCGTGCGCGCCAACCCGGGATCACCGTGGATCGTCAGCCAGCGTATCGACGATCCGGACATAGGCCGCGCCAGGGCGCAGGCGCTGGAAGACGTCGCGCAGGGTGCTACCGGACTGTCGCTTGTCTTCGAAGGCGCGCCGAACGCCTTCGGCTATGGCTTGCCGAGGACGGCCGAGGCGCTGGAGAGCGTGCTCGACGGCGTGCCGCTCAACCGCATCCAGATCCGCATCGATGCCCATCCCTGGAGCCGCGCCGTGGCCGACTGGCTGGTGGCGTTCTTGACCAAGCGCCGCTCCGACCCGGCAAAGCTCAACCTCTCCTTCGGCATCGATCCGGCGGCGATATTTGCCGGGACCGGCAGGCTGCGCATGTCGATCGAAGCTTTGCAGGCATCGATGCCGCAGTCGCTCGCACATTTCTTTTCGATGGGGGTGCCCGGCGTGCTGCTGGAAGCCGACGGGCGGGTGTTCCACAATGCCGGCGCAACCGAGGCGCAGGAGCTTGGCACGATGCTCGCCTCGGCAGTCTCCTATTTGAGGCTGTTCGAGAAGGCGCGCCAGCCGCTTGTCTATGCGGCGCCGCATATCGGTTTTGCGCTCAGCGTCGACCAGGACCAGTTCGTGTCGACGGCCAAGGTCAGGGCGTTGCGGAGACTGTGGGCGCGTGTCCAGGAGGCCTGCTCGATACCGCCCTCCACCGCCAGCATCCATGCCGAAACCTCCTTCAGGATGATGACGGCGGCCGACCCGGAAACCAACATCCTGCGCACCACCATCGCCGCTTTTGCCGCTGCCGCCGGCGGGGCGGATTCGATCGCCATCCTGCCGCATACCATCGCGCACGGCCTGCCCGCGGGTTTTGCACGCCGCGTTGCCCGCAACGCGCAACTGATCATGGCCAATGAAAGCCACATCGACCACGTCGCCGATCCGGCTTGCGGTTCGGGCGCCGTCGAAACCCTGACTGCGGAGCTCTGCGCGGCGGCCTGGCAGGAGTTCCAGCAGATCGAGGCGGAAGGCGGCGTGCTGACCAGCCTCGAACAAGGCCACGTCCAGAGACGCGTGCAGGCAGCTTCCGCCCGCCGCAAAGCTGCCTACCAGGCGGGCGAACGGGCGATCGTCGGCACGACGCTGCACCCGTCGAAAACCGAGCGTCCGGTCGAGACGCTGGCGGCGGAGCGGCGGCCAGCCTTCACCGAAGGCGTTGCGGTGTGCGAGCCGCTGTTTCCGATCCGCATCGATCAGTCGATCGGAGCCGTACCATGATCCCCGATTTCAGCCAGATCGGCTGGTCGCCGCCACGGCGGGCGCCGGTCGACGTCAAAGGCCAGCGGATGACGCCGGAAGGCATCGCCGTCAAGCATCTCTACAACCAGGGCGATCTCAAGGGCTTGCCGCATCTCGATACCTATCCGGGCCTGCCGCCCTTCATGCGCGGCCCCTATCCGACGATGTATGTCCAGCAACCCTGGACGATCCGGCAATATGCCGGCTTCTCGACGGCCGAAGAGTCCAACGCCTTCTACCGGCGCAACCTTGCCGCCGGCCAGAAAGGCCTGTCGGTCGCCTTCGATCTCGCCACGCATCGCGGCTACGACAGCGACCATCCGCGCGTCGCCGGCGATGTCGGAATGGCCGGCGTCGCCATCGATTCCATTCTCGACATGCGCCAGCTGTTCGAGGGCATCCCGCTTAACGAGATGACGGTATCGATGACGATGAACGGCGCGGTGCTGCCGATCATGGCGCTCTATATCGTGGCGGCGGAGGAACAGGGCGTCGCGCAGAAGGACCTCACTGGAACCATTCAGAACGACATCCTGAAAGAGTTCATGGTGCGCAACACCTACATCTATCCGCCCAAACCTTCGATGCGGATCGTGTCGGACATTTTTTCCTACACGTCGACGCATATGCCGAAGTTCAATTCGATCTCGATCTCCGGCTACCACATGCAGGAGGCGGGAGCGACGGCGGACCTCGAGCTCGCCTACACGATTGCCGACGGTATCGAATATGCCCGCGCCGGCGTCGCGGCCGGCCTCGACATCGACCGTTTCGCGCCGCGCCTCTCGTTTTTCTGGGCGATCGGCATGAATTTCTTCATGGAAGTCGCGAAGCTGAGAGCAGCGCGCCTTTTGTGGGCCAGCCTGATGCTGAAGAACTTTTCGCCGAAGGACGAGCGCTCGCTGTCGCTGCGCACCCATTGCCAGACTTCGGGCTGGTCGCTGACGGCGCAGGACCCCTACAACAACATCATCCGCACCATGATAGAGGCGATGGCGGCGACTCAAGGCCACACGCAGTCGCTGCACACCAATTCCTTCGACGAGGCAATGGCGCTGCCGACCGATCATTCGGCCCGCATCGCCCGCAACACACAGCTCATCCTGCAGAAGGAATCCGGCACGACCCGGAGCATCGACCCGTGGGGCGGCTCTGCCTATGTCGAGCGGCTGACGCATGATCTGGCGGCGCGCGCGCTTGCCCATATCGAGGAGGTCGAGAGCCTCGGGGGCATGGCCGCGGCGATCGAAAAGGGCCTACCGAAGCTGCGCATCGAAGAGGCTGCCGCGCGCACCCAGGCGCGCATCGATTCCGGCGAACAGATCGTGGTCGGCGTCAATGCCCACCGTCCCGGCACGGACATCGAAGTCGACGTGCTGAGGATCGACAACGCGGAAGTCAGGGCGCGGCAATTGTCGAAGCTGCAGCGGCTGAAAGGCACGCGTGACGTCGCCGCCGTCGAGAGCGCGCTCGATGCGCTGACCCGTGCTGCCGGGAGTAACGAAAACCTGCTGGAATTCGCCATCCGGGCGGCGCGCGCCAATGCCACGGTCGGCGAGATTTCGCTGGCGCTGGAAAAGGTCTTCGGCCGCCATGTCGCCTCGGTGCAGACGATCTCCGGCGTCTATCGCAACGCGCTTGGCGACAATCCGGTGGTCGACCGGTTGCAGGACAAGGTCGTAGCGTTCGAGGAGAAGTCCGGCGGCAAGCCGCGTATTCTGGTCGCCAAGATGGGGCAAGACGGCCATGATCGCGGCCAGAAAGTGATCGCCACCGCCTTTGCCGATCTCGGCTTCGACGTCACCGTTGGGCCGATGTTCCAGACGCCGGACGAGATCGCCAAGCTGGCGGTCGAGCATGACGTGCACATCGTCGGCGTCTCGTCGTTGGCGGCAGGCCATTTGACGCTCATTCCCGAACTCAAACAGGCGCTGAAGAAGCTCGGCCGCGACGACATGCTGATCGTCGCCGGCGGCGTCATTCCACCGAAGGATTACGATGCAGTCCGGCAGGCAGGCGCAGCGGAGATCTTCCCGCCCGGCACGGTCATCCCGGAAGCGGCAGAGCGGCTGATGGACCGGCTGCTGCAGGCGGGCTGACGCTTTGTTATAATGCCCGTTGCAACGACCGACACGCTGAGTTATAATCAGCGTTGCAACAGGATGTCTCACCATGAACACGACCATTCGCAAGATCGGCAATTCCGAAGGCGTGATCCTGCCGAGGGAGATTCTCGATCGTCTGAACCTGAAGGCCGGCGACCAGCTTCAAATCGTTGAAACAGGTGACGGTCTTGCGCTGAAGCCGGTGGACGACAGCTTCGAGCGGCAAATGAAAGCTGCCCGCGAGGTCATGGACAAATACAAGGTCGCGCTTCAGAAGCTCGCCGAATGAGCTGGGAGTTTCTGACGCGGCGTGCAGTCGAAGCGATGCACGCCGAGCAGTTGCGCCGACACGGCGGAGCACAAGGCTTGAGGGATGAAAATGCCATTGAATCGGCGCTCGCCCGTGCGGAGAACAAAGCCAACTACGGAGACCCGTCGGTTGAAGAACTCGCCGCCGTCTATGTCTTCGGCATCGCCCGAAATCATGCCTTTGTCGACGGCAACAAACGCACCGCCATTGTCGCTGCCGGCGCATTTCTGATTGTGAATGGTTATGCCCTGTCGGCCAATGACGGCATGCTTTACGAATTCGTCATGGGCGTCGCCGCCGGCGAAATCGACGAGGCCGGTGCCGCGGCGTTCTTCCGCGACCATGTCGTCAAGCTCGAAGACTAACTATCGGAGAGCTTGACGATCTCCCATTCCTTGCCGTTAACCACGGCAATTTCGCCGACCGTCTTGCCGAACAGCGCCATCGCCATCGGCGACATATGGGAAATTGACCCTTTGGCCGGGTTGGCCTCATCCTCGCCGACGATCTTCCAGTGCACCTTCTTGCCGTCGTCGCTCTCCAGTGTGACGCCCATACCGAAGCGAACCATGTCGCTGCCCGGTTCCGGCACCGAAAGCTCGGCGCTTTCACGCCGCGCCGTCCAATAGCGGAGATCACGCGACACCAGCGCGATGCGCTCGCGGTCGGCCCTCTTTTCGGCTCTGCCCAGTTCGTCGCGCAGAGCGGCCACCTCCGCATCGATCAGCGCCAGGCCGTGTTCCGTCACCAGATTGCGGTGATGGCTGATCGGCCGCTCGCCGATGCCGGCAATGGCGTTTTCGCTGTCTTCCTCGCGGGTGAAGGCCCTGCTCATCCGATGAACTTAGGCCCGGCGCGACGACTCCACAAGCCATAGCCGGCAAACCCGACCTCGGGGCCGATCCCGTCTGGCACGAATCCTGCCGCGTGAGCGTTGGACGCAAGGGATCTGTGCCGATGTTGAACAGAAGAACGCTGCTTACGCAGACCGCCGGCTTTGCCGTCATGGGGCTTTCGCTCGGCAAGGCAGCGGCGGAAAACCTGCACGGCATCGACAAAGCCGCGATGCGCGGGGCGATCAATGCGACCGATCTCGGCGTCCGGCCCGGCGCGCTTGAGGACCAGAGCAAGGCTTTCACCAAGCTGCTGCGCGAAGCGCACGTTCGCGACATGCCGGTGTTCCTGCCGCCGGGGACCTATATCGTTTCCAACCTGTCGCTGCCCGGCCGCGTGCGCCTGTCCGGCGTGGCGGGCGCATCGCGGATCGTCTATGGCGGCAACGGCCATCTCATCATGGCGGAACAGGCCGAGCATATCGTACTCAGTGGACTGGTGTTCGACGGCAGCAACCACTGGATGGGCGATTATACGCAAGGCCTGCTCGATCTGCGCCGCATCGCCCATCTCGTCGTCGACAATTGCCAGCTTACCGGCAGCGGCAAGAACGGTCTGGCGCTCGAACACGCCTCGGGCCGTATCGAACGCTCGGAGATATCCGATGCGGCCGATGCCGGCATCTATTCGGTCGAGGCCGATGGCCTGGAAATATCAGGCAATAGCGTCTCCGACTGCGCCAATGGCGGCATTCTGGTGCACCGCTGGCAGGCGGCGGAAGATGGTACCATCGTCAGCGGCAACCGCGTCGAACGCATCCAGGCGCGCAGCGGCGGAACCGGCCAGAACGGCAACGGCATCAATGCCTTCCGCGCCGGCAATGTCATCATCTCCGGCAATATTGTTTCGGATTGCGCGTTTTCGGCTATCCGCGCCAACAGTGCCAGCAATTTGCAGATCACCGGCAACACCTGCTCGCGCTCGGGCGAAACAGCCGTGTATTCCGAATTCTCATTCGAAGGCGCCATCATCAGCAACAACATCGTCGATAGTGCTGCGAACGGTATTTCGATCGTCAATTTCAACGAAGGCGGCCGCATGGGGGTCTGCTCCGGCAACATCGTCCGCAACCTGTCGACCAGCGGCCCCTACCCTGCCGATGCGCCCGGCTTCGGCGTCGGCATCAGCGTCGAGGCAGACACCACCGTTTCCGGCAATGTCGTTGAGAATGCGCCGCTCTACGGCATGCAGATCGGCTGGGGACCGTTCATGCGCAATGTGGTCGCCACGGGAAACGTCATCCGCAAGGCCGGAACCGGCATCGTCGTCACCGTGGTCGAAGGTGCCGGAACGGCAATCATTTCCGACAATGTCATCGACGGGGTCCAGAAGGGCGCGATCGTCGGCCAGCGCTGGGCCGAGCCGGTGACCGGCGACCTCGCCGCGTCAGGCAATGCCGGCTATGCGCATTTGACCGTCGAGCGCAATCACGTCAGTTGAGGGCGGCGGTGGGCCGGAGCGCGCCGACTTTGGCGCCGATCCGGCTTTCGATAGGCGGATTTGCCTGTTCGATCAGCTTTCCCGCCAGCGGCTGGTCTGCGTGCAAAAGCTTTGACAGCACGACCGCGAGCATGACTTCAGTTGCGCGGCCGGCGCCGTCGTCGCATTTCAGCGCGATGCCAAGGCCAAGCTCTGGAAGGGCGGCACAATGGACGCCCTCGGCGCCCCCCTTGGCAAAGATCCGGCCGGGCGCGGCCTCCATCATCGCGACGTCGGACCTGCCAGTGCCGGCGACGAAAAACGGCTCAGCCATGCAGGCGGAAAGCAGCCGCTTCGCCGCCCGGGCGCGCACCGGCTCGAAGCTGGCGCCTGTCGCCATGCGGGCAAAGCCAAGCGCAAAGCTGCGCAGCGGCACGGCATAGGTCGGAATCGAGCAGCCGTCAGTGCCACGGTGATCGGCGTCATGGGCAGCACCGGTCACCGCCTGCATCGCTTCGCGCACCATCTCCTGCGAAGCATGGCCAGCCTTGACGTAACCGCGATGGGCGATGCCGCTGTGAACGCAGGTGCATAGGAAGCCTGAGTGCTTGCCGGAACAATTGTTGTACAGCGCGTTCGGCACGCTGCCGGCGCGGGCAAGCGCCAGCGTCGCCCCATGGCTCGACGGCCAATGCGCGCCGCATTCGAGTGCCGTCTCGTCCAGGCCGGCCTTCGCCAGCATAGCCCTCGCGAACTCGACATGTGGCGGCTCGCCGGAATGCGAGGCGCAGGCCAGTGCCAGCTCCCGGTCACCGAAGCCGTAGGCATCGGCAGCGCCGCTCTCGACCAGCGGCAACGCCTGGATCGCCTTGACCGCCGAACGCGGGAACACCGGTTGTGCCGTGTCGCCGATCTCCCAAACAGGCTTGCCGTCGGCGTCGAAGACGGCAACAGCGCCGCGATGCGCGCTCTCGACGATAGCGCCGCGCAAAACTTCGACCAGAACCGGATTTGTCATGAATTCCCCGCTAGCGCATGATCTCGAAACTCGGAATCAATTTTCGAAAAGGATCATGCGCAAAATCAAAGCGATATAGCGCCCTTTTGCGCGCGCGAAGCGGCGCGCGCGCTGTAATGCGGGGCCGCTTTTATCTGATCCGGTCGAGAATGGAAACGTAGTTGGCGACCGCCGCGCCGCCCATGTTGAAGATGCCGCCGAGCTTTGCTCCCGGCACCTGGATGCCGCCCGCCTCGCCGACGAGTTGCATGGCGGTAAGCACATGCATCGATACGCCGGTGGCACCGATCGGGTGGCCCTTGGCCTTCAGCCCGCCGGACGGATTGACCGGCAGCCTTCCGTCTTTCGCCGTATCGCCATCCAAGGCCAGCTTGGCGCCCTCGCCCGGCTTGGCCAGGCCCATCGCCTCATACTCGATCAGCTCGGCGATGGTGAAACAGTCATGCGTCTCGACGAAGGACAGGTCGCCGAGCGTCACGCCGGCCTGCTTCAGCGCCTGATTCCAGGCCTGCTCGCAACCTTCGAACGCGAGGATGTCGCGCTTCGACATCGGCAGGAAATCCTGCACATGCTCATTGGCGCGGAAGGCGACGGCGCGGCGCATCTTCAGCGCCGTCGCCGTGTCGGCGAGGACAAGGGCGGCGGCGCCGTCCGAAACCAGCGAGCAGTCTGTGCGCTTCAGCGGACCGGCGACGAAGGGGTTTTTTTCGCTTTCCTGCCGGCAGAACTCGTAGCCGAAATCCTTGCGCATCTGCGCGTAGGGATTGTCGACGCCGTTCTTATGGTTCTTGGCGGCGATCATCGCCAGCGCATCCGACTGGTCGCCGTAGCGCTGGAAATAGGCTTGAGCGATCTTGCCGAAGACGCCAGCGAAGCCTGCCGGCGTGTCACCATCCTCCGGCAGATACGAGGCCTTGAGCAGGTTCTTGCCGATCTCAGGACCGGGCGTCGTCGTCATCTGCTCGGCGCCGACCACCAGCACGATACGGGCGGCATTTGCGTCGATGGCGCGGATGCCTTGCCTGACCGCCGCCGAGCCGGTGGCGCAGGCGTTCTCGACGCGGGTCGCCGGCTTGAAGCGCAGCCGGTCGTCTGCCTGGAGGACCAGGCTCGCGGTGAAATCCTGGGCGGAAAACCCGGCGTTGAAGTGGCCGAGCACGATCTCGTCGACGTCATCTGGACCGATGCCGGCATGATCGAGCGCCTCGACCGCCACCTTGGTGATCAGGCCCTCCAGCGTCTCGCCTTCGAGCTTGCCGAAGCGCGAATGCGCCCAACCGACGATGCATGCTGTCATGGCGATCTCCATCCTGCAGGCCCGGCTGCGCGATGTCGCGGCCGCTCGGCATTGTTCAAGGATGAACCGTTCCGCCGGTTTCGTGAAGGGGCCAGAACCGCACAATCGCTTGATCTTGATATCTGGTCATAACGCCTGGCATTTGCCAGCAAATCAGGCTGAATTTTTTGTTGATTGATGCGTCAATAAAAAATAAACTTACCCAACAGGCCGGAGCAAGAATGCCGAAACTCGGAATGGAGCCGTTGCGCCGCAAGGCGCTCATCGACGCAACGATCTCGGCGATCGGCGAGCGCGGTTCACTTGATGTCACGATGTCGGAAATCGCCGGGCGCGCCGGCGTGTCCTCGGCGCTTGCCCACCATTATTTCGGCGCCAAGGACGAATTGCTGTTGGCGACGATGCGGCACATCCTGAGCGGGCTCACCGCCGATACGCGGCGCGCGCTTCGCACGGCCGGCACGGCGCGCCAGCGCGTCTCGGCAGTGGTCGCGGTCAATTTCTCCGACGTCCAGTTCCAGCCGGAAACGATCGCCGCCTGGCTCGCCTTCTATGTCGAGGCGCAGAAATCGGCAGCACTTCGCCGGCTGCTCAAGGTCTATGCACGGCGGCTGCATTCCAATCTGCTTAGCGGGCTGACCGGTATCCTGCCGAGAAGCGAGGCCGACCGGGTTGCCGAAGCGACGGCGGCGCTGATCGACGGGCTCTATATCAGGCGCGCGCTGAAGGACGGCGTGCCCGATGCCGCGACCGCGATCGCACTGGTTGAGGACTATCTCGAAATGAAGCTTAGCGGACGGCAGAAGCAGTGACATCCAAGCGACCCAACATCCTGATCGTCATGGTCGATCAGCTCAACGGAACGCTGTTTCCAGACGGGCCGGCAGACTTCCTGCACGCGCCACATCTGAAGGCGCTCGCCGCGCGTTCGGCGCGTTTTTGCAACAACTACACCGCCTCGCCGCTCTGCGCGCCGGGCCGCGCCGCATTCATGAGCGGCCAATTGCCGTCACGCACCGGGGTCTATGACAACGCCGCCGAATTCACCTCGTCGATCCCGACCTTTGCCCATCATCTGCGCGCCGCCGGCTATCACACCTGCCTCTCTGGCAAGATGCATTTCGTCGGGCCGGACCAGTTGCACGGCTTCGAGGAACGGCTGACCACCGACATCTATCCGGCCGATTTCGGCTGGACGCCGGACTATCGCAAGCCCGGCGAGCGGATCGACTGGTGGTATCACAATCTGGGCTCAGTGAGCGGTGCCGGAACTGCCGAAATCACCAACCAGCTGGAGTATGACGACGAGGTCGCCTTCCATGCGGTGCAGAAGCTCTACGATCTTGCCCGCGTCTCCGACGACATCGCACATCGGCCCTGGTGCTTGACGGTTTCCTTCACCCATCCGCACGATCCCTACGTCGCACGGCGGCGCTACTGGGACCTCTACGAGGATTGCCCGGCGCTCGAGCCCGAGATCGGCTTCATTCCCTACGACAGGCAGGACCCGCATTCGCAGCGGCTCTACCGCGCCAGCGACTATGATAGCTTTGACATCACCGCGGAGCAGATCCGCCGCGCGCGGCGCGGCTATTTCGCCAATATCTCCTATCTCGACGACAAGCTCGGCGAGTTGCTGTCGGTGCTCGAGCGCACGCACATGCTCGACGACACGGTCATCCTGTTCTGCTCGGACCACGGCGACATGCTCGGCGAGCGCGGCCTGTGGTTCAAGATGTGCTTCTTCGAAGGTTCGGCGCGGGTGCCGCTGATGATCGCCGGCAAGAGCATACGCACCGGGCTGATCGACACGCCGGTCTCCAACCTCGACGTGACGCCGACGCTTTGCGATCTCGCCGGCATCGACATCAGCGCGATTGCGCCGTGGACCGACGGCCAGTCGCTACTGCCGCTGCTGAACGGAAGGAAACGCTCCGCGCCGGTGCTGATGGAATATGCAGCCGAAGGCTCGAACGCGCCGATGGTGGCGATGCGCGAGGGCCGCTACAAATTCATCCATTGCGAGATCGATCCGCCGCAACTGTTTGATCTTGAATCGGATCCGCTGGAATTGACCAACCTCGCCGCCGATCCGGCCAATGCGGCTTTGGTGGCGGCTTTCACCGGCAAGGTGCGGGAGCGCTGGGACATGGCGGCGTTCGATGCCGCGGTGCGTGCCAGCCAGGCACGCCGCTGGGTGGTCTACCCGGCGCTGCGCAACGGCACCCACTACCCTTGGGAATTCCAGCCGCTGCAGAAAGCATCGGAGCGCTACATGCGCAATCACATGAACCTCGACCTGCTCGAAGAGCAGAAGCGCTTTCCGCGAGGCAAATGATGGCAGACAGTCTCGTCCCCTCGCTCGACCATCTCAGGCAGGCCTATGCCGCCACCTCCAAGGCGACGCAGATCACGCCGCTGCTGGAATCGGCGGCACTCGCCCGCGAGACCGGCGCCGCCCGCTTCTTCGTCAAGGCCGAGTCGCTGCAATGGGCAGGATCGTTCAAGGTGCGCGGCGCCTACTGGCGGCTGAAGCGGCTGTCGCCTGACGAAGCCAAAAAGGGCGTCGTCGCCTATTCCTCCGGCAATTTCGCGCAAGGGCTGGCGGCGGCGGGCCAGGCGCTCGGCATTCCTGTCACCATCGTCATGCCGATCGACGCGCCGGCCGCCAAGCGCGACGCCACATCGGGCTACGGCGCGCACGTCGTGCTGACCGACCATGGCGAGCGCGCGCGTGAGGAAGTCGCTGCCGCCAGGGCGCGCGAGATCGCCGCGAGCGAAGGCCTGGCGCTGCTGCACCCGTTCGACGATCCGGAGATCGTCGCCGGCCAGGCCGGTGCCGGGCTGGAGGCACTCGACCAGCTCGCCGCCAGGCAAACCGAGGCCGATCTCTTGTTCTGCTCGGTCGGCGGCGGCGGCCTGATCGGCGGTGTTTCGCTGGCCTTCCACTACCTGTCGCCAGCCACGAAGATCATCGGCGTCGAGCCGGAAGGTTTTGACGGCATGGGCTCGTCGCTGGCACATGGCGCCATCGAAACCATGCCGATCGGGCCGAAATCGATCTGCGACGGGCTGATGTCGCGGCGGCCTGGCGACGCGCCGTTCGCAGCGGTGAAGACCGCCGGCGTTCGCGGCGTCACCGTCGACGATGCTTCGGTGCGGCGCGCTATGCGGATCGCCTTCGAGCGGCTGAAGCTGGTGCTCGAGCCTTCGGGCGCTGCTTCACTCGCGGCGTTGCTCGGCGGCAAGGTCGACGTGACCGGCAAGACCGTTCTCGTAGTGGCAACCGGCGGCAACGTCTCGCTGGCCGATTTCATTGCGCATATGAACCATGGGCGCGCATGAACCATGCTTGAAGCGGATTTCGTCATCATCGGCTCCGGCTCGGCCGGCTCGGCCATGGCCTACCGGCTGTCGGAGGACGGCAAGCATTCGGTGATCGTCATCGAATATGGCGGCAGCGATATCGGGCCGCTGATCCAGATGCCGTCGGCGCTGTCGATCCCGCTCAACATGAGCCTCTACGACTGGGGCTTTGCCAGCGAGCCGGAGCCGCATCTCGGCGGCCGCGTGCTGGCAACGCCTCGCGGCAAGGTCATCGGCGGCTCATCCTCGATCAACGGCATGGTCTATGTGCGCGGCCATGCCCGCGACTTCGACCATTGGGCCGAACAGGGCGCGGCCGGCTGGGGCTTCGCAGACGTGCTCCCGTACTTCAAGCGAATGGAGGACAGCAATGGCGGCGAGAATGGCTGGCGCGGCCATGGCGGCCCGCTGACTGTGCAGCGCGGCTCGCGGACCAATCCACTCTACGGCGCCTTTGTCGAGGCAGGCCGTCAGGCCGGTTTCGAGCTAACCGATGATTACAATGGCGCGAAGCAGGAAGGTTTTGGGCCGATGGAGCAGACCATTCGTGGCGGTCGCCGCTGGTCGGCGGCGAGCGCCTATCTCAGGCCGGCACTCAGGCGGAAAAATGTCAGCTTGGTCAAGGGGTTCGCCCGACGGGTAATCATCGAGAATCAACGCGCCACCGGAGTCGAGATCGAAGCGCGCAAGCGGATTCAGGTGATCAGAGCGCGGCGTGAGGTGATCGTTGCCGCGTCCTCGATCAACTCGCCCAAGATCCTGATGCTGTCCGGCATCGGCCCCGGCCAGCACCTCAAAGAAAACGGCATTCCGGTGATTGTCGACCGGCCCGGCGTCGGCCGCAATCTGCAGGACCACATGGAACTCTACATCCAGCAGGAATCGACAAAGCCGATCACGCTGAACTCCATCTTGAACCCGTTCTCGAAGGCATTGATCGGCGCGCAGTGGCTGTTCTTCAAGTCCGGCCTCGGCGCCACCAATCATTTCGAGGCGGCCGCCTTTGTGCGCTCGCGCGCCGGCGTCGATTATCCCGATATCCAGTATCACTTCATACCGGCAGCAGTCCGCTATGACGGCAAGGCGGCGGCGAAGGCGCATGGCTTCCAGGCGCATGTCGGGCCGATGCGGTCGAAGTCGCGCGGTTCGGTCACGCTGCGCTCGCCCGATCCCAAATCGAAGCCGGTGATCCGCTTCAACTACATGTCGCATCCGGACGACTGGACGGAGTTCCGCCACTGCATCCGGCTGACCCGTGAGATCTTCGGGCAAGCGGCCTTCGATCCTTACCGCGGCAAGGAACTGTCGCCGGGTTCGCACGTACAATCGGACGACGAGCTCGACGCCTTCATCCGCGACCACGCCGAAAGCGCCTATCACCCTTGCGGCACCTGCAAGATGGGCCGTGCCGACGATGCGATGAGCGTCGTCGATCCGGAATGCCGCGTCATCGGCGTCGAAGGGCTGCGGGTCGCCGATTCCTCGATCTTCCCGCGCGTCACCAATGGCAATCTCAACGCGCCGTCGATCATGACTGGCGAGAAGGCCGCCGACCACGTTCTCGGGCGCTCGCCGCTGGCGCCGTCCAACCAGGAACCATGGATCAATCCGCGCTGGCAGGCGTCGGACAGATAGGCCATGATCCGGCGGACGCACATTCCGCCTGCCGCGAAAGACGATTGGAGAACAGTCATGCGCGCCCAGCCAACGGCATCGCATTATGTCAACGGCCGCTATATCGACGACGAGCGCGGCGCGCCGCTGCCGGTCATCTATCCGGCGACCGGCGAGACCATTGCCATGCTGCGCTCGGCGACGCCGAACGTGCTTGAACTCGCGATCGAAGCCGCGCGTGCGGCACAGCCGGCCTGGGCACGGCTGAAGCCGGTCGAGCGCGGCCGCATACTGCGCCGTGCCGCCGACATTTTGCGCGCCCGCAATGCCGATTTGGCGCGTATCGAGACGCTCGACACCGGCAAGCCGATCCAGGAGACGCTGGTTGCGGACGCCCCTTCGGCGGCGGATTGCCTCGAATATTTCGGCGGCGCGGTCGCCGCCTTTAATGGCGAGGCCGTCGATCTCGGCGGTCCCTTTGCCTATACCAGGCGCGAGGCGCTCGGCGTCTGCGTCGGCATCGGCGCGTGGAACTACCCGATCCAGATCGCCGGCTGGAAATCCGCACCCGCCCTCGCCATGGGCAATGCGATGGTGTTCAAACCGTCGGAAAACACGCCGCTTTCAGCGCTGGCGCTCGCCGAAATCTACACCGAGGCCGGGCTGCCCGACGGGCTGTTCAATGTCGTGCAAGGTTTTGGCGATGTCGGCGCCGGCCTTGTCGGCCATGAGGTCGTCGCCAAAGTCTCGGTGACCGGCTCAGTGCCGACCGGCCGCAAGGTGCTGTCGCTCGCCGGCTCGAAGATGAAGCACGCGACGATGGAGCTCGGCGGCAAGTCGCCGCTGATCGTCTTCGAAGACGCCAACCTCGAAAACGCCATCGGCGGCGCGATGCTCGGCAATTTCTATTCGACCGGTCAGATCTGCTCCAACGGCACACGGGTCTTCGTGCAGCGCAGCATCCATGACCGTTTCGTCGAAAGGCTGACCGAGCGGACCAAGAAAATCCGCATCGGTGACCCGCTCGACCAGGACACGCAGATGGGGCCGCTGGTCTCGAAGGCGCAGCACGACAAGGTCGTCTCATACATCGAGGCCGGCAAGCAGGATGGTGCGGTGCTCGCCTGCGGCGGCAATGTGCCTTCGCTGCAGGGTTTTCAGGGCGGCTTCTTCGTCGAGCCGACGGTGTTCACCGGTGTCACCGACACGATGCGCATCGCCCGCGAGGAGATTTTCGGGCCTGTCATGAGCGTGCTGAAGTTCGACAGCGAGGACGAGGTGATCGAGCGCGCCAACGACACCGAATTCGGCCTCGCTGCAGGCGTGTTCACGCGCGACCTGGCGCGCGCCCACCGTGTCATCGCCGAATTGCAGGCCGGCACCTGCTGGATCAACGCCTACAATCTGACGCCGGTCGAAATCCCGTTCGGCGGCTTCAAGCAGTCCGGCATCGGCCGCGAGAATTCGCTCGCGGCATTGGCACTCTATTCGCAGCTAAAGTCGGTCTACGTCGAGACCGGTGATGTCGCCAGCCCGTACTGATCCTTGCGGGCCGTACCGTCCAGATACTGCGTCAGCGCACAGACCAGATGGTAGAAGATGCTGGCCGGCACCTCGCTTGCCAGCGAGCGGCCACGCTCGTCGATGCGGTCGATCCACAGGCCGAGCGGTGCCGGATTGATGTGCCAGCGGAACAGCCGGCCGACACGCGCCTCGATTTCCGGCTTCAGGTCGGGACCGCCCGAGCCGTCCAGCGCGATCGCTGCCTTGATTGCTTCGGCCTGCGGCCAACTGCGCGAGACGCGGTCGAGCGGCAGCCCTTGCCGCGAGACGGCGCCGTAGGCGAGGCCTGTGGCGCGGTTCAGGCCATTGGCAATCGCCGACGCGTAGAGTTTCCTGGCGAGGCCGGTCAAGCCGCTTTGGCCGCTGCGGCCCGCGAAGTCGACCAGCAGCGAGGCCCATTCGAAATGATGGCCCGGTTCGGTCCACGTGCCTTTCTCGCCAGGGGCTGGCCGCCATTCATTGTCGAAATACTCACCCAGCGTCCAGCTTTCCGGGTCGAAGAAATGGCTGCGGAACAGATCGACGATGCGCGCGGCGCGGCGAAGATAGGCGCGCTCGCCGGTCGCCTGATGCCAGGCCAAAAACGCCTCGAGCAGATGCATGTGCGGGTTGGAGCGGCGTTCGCCCTCGCCGCTCGAGGTCTCGCGGAAGCCGGTCAGGCGTTCGTCCTCGAGATGCGCGTCGATGAACGCAAAGGTCTCCTCGCCAAGCCGCAATGCATCCGGATTGCCGCACATATGGGCATGCGCCAGCGCCAGAAGCACGCAGGAATGGTCATAGGCATCCTCGGCGGCATCGGCGACGGTGCCGTCGACGTTGAGCGTGCGCACCCAGCCGCCATTATCGGTGCGGCCGTTCCTGGCCATGAATTCGAGGCCGTGGCTAATCAGCCGATCGGCCGGGCCGTTCCAGCCGCGCGCCTTGGCGACGGCGAAGGCATAGATCTGCCTGGCCTGCGTGCGCATGCGCTTGGGTTTCATCAGCGGGGTGGCGTCGAAACCGAGCGCCTCATGGAACCCGCCATGGCGCTCATCGACGCCGATCGTCGACCACAGCGGCACCGTCTCCTCGAACAGCCAATGGTGCACGCGGCGTTGCCAGGCGCCGCTTTCGATGACGCGATCGTCGGCGGGCGTGAACCTGGTCTCCAGGCGGCCGCTCTTTTCGAGCTGCTCGACGATCTTCTTGACGTTCTGGCTGTGGCTGACCGGCGCGACGAAAGTGGCGTCGGCGGTCGAGACGATGGCGACGTCCTTCAGGCCAATGGCCGACAGCAGGCGGCCGTCGCTGCGGATATAGGAGTTCTCGCAATCGATGGCGACGACGTCGCCGACAATGACGTTGCCCTGCTTGTCGGACGGCCCGACATCGAGCAGCGATTGCCAGGAACCGAGATCGTTCCAGCGAAAGCCGGCCGGCACCATGGCGATGCCGCTGGCGCGCTCCATGATCGCATAGTCGATCGATGTCGAAGGGATGGCGGCATAGAGCTCCAGAGGCATGTAGAGGCCGGAAAGATCCGATGTCGCAGCCTGGTAGGCAGCCTCTGTGGCGCTCCAGATGTCTGGCTGGAAAGCCATGAACGCGTCGCGCATGGCACTGGCGCGAAACAGGAAGATGCCGGTGTTCCAGTAGAAATTGCCGGCCTCAAGATAGCTCTGCGCGGTGGCGAGATCGGGTTTTTCGACGAAACGCGAGACATCGCAGATGCCATCGCGCTCGCCGGCCACCTCGATGTAGCCATACCCGGTCTCCGGTTGGGTGGGCTTGATGCCGAACACCACCAGCCTGCCTTCGCGCGCCGCCGCCGTGCCGGCCTCGACGCTCCGCCAGAATTGCTGCGCGGTCGCGATCTCATGGTCGGACGGCACCACCAGCACCAGGCTGTCGCCGAATTCGGACAAAGTGCGCAGGCTTGCCAAAGCGACGGCCGCGGCAGTGTTGCGTCCGGTCGGCTCGAACAGCGGGCCGCCGCCGGAAAGCTCGTGGCCGGCAATGTCGGCATGAACGCGGTCGGCGTGCCTTTCCGAGGCAATCAGGAAAACCGGCGTTTCGCCTTCCGGCCGCGCAGTCAGCCGGCGTAGCGTCTTGGCCAGCATCGAGCCGTCGCCGGAGAAATCATGGAACTGCTTGGGATTGTCCTCGCGCGACAGCGGCCACAGCCGCGAGCCGATGCCGCCGCTCATCACAAAACTGACGATCCGTTCGGTCATGAAAATAAGTCCCGCTCAAAAGGTCTGATTGTAGGCGCCGACTTCCGGGCTGCGGCGCAGCACCGCGTCGACGGCTTCGAACATCTGGCGACGCCGCTCGGACGATACCGGGCTTTCGACCACCACCACAAGCTCCGGCTTGTTCGATGATGCCCGCACCAGCCCCCAAGTACCATCCTCCGCCACGACCCTGACGCCGTTGACGGTGATCAGCTCGGCGATCTTCTGGCCGGCGAAGACTGCGCCCTCGTCCTTCATCTTGCGAACATCGCCTACGACCCGCTCGACGACGCCGTATTTGAGCTCGTCGGCGCAGTGTGGCGACATGGTCGGCGTGCCGAACGTCAGCGGCAGATCGCGGTAGAGGTCGGCCATGCTGCTTTGCGGGCTGCGATCCAGCATCTGGCATATAGCAATGGCCGTGACCAGGCCATCGTCATAACCGCGGCCAATCGGCGGATTGAAGAAGAAGTGGCCCGATTTCTCAAAACCGGCGACAGCGCCGAGCTCGGCGACGCGCCGTTTGATGTAGGAATGACCGGTTTTCCAATAGTCGGTGACCGCGCCATTTTCCCGCAACACCTTGTCGGTCATGAACAATCCGGTCGACTTGACGTCGACGACGAAAGTCGAGCCGGGATAGAGGTGTGAGATGTCGCGCGCAAGCATGACGCCGACCTTGTCGGCGAAGATCTCGTTGCCTTCATTGTCGACCACGCCGCAGCGGTCGCCGTCGCCGTCGAAGCCGAGCCCAACATCGGCGCCAGTTTCCAGCACCTTGTCGCGAATGGCGTGCAGCATCTTCATGTCTTCGGGGTTGGGATTGTAATTCGGAAACGTATGATCGAGCGCGACGTCGAGCGGAATCACCTCGCAGCCGATCCTTTTCAGTGCCTCGGGAGCGAAAGCCCCGGCGGTGCCGTTGCCGCAGGCGGCCACCACCTTGAGCTTCCTCGAGATACGCTTTCCCGCTGTCAGATCGTCGAGGTAGGTTTTGCGGAAATCCGCAACGAAGTCATAGGAGCCGCCACCGACAAGGTCGAAATCGCCTGAGAGCACGATCGCCTTCAGCGCGCTCATCTCCTCCGTACCAAAAGTCAGCGGGCGCGCCGCGCCCATCTTGACGCCGGTCCAGCCATTCTCGTTATGCGAGGCGGTGACCATGGCGACGGACGGCGTGTCGAGCGCGAATTGGGCGAAATAGGCCATCGGCGACAAGGCCAGCCCGACATCCTTGACCCGCGCGCCGGCGGCCATCAGCCCGGAAACCAGCGCCAGCTTGATGGCAAGCGAATAAGAGCGGAAATCGTGACCGGTGACGATGTCGGGTCCGGCACCCAGACGGCGGATCAGCGTGCCGAGCCCCATGCCGAGCGCCTGGACGCCGATCAGATTGAGCTCCGGCGGCTCGTTCGAACCGGGATGGCCAAACCACCAGCGCGCATCATATTCGCGAAACCCGGATGGCTTGATCAACGCCGAGGTTTCGAACTCAAAAGTGTTTGGTTTGACATCGCTAACGATCTTCATCGACAAGGCTGCAACTCCAGGCGGCTGAATCAGATGCTTCGAGGCAAGTGGACGGTTACCTAGAAGCCCCTTTAAGCCGTGTTTGTGCGACAGGAAACTGAAACCTGTATGACGTAGCGGCTAAAGCGAAAGAAATGCGACGGAAGCGCTGCCATTGGCGCTTGCAGTAACCAAATGCGGCGGCTATAAGCCCGCGGTCTGGTCACGGAGTGTAGCGCAGCCTGGTAGCGCACATCGTTCGGGACGATGGGGTCGCAGGTTCAAATCCTGCCACTCCGACCAGAAAAAACAGCGGCTTAGCTGTTCTTGTTCCCGAAACAACCACCTTCCGCCGCAGTTCTGACCAATCGCGCTATGCGCTCAGGCGAAATCGCGTCACATCGATGGCCGCGGCCATCAGTGTCTGCGTATAGGTTGCCTGCGGATTGCTGAAGATCGCCTCGGACGGCCCCTCCTCGACGATCTTGCCCTGCTTCATGACGATGATGTAGTCGGCCATGGCGCGCACGACCGCGAGATCGTGGCTGATGAACAGATAGGACAGTTCGTGGTCGGCCTGCAGCTTGCGCAGCAATTCGACGATCTGCTTCTGCACGGAGCGGTCCAGCGCCGAGGTCGGCTCGTCCAGCACCACCACTTTCGGCTTCAGTATCATGGCGCGCGCAATGGCGATGCGCTGCCGCTGACCACCGGAGAATTCGTGCGGATAGCGGTTGCGCGTGTTCGGGTCGAGCCCGACTTCGAGCAAGGCATCGACGGCGCGGAGATCGCGCTGCCTGCCCGACAGATTGGGCTCGTGGACCAGGAGCCCTTCGGTGATGATCTGGCCGACGGTCATGCGCGGCGACAGCGAGCCGAACGGGTCCTGGAAGACCAGCTGCAATTCGCGCCGCAGCGGCCGCATCGCCTGGCGGTCGGCGTGGGAGATGTCGCGGTCGCCAAGCCGGATGATGCCGTCGCTGGGCAGGAGCCGCAGCAAGGCGCGGCCGAGCGTCGACTTTCCCGAACCGGATTCGCCGACGATGCCGATGGTCTGGTTGCGCTTCAGCCGGATCGAAATGCTATCGACAGCGCGCAATATCAGCGGTTCTCCACCAAGAAAGCCGCCGCCGATCTTGAAGGTCACTTCGACGTTCCTGCCTTCGAGCAGGACGGGGGCATTCGGAGGCGGCGGGGCCTTGGTGCCGGTCGGCTCGGCGGCAAGCAACATCTTGGTGTAGGCGTGCTGCGGGTTGACGAAGATTGCTTCCGCCTCGCCCTCCTCGACGACCTCGCCATAGCGCATCACATAGACCCGGTCGGCAAAGCGCCTGACGATTCCGAGATCGTGGGTGATGAAGACGATCGCCATGCCGAGCTTGCGCTGCAGTTCGGCGAGCAGCATGAGGATCTGCGCCTGGATGGTCACGTCGAGCGCCGTCGTCGGCTCGTCGGCGATCAATATGTCGGGGTCATTGGCCAGCGCCATGGCAATCATGACGCGCTGGCGCTGACCGCCCGACATCTCGTGCGGATAGGATTTCATCCGCCGCTCCGGATCTGGAATATGGACCAGCCGCAGCAGCTTGAGCGCCTCTTCGCGCGCCTCGGCGGCGCCAAGCCCGCGATGCTTGCGGATCGGTTCGATCAACTGGCTACCGATCGAATAGAGCGGGTCGAGCGAAGTCATCGGCTCCTGGAAGATCATGCTGATCTTGCGGCCGCGGATCTTGTTGAGCTCGGGCTTGCTCAGGGTCAAAAGATTGCGGCCGCGGTAGTCGACGCTCCCGGTGGCTTCGCCGTTCGAGGCCAGCAGGCTCATCGCCGCCATCATCGTCTGGCTCTTGCCGGAGCCGGATTCGCCGACGACGGCTACCGTCTCGCCTGATTTAACATGGATATTGATGCCCTTCACCGCCTCCACCACGCCGTCGAGCGTGCGGAAGCGGACGCGAAGATCCTTGACGCTGAGAATGGTTTCGGAAGCAGCCATCTCAACGATCCCTCGGGTCGAGCGCGTCGCGCAGCCCATCGCCGACGAAATTCAGCGCGAACAATGTCGAGACGAGAAAGAAGGCCGGGAACAAAAGCAGCCAGTTGGCCGAGCCGATATTCTGGGCGCCGACCGAAATCAGCACGCCCCAGCTGGTCATCGGCTCCTGGACGCCGAGCCCGAGGAACGACAAAAAACTCTCCAGGATGATGACCTGCGGCACCAGCAGCGTCATGTAGATCACCACCGGCCCGAGCAAATTGGGGATCACATGGCGCAGCAGAATGCCGCGCTGCCCGACGCCCATCGCCTCCGCCGCCTGGACATATTCCTGCCGGCGGATCGATAGCGCCTGTCCGCGCACGATGCGCGCCATGTCGAGCCACAGCACGGCGCCGACGGCCAGGAACATCAGCACGAAGTTCCTGCCGAAGAACACCACCAGCATGATGACGAAGAAGATGAACGGCAAAGAATAAAGCACGTCGACGATACGCATCATCACCTCGTCGACCCTGCCGCCGGCAAAGCCGGCGGTGGCGCCATAGAGCACGCCGATCACCACCGCCACAATGCCGGCAAGCAGGCCGATGGCCAGCGATATGCGCCCGGCCATCAGCGTTCGCGACAGGAGATCGCGGCCGGTATTGTCGGTGCCGAACAGGAAATATTGCTGCTTGATCGATGCACTCATCACCATTTCGAGACCGTCCGGCGATTTGCTCTCGATCTTTGTGTCATCGAAGGTATCGGAACGATCAAGGTAGCGAATGTTGCGGTCGTCGATCGGCTTGGACGATCTGACGGTAACGAACACACGGCTGCCCTCCTGCCGCCACTCCTTGATGTCGACGCGCATACGCCTGATCGCCTCGTCGAGAGCGCCTTCGATCATGTCGGCCTTTGGATAGGCGGAGAAGCTCGGCGGCGTGCGGACGTAGTCGCCATAGATGGTGGTGTATTGGTGCGGCACGAAAGAGGGTCCAAACACGCTGATGACGGCGATGAAGGCAAGATAATAGAGGCTGAACATGGCCGCGCGGTTGGCCTTGAGGCGCGCCCACGCATCCCCCCACAGGGATCGGCCGACGACCGGTGCTGCAACTGCGATATCAGTCATAGCGCACCCTCGGATCAACGACACCATAGAGGACGTCGACGATCAGGTTGAAGACAATGGTGAAGAGCGCGATGACCACCACCGTCCCCATCACCAGTGTGTAGTCGCGATTGAGTGCGGCAACGACAAAATGGCGGCCGATGCCCGGGATAGAGAAGATGGTCTCGACGATGATCGAGCCGGTGAGAAGGGCTGCGGCCGCCGGACCGGTGAAGGAGACGATCGGCAGGATGGCGCCGCGCAGCGCATGCTTGACGACGACCGACCAGTTCGACAACCCAAGCGCGCGGGCGGTGCGGATGTGATGCGAGTGCAGCGATTCGATCATCGAGCCGCGCATCAATCGAGCGACGACGGCGATCTGCGGCAGAGCGAGCGTCAGCACCGGGCCGACCTTATTGATGACGGCTCCATCGCCCCAGCCGCCGATCGGCAGCAGCTTCCAGGTCAATCCGAATACAAGCTGGATCACCGGAGCGATGACGAAGGTCGGAATGGTGCTGCCGGCGGTCGCCAACGCGATCACCGAATAGTCGGCAAGCTTGTTCTGGTTGAGCGCGGCAACAGTGCCGAGCACGCTGCCGAGAAGCAGCGCCAGAACGAGCGCCGAAGCGCCGAGTTGGATCGAGATAGGCAGGCCTTCCCTGAACAACTCGCCGACGGTGAAATCCGGCATGTTGTAGCTGGGGCCGAAATTGCCGCGCAGAAGATTGCCTAAATAATGGAGGTACTGCAGCCAGAGCGGGTCGTTGAGCCCGAACTGGGCTTCGAGATTGGCCCTGATCTCGGGGCTCAGGCCCCGCTCCTGGTTGAACGGGCCGCCCGGCGCGACGCGTATCAGGAAGAACGCTATGGTCACGATGACGAACAGCGTCGGGATGGCGGTCAGCAGCCGCCGAAATACGTAACGCAGCATCGGTGCCCCGCTTGATCCAGAGCAGCGCGCGTCCAACTGGACGATTGCGCTCTAGCCTTCAAATCTTCGCACCGACATTGTCGAAAATCGAATCCGGTTCCCGGGCCGATGCGATGGCAAACCAGCGCCGCCGCGCATCGAGTTGCGCGGCGGCCTGGCTAAGGGATCAGTCCTTGCTGATGAAGCGGGACGGATGGATGTCCATCACATTGTCGTCGAAGCCGTGCAGCTTCGAGGAAACGATGTCGTGGTAGCTGTAGTAGAGAAGCGGGATGTTACCGACATCGTCGACGAGGATGCGCTCGGCCTTGGCGAGTTCCTTCATGCGCTCTTCGGGCTTGCCGCCGGCGGCGGCGGCCTTGTCCATGGCCTCTTCGTATTTCGGGCTGACGTAGCTCGAATAGTTGTTGCCGCTGGCCTTGCGGGTGATGCCAAGGAAGGTTTCCGGATCCTTGTAGTCGGCGATCCACGCGGCACGCGCCACATCATAGTCGCCCTTCTGCTCAAGGAAGGAGTAGTGGGTCTTGGTATCGGTGTTGAGCAGCGTGACCTCGACGCCAAGCGGCTTCAGCTGTTCCTGGATGGCGACAGCGGTGTTCTTGTGGTTTTCCGAGGTGTTGTAGCGGATCTGCATCTTCAACGGATGCTCGGGCGTATAGCCGAGCTTCTCCAGGATTTTCTTGGCTTCATCCTCGCGGTCGATCTGCGGCATGTCAGCGTATTTGGCCAGTGCCGGCGTGTAGCCCTCGATGCCCGGAGGCACCATCGAATAGCCGGGCAGCATCGAATTCTGCCAGACTTTTTCGGCGAGAAAGTCGCGATCGATCGCCATCGAGATGGCGTTGCGCAGTTCGACATTGTCCCACGGCGCCTTGTCGGTCTTGATCGCATAATAGTAGGTGCCGAGATATGGCCCGACACGGACCTGGTCGCCGAATTTGGACTTGAGATCGGCGAGCTGTTCCGTCGGCAGGTCACCGTAACTGTCGAATTCGCCGGCCTCGAAGCGCTTCATCGCAGACGAGCGATCCTCGGTCGGGATGTAGTTGACCACGTCTAACTTGACGCTGGCGGCGTCCCAGAATTTCGGATTCTTCACCAGCTTGAGATGGTCGTTGGGAATCCACTCCGCCGCTGTAAAGGCCCCGTTGGAGACCAGCTTGCCTGCCTTGATCCAGTCGGCGCCAAGCTTTTCGATGGACGCCTTGTTAACCGGAAAGGTCGCCTGATGGGTCAGCATCTCCAGGAAGTAAGGCGTTGGCGCCTTGAGGGTGACTTCGAGGGTATTTGCGTCAATCGCCTTGACGCCCATATCCTCCGGCTTTCCCTTCTTGGTGTTGACTTCCTCGGCACCCTTCACCGGATAGAGCATGGAAGCGTATTCGGCAGCGGTGGCCGGATCTTCCAGCCGACGGAACGAATAAACGAAGTCGTCCGCCGTCACCGGGCTGCCATCCGACCAGAGGCCGTCCTTGCGCAGCTTGAAGGTGTAGACAGTGCCGTCGTCGGACACCGTCCAGCTTTCGGCTGCGCCCGGAATGAGGTTCGTCTTCTGGTCATGCATGACGAGGCCCTGGAACAGGTCGCGTATGATATCGGCTTCGTAGACCGTCGAGGTCTTGTGCGGATCGAGCGTCTCCGCTTCGGCGGCGGCTCCGCGGTTGTAGACGGTTTCGGCGAAAGCCGGCGTGTAGAACGTACCGGCGGCCAAGACCATGGTCGTGGCGAGTACCGTCGCCTTCAGCACATGTTTCAGCATGGAGTTCTCCCTAATGACGTCGCCCTTCAGCTACGTCTCTAAGTGTTGACGCCCCGAAACCGATTGGCTGGTTCCTTTCGAGCGCGCAGCCGGTTCCCTTTCCGGCAGCTGGTGGCCAAACAGTAACGTGGAGATTTTTTATTTCAACAGACTCTCGGGGTCACCCAAAGTAAGGGGGCCGGGGCAGCCGCTTTGCGAACCGCCAATCAATGATCGAAAGCATGAGTTTGGCTGGGTTTCCTGGCCAGAACGCCGATAATCTGGCTGATCATTTCAGTTTACCGGAATGTATTAATTGGTTCTTAGGCAACCAAGGGTTACAAATCCCGATGGGTTCGGCACATCGACCTTTATGGTCCAACGGGCAAGGGCAATGAACAAGATAGACAGTAATACTGTCACATTAAAGCGTAAAATATTGCGCCCAATAAGGGCAAATCTACGCAAAATTGGAGAAGAATCCGGAACTTCCGCGGTCGAATTCGCCCTGCTTTCCCCGATCTTTATCCTGCTCGTACTCGGAATGGTTGCATATGGTATCTATTTTGGTGCAAGCAACTCGTTGCAGCAAATCGCCGCCGATGCCGCCCGTACTGCAATTGCCGGATTGAACCAAACCGAGCGCCAGGCGCTGGTGGCGGGTTTCGTCAAAAACAATGCCAGTGGATACCCGTTCGTCGATTCCGGCAAGCTGACCTATCAGGCGACGGACAGCACGGCCGACGGAAATCAGTTCGTCGTGTCGATCCAGTACGATGCCAGCAACCTGCCGATCTGGAACCTGTTGCCCAGCCTTGCGATGCCGCAAACCACGATCTCGCGCAGGTCTACCATCAGGATTGGAGGCATTTGAAATGTCGCAGTTCTTGCTGAGGGGCATCGGGCGGATCGCTCGCTCCATCGTTGGCGACAAGAAGGCGAACTTTGCCGTCATGACTGCGCTGATAGCGCCATTCGCGCTGGGGCTGGCGGCCTTCGCTGTCGACGAAGGTTCGATCTACACGGAGCGCAGGGAAGCCCAGGCGATGACCGATCTGGCGGCGATCACCGCGGCGTCGAACATCAACAATATGGAAGCCGCGGCGGTAACCACGCTCAGTGACAACCGAATGCCCGGCATCATTGTTCAAAAGCCGGGTGAGACAATCGTTCCCACGGTTGGGAAAACCGTCGTGTCCGTCACCGGCGGCCGATACTCAGCGGCGTCCTCGGTCGGGGTCGACAAGCGCTTCGAAGCCGGTAAAACGCCTTACAACGCCGTTCGCGTCACTCTACACAAAATCCCCGCCCGGTATTTCGCCAGTTCGCTCATCCCTACTCCGGTTGTCGGCACCGAAGCCATTGCCAGCATGACGCCGCAAGCGATGTTCTCGGTCGGATCCAGGCTTCTCAGCGTCAACGGCGGCATCCTCAACGCGCTTCTCAGTAAGCTGCTGGGCGGAAACATCTCGCTCAGCGTCATGGACTACAACGCGCTGATTTCGGCCGACGTCAACGTGCTTTCGTTCGTCGATGCCCTTGCGGTGCAGTTGCAACTGACCGGCGTCAGCTATTCCGAAGTGCTGGCCTCGAAAGCGACGGTAGGCCAGATCGCGACCGCCATGGCCAATGCTTCGGGGACGGGCAGCGCCAGCAAACTTGTCCTACAGACAATCGCGTCGAGGGCTACCAACACGGCCAAGATACCGCTCAATCATCTTGTCGACCTTGGTTCGATCGGCAAGCTCGGCCTCGGACAAAAGTCTCCAGGCTTTTCCGTCGACGCAAGCGCGATGGGCATGCTGGGTGCCGCCGCCTCGCTGGCCAATGGCTCAAACCAGGTCCAGGTCGATCTCGGCGCCACTATTCCGGGACTTACCTCCACCACGCTCGCCGTCGCCATCGGTGAACCGATGCAATATTCACCCTGGCTGGCCGTCGGGGAAAAAGGCACCGTGGTGCGCACTGCGCAGACACGAATCAAGCTGGTCACCACAGTCGGCATCGGCAATTCCAATCTCGGCGGCGGCATCAGTCTGCTGTCCGTCAACCTGCCTCTGCATGTCGAAGTCGCCTATGCGGAAGCCAAACTAACCGACATCAGCTGCCCGACGGGCCGGCCGGATAGCATCAAGGTCTCGATCGCCGCGCAGCCTGGCGTGGCCTCGCTGCACCTTGCCGCCAGCGACGCCGACAACAACCCATCGGCCTTCGCCGATTTCAGCAATCCGCAATCGTTCTCCGATGCCACGATTGCACAGGTAAGCGTGAAGCTCCTGCTGCTCACCCTCAATCTGCTCGATGTGAAGGGTTCTTCAGCACTTGCGATCACCAACAACGATCCGACCACATTGACGTTCGACAGCACCGATATCGCCAACAAGACGATAAAGACGGTTTCGACGAAGAACCTGACGCAATCGCTCACCACGTCACTGGTCAGCGGGCTGTCGCTCTCGGTCAATGCGCTGGGCCTCGGGCTGGACGTGACGGCTCTGCTCGGAACGGTGAAGCCGGCGGTGGTAACGGTTCTGAACGGCGTGACGGCGCCTGTCGACGCACTGGTTTATAACGTTCTTGCAGCGCTTGGCGTGCATGTCGGCGAGGCCGATGTCCGGGTTGTCGGCGCGACTTGCGGGCGCTCCGTACTCGTTCAATGAGATCAAATAGAGATCAGCCGATCCGGCCGAGAAAGCAGCCGAGCGGCGGCAGGGATAGAGCTCCTTCCTGCAAGACGCCGGTAGTACTGCCAAGATCTATCGGCTCTATCACATCCAGATCCGGCGGCGATTGCCAGCCGGCCGGCTCATCGGCAAAATTGAAGACGCAGAGCAGCTTTTCGTCACCGCCTTCGCGAATGAAGGCAAGGACGTCGCCCTCAGCATCGAGAAACCGGATCGAGCCTCGAACCAGCGCCGGATGCTGCTTGCGCAAGGCCAGCATCGCCCGGTAGCTCGCCAGGACGGAGGTTTGCTCGCCGTCCTGGACATCGACCGCGCGGGCGCGATGGTTTGCCGGGACCGGAAGCCACGGCTTGCCGGTTGAAAAGCCGGCATTATCGGCGCCAGCCTCCCAGACCATCGGCGTGCGGCACCCATCCCGCCCCTTGATCTCCGGCCAGAAGCGGATGCCGAAAGGATCGCGCAAATCCTCGAACGCCAGCTCGGCCTCCTCCAGCCCGAGCTCCTCGCCCTGATAGAGGCAGATCGACCCGCGCAGGCAAGAAAGCAGCACGATTGAGAATTTCGCCACCCTGTCCGGATCGCCGCCCGGCCTTGTCCAGCGGCTGACATGGCGCACGACATCGTGGTTGGAGAATGCCCAGCAAACCCAGCCGTCGAACACCGTACTCTCGAAGGCCTCGACACAACCGCGCACATGCGCCGCGGAGAATTGCGGGCCAAGCAGGTCGAACGTGTAGGACATTTGGAGCTTGTCGCCGCCGCCCGTGTAGGCGGCAAGCGTCTGCAACGAACGGCTTTCGTCACCAATCTCGCCGACCGCGGCGCGGCCTTCGTACTCGTCAAGCAACGCCCGGAAGCGCCTGAGAAAAGCAAGGTTTTCCGGCTGCGTCTTGTCGAACAGATGCTCCTGGTAAAAATAGGGGCTGGTTGCCGTATTGGTGCCGGCGACGCTTTCCGCCAAAGGCGGGTTGCTGCGGAGCCAGCGGTCGTGGACGTAATAGTTGACCGTATCCAGCCGGAAACCGTCGACGCCACGCTCGAGCCAGAACCGCACCGTTTCCAGCAAGGCGTCCTGCACCTGCGGATTGTGGAAATTCAGGTCCGGCTGCGAGGCGAGGAAATTATGCAGGTAATATTGCCTGCGCGTTGCGTCCCATTCCCAGGCGGGGCCGCCGAAAAGCGACAGCCAGTTGTTGGGCGCGGTGCCGTCGGGCTTCGCATCGGCCCAGACGTACCAGTCGGCCTTGGCGTTATCGCGGCTCGTTCGGCTTTCGACGAACCATTCGTGCCGATCCGACGAATGTGACAAGACCTGGTCGATGATCACTTTCAGGCCGAGCCGGTGCGCCTCTGCAATCAGCGCGTCGAAATCCTCTGATGTGCCGAACATCGGATCGACGGCGCAGTAATCCGATACGTCGTAGCCCATGTCGGCCATTGGCGACTTGAAGAAAGGCGACAGCCAAACGGCGTCGACACCGAGCGATGCGACATGGGCAAGCCTCGAGGTGATGCCGAGGAGATCGCCGCTACCGTCGCCTGTCGTGTCCTGGAAGGAGCGCGGGTAGATCTGGTAGATGACGCAGCCGCGCCACCATTCGGCATTGTCACCCATCATGGCTCTCCCCTGCGCCCGCCTGCGCGGCCCTGCTTTCGATCATGAATATGACCGTTCGCCCCAAAACCGGCCGTGAGATATCGCCACTATCCGTTTCGATGGCTGGGCACCAATGAAAACCCGCCCGTTCCGGCAGCGTGAACATGCAGGCCCGACGGTCACCATTGATGATCACGGCAAGGCGACCGTCCTCATCGCCGAGAACCATGACCAGCCGATGCCGCCTAGGATCGTGCCAGGCTGCTTCGTCGAGCGGCACGCCGGTTTCGCTCAGCCAGACGACGTCAGCTATTTCCGAGCCGGCCGCAGGCTCGCCGGTGAGAAAGCTTGCGTCCAAAAGCGCCGGCGCGGCACGACGCATCTTGGCGAGCAGAGCCGTGTACCGCTCCAGCGCCCGGTCGCGCCCGGCCCAGTCGAGCCAGGTGATGTCATTGTCCTGCGCGTAGGCGTTGTTGTTGCCGCGCTGCGTGCGGCCGAATTCGTCGCCGGCCGTCAGCATGATCGTGCCGCGCGAGGCAAAGAGCGTCGCCAGCAGTGCGCGTTGGTCATCGAAACGGGCCGTAACGATTGACTGGTCGTCGGTCTGGCCCTCGACGCCATTGTTCCAGGACAGGTTGTCGTCGTGGCCGTCGCGGTTTTGTTCGCCATTGGCCTCGTTGTGCTTGTGTTCATAGGCAACGATGTCGGCCAGTGTCATCCCGTCATGTGCGGCGATGAAATTGATGCTGCGGACCGTTGCCTGGCCTGGTTTGGCAAAGACATCGGACGACCCCGCAAGCCGCGTCGCCAGCGTACCGATCATGCCGCCGTCGCCGCGCCAGAAGCGGCGGATATCATCACGGTATTTGTCGTTCCATTCGAGGAAGGGCGGCGGAAAATTGCCGAGCTGATAGCCATCCGGTCCGATGTCCCAGGGCTCAGCGACCAGCACACGGTCGGCAAGAACTGGGTCGTTGCGAATGGCGTTCAGCAGCGGCGCATCGGCGTCGAAAACGCCGTCGACGCGGCCAAGGATCGGCGCCAGGTCAAAGCGGAACCCGTCGACACCGGCGTGCTGGACAAAGTGGCGAAGCGTGTCGAGGACCATTTCCCGGACGACCGGATGATCGCAGGCAACCATATTGCCGGTTCCGGTGTCATTGACCAGAGCGCCGTCGGCCTCGTGCCGGTAGTAGGCGCGGTTGTCGAGCCCGCGCAGCGACAATGTCGGGCCGAGCCGGTCGCTTTCGCCGGTGTGGTTGAACACCAGGTCGAGAATGGTACCGATGCCAGCCTCGCGCAGCGCGGCGACCGTTTCGCGCAGCTCAGCCAGACCGCCGGGCGCCAGTCGCGGATCCAGCGCCATGAAGGTCACGGGATTGTAGCCCCAGGCGTTGCCCAGCCCGAGCGGCGGCAAATGCCGTTCGTCGATCGATGCAGTCACCGGCATCAACTCCACGGCTGCAACGCCGAGTTTTTGCAGATGCTCGACAACAAGAGGATGAGCGAGGGCTGCAATGGTGCCGCGTTGCTTCTCGGGAATGTCGGGATGCAGCTTTGTGAAGGCGCGCACCTGCACCTCGTAGATGAGGCCGCCGGGCCTAAACAGAGGCGGCAAGGCGGGCAAGGGTTCCGGCAAGGCGCCGGCAATGGCCTTCGGCATCAGCGACGCCGTGTCGCCCCCCTCGCCCTGGCGTGCGGCGAGCCGGCCGTCATAGGCATAGGGTCTGTCGATCTCGACGGCATAGGGATCGGCCAGCAGCTTGTCGGGATCGAACCAGAGCCCCTGTTCCGGCGCGTAGTCGCCATCGGCGCGGAACCCGTATCGGGTGCCGGCGGCGAGACCGGCAACAAAAAGCGTATGCACGCCGTCGCCCTCGGGCTGCAGTTCAAGCCGGTCGATCTCGCGCCTTCCTCGCTCGTCGAAAATCGAGACCCAGATGCGCCGAGCCGACGAGGACCATACGGCGAAGCGAATGCCTTCTTTGGTGATGGTTGCGCCGAGTTGGCTCACGCGCGCTCACAGCAGCAGGTCGTAGACAGTTTGAGGCGTTGCCAGGTTAGCTCCCCCTTCTCCCCTTGTGGGAGAAGGTGTCGCCGAAGGCGACGGATGAGGGGTGCTCCAGCTTGGCGCGGACGGCATTCCTTCCAACACCCCTCATCCGTCTCGGCGCTTCGCGCCGATCCACCGCCCGGGGGCGAGCCACGGGTCTCGCCCCGTCCTTCGGACCCCACAAGGGGAGAAGGAAAGGCGCGCCGCTCCAAGCTCACGTAATCACGCTCGGCTTGGCGCGGCCGGTATGGCTGCGAATCCCGGCAATGTCGTCGGCCGCCGCAATCAGATCGGCAAGCGCCTCCTGGGTGTCGAGATCGTGGCGGCTCTTGTCTGGCTCGTAGCGCTCGAAATAAAGGCGCAGCGTCGCGCCCGAGGTGCCGGTGCCGGACAGGCGGAAGACGACGCGCGAGCCGCCTTCGAACAATACTCTTATGCCCTGGTTCTTGCTGACCGAGCCGTCGACCGGATCGTGATAGGCGAAATCGTCGGCGCTGGCGATTGTCATGCCGCGCACGCTGGTGCCCGGCAGCGAGCCAAGTTTGCCGCGCAGTTCGTCGACAAGCGCATTGGCGCGATCGGTCTCGACCTCCTCGTAATCGTGGCGCGAATAGTAGTTGCGCCCATAGGCCGCCCAATGCTCGGTGACGATCTGCCTGGCGCTTTCGCCGCGCGCGGCAAGGATGTTGAGCCACAAAAGCACGGCCCACAGGCCGTCCTTTTCGCGGACATGATTGGAGCCGGTCCCCGCACTCTCCTCGCCGCAGATCGTCGCCATGCCGGCATCGAGCAGATTGCCGAAAAACTTCCAGCCGGTTGGCGTTTCATAGATGCCGATGCCGAGCTTTTCGGCGACCCGGTCGGCAGCACCGCTGGTCGGCATCGAACGGGCGATGCCTTTCAGCCCGGCCTTGTAACCCGGAGCCAGATGGGCATTGGCGGCGAGCATCGCCACCGAATCCGACGGGGTGATGAAAATGCCCTTGCCGATGATCAGGTTGCGGTCGCCGTCGCCGTCGGAGGCCGCGCCAAAGTCGGGCGCATCCGGCCCCATCATCTCGTCGTAGAGGTGTTTTGCATGCACCAGATTGGGATCGGGATGGTGGCCGCCGAAATCCGGCAGCGGGATAAAATTACGAGCGGTGCCGTTCGGCGCCCCTAGCCGGTTTTCGAGGATCTCCTTGGCATAGGGGCCGGTCACCGCATGCATGGCGTCGAAGCGCATGCGGAAGCCTGATTTGAACAACGCCCGCAAGGCATTGAAATCGAACAGGCTTTCCATCAGTTCGGCATAGTCGGCGACCGGATCGATGATCTCGACGGTCATGTCTCCTGCCTCGACCGTGCCGATCGTGTCGATGTCGACCGGTCGGATATCGGCGATCTTGAAGCTCGAAATCACCTTGGTTTTTTCGAAGATCGCGTCGGTCAGCTTTTCCGGCGCCGGGCCGCCATTGCCGGCATTGTACTTGATGCCGAAATCCTCATGCGGGCCACCCGGATTGTGGCTGGCGGACAGGATGATGCCGCCGAAGGTCTTGTATTTGCGGATGACATGCGAAGCGGCCGGCGTGGATAAGATACCGCCCTGCCCGACCATCACCTTGCCGAAGCCGTTTGCCGCGGCCATGGCGATGGCCTTCTGGATGACCTCGCGGTTATAAAAGCGGCCGTCGCCGCCGATCACCAGGGTCTTGCCTTCGAACCCGTCCAGCGCGTCGAAGATCGACTGGATGAAGTTCTCGGCATAGTGCTCCTGCTGGAACACCGGGACCTTTTTACGCAGCCCGGAGGTGCCGGGCTTCTGGTCGGGATAGGGTTTGGTGGCGACAGTGCGGATCATCAGTCAGGCAGCCCTTTTCGAAAGCAACAAGCGATAGAGTTGGACATATTTTTCGGCGCTTTTGTCCCACGACACGTCGGCCTTCATGCCTTGCCGCTGCATCGACGCCCACACCGCGGGATTGGCATGCGCTTCGACAAGGCGGCGGATGGCGTGCAGCAGGGCGCCAGCAATGGGGGGCGCAAACTGGAAGCCGGTCGCCACGCCGGCAGAGATGGCGGCTTCGTTGGCATCGATAACCGTGTCGGCAAGGCCGCCGGTACGCGCGACGACCGGCACGCAGCCATAGCGCAGGCCGTAAAGCTGCGTCAGCCCGCAAGGTTCGAAGCGCGACGGGATAATGATGGCGTCGCAGCCGCCCTGCATGGTGTGGGAGAGCCCCTCGTCATAGCCGACGACGACGCCAATGCGACCACGATGGCGGGCTGCGGCGGCAAGCAACGCGCCTTCGAGCCCGGCGTCGCCAGACCCAAGGATTGCCAGCCGTGCACCTGCCGCGACGATACCGTCGACGGCGGCCGCCAATATGTCCGTGCCCTTTTGCCAGGTCAGCCGGCTGACAACGCAGACGATCGGGCTGTCATCGCGATCGAGGCTGAAACGGTCCTCGACCGCGGCCTTGTTGGGCATTCGCGCCTTAAGCGTCTTTGCCGTGTAGTTGGAGACCAGATGCGTGTCGGTTTCCGGGTTCCAGATCTCGGTATCGATGCCGTTGACGATGCCATGGAGATCGACGGAGCGCATGTTGATCAGGCCGTCGAGGCCCATGCCGAATTCGGGCAAGCGGATTTCCTGCGCATAGGTCGGGCTGACCGTGGTGATCGCCCAGGCGGCCTGCAGGCCGGCCTTGAGGAAGCCGACGCCGCCATAATATTCGACGCCGTCGAGCGCCATCGCCGCCGCCGGCAGGCCAAGCTCGCCAAAGATGCCGGCGCCGAACTGGCCCTGGAAGGCGAGGTTATGGACGGTGATCATCGACGGCGTGCCGACCGCCTTGCCGTAGCGCATATAGGCGAGTGTCATTGCCGACTGCCAGTCATGGGCATGGACGATATCGGGCAGGTAGCCGGAGATGGCGCCGGCAGCAATATCACCGCCGACCTGGCTCAAGGCCGCGAACCGCCGCCAATTGTCCGGCCAGTCGGCGCCGGCCGCGTTGCCGTACGGGCCGCCGGGACGGTCGAAAAGATGCGGCGCGTCGAGCACAAACAGGTCGAGCCCGGCGATCTGGACGGCATGCACCGAAGCCTTCCCACCCTGCAGCAATGGATATTGCTGAACCGCCTTCTTTTTCCTGAAGGCGCCCATCACCTGAGGATAGCCGGGGACGAGCGTGCGCATGTTGACGCCGTTGCCGGCCAATGCCACGGGCAAGGCGCCAGTCACGTCGGCGAGCCCTCCGGTTTTGACCAGCGGAAAGATCTCGGGCGCCACCGACAGAACCTGCATGCACTACGATCCCAGCCTGTTGACCATGTCCTGCGTGACCAGGCAGATGCCTTTTTCCGAAACGCGGAAACGCTTGGCGTCGAGGACAGGATCCTCGCCGACCACCAGCCCCTCCGGGATCCTGACGCCGTGATCGATGACCACGCGCTTCAGCCTGGCGTTGCGGCCGACATGGACGTCGGGCAGCATGACGACCTCCTCCAGCGTCGAATAGGAATTGATGCGCGCGCCGGTGAAGATCAGGCTTCGCTTCAGCGAAGCGCCCGAAACGATGCAATCGCCCGACACGAGAGACGACACGGCCGACCCGCGGCGGCCATCTTCGTCATGCACGAACTTTGCCGGCGGCTTCAACTCGGCGTAGGTCCAGATCGGCCAGTCGCGGTCGTAGAGGTCGAGTTCCGGCGTGATGTCGGTCAGGTCGATATTGGCTTCCCAATAGGCGTCGACCGTGCCGACGTCGCGCCAATAGGCTTCGTTCTCGGCGGTCGAGCGCACGCATGATTTGGCGAAGCGATGCGCGATCGCCTTTCCGTGTTCGACGATGTAGGGGATGATGTCCTTGCCGAAGTCGCGGCTGGAGCCGGGCTCCGCCGCATCGCGACGCAATTGCTCCATCAGGAACTTGGTCTTGAACACATAGATGCCCATCGAGGCCAGCGCAAAATCCGGCTTGTCGGGAATGCCCGGCGGATCGGCGGGCTTTTCGATGAAGGAGATGATGGTGTCCTTGGTGTCGACATGCATGACGCCGAAGCCGGTGGCTTCCATGCGCGGCACTTCGAGGCAGCCGACGGTGACATCGGCGCCGGCCTCTACATGCTGGCGCAGCATCAATTCGTAATCCATCTTGTAGACGTGGTCGCCGGCCAGGATGACCATGTATTCCGGCCCATAGGCCTCGATGATGTCGATGTTCTGGTACACGGCGTCGGCGGTGCCCTCATACCACTGTGTTTCCGACACACGCTGGCTGGCCGGCAAGATGTCGAAACTCTCGTTGCGCTCGGGCCGCAGGAAGTTCCAGCCGCGCTGCAGGTGGCGGATCAGCGAATGCGCCTTGTACTGGGTGGCGACGCCGAGGCGGCGGATACCGGAATTGAGCGCATTGGACAGCGCGAAATCGATGATGCGGGTCTTGCCGCCGAAATAGACCGCCGGCTTGGCGCGGCGGTCGGTCAGTTCCTTGAGCCGGCTGCCACGGCCGCCGGCCAGCACATAAGCCATGGCGTCGCGTGCCAGCGGCTGTGTTCGTTTTGTTTCAGCCATTCCTATCCTCCCAGGTTAGATGCTCCAGACATAGCTCAGTCCGGGACGAATTCGAGCATGATCGTCGACAGCGGCGGCAAAAGCATCGTCGCCGAAATGCCTCCTCCTTCCGCCCGAGCCTCGACGAGGCCGCTGTTGCCCTTGCCGGAACCGCCATAGTCCGTGGCGTCGGTGTTGATGATCTCGCGCCATTTTCCGGTCTGCGGCAACGGCACGCGGTAATTGTCGCGCGGCACCGGCGTGAAGTTGGAAATGACGGCGACCGGGTTGCCGCCCGGCGCGCTGCGCAGCCAAGCGAACACCGAATTCGCGCTGTCATCGACGATCAGCCAGGAAAAGCCCTCCGGCTCGCAGTCGCGGGCATGCAGCGCCGGGCGCGAGCGGTAGAGATAGTTGAGATCGCGCACCGTCTGCCAGACACCACGGTGGAGCCGGAAATCGAGCAGGTTCCAGTCGAGCGCGCGCGCCTCGCTCCACTCGCGGCGTTGCGCGAACTCCTGGCCCATGAACAACAGCTTCTTGCCGGGATAGCCCCACATGAAGGCGTAATAGGCGCGCAGCGTCGCGAATTTCTGCCAGTCGTCGCCGGCCATCTTGTTAAGCAGCGTTCCCTTGCCGTGCACCACCTCGTCATGGGACAGCGGCAGCACGAAGTTCTCGCTGAAGGCGTAGACCAGGCCGAAGGTGATGTCGTTGTGGTGATGCTTGCGGAAGATCGGCTCCTTGGAGAAATACTCCAGAGTGTCGTGCATGAAGCCCATGTTCCACTTGAAACCGAAGCCCAGTCCGCCCTCGTGCACCGGCTGCGAGACTTTCGGCCACGAGGTCGATTCCTCGGCGATGGTCATCACACCCGGATGGTGGCCGTAGACCTCCTTGTTCATCCGTTGCAGGAAGCTGACCGCTTCCAGGTTCTCGCGCCCGCCCCTCTCGTTGGGAATCCATTCACCAGCCTTGCGCGAATAATCGAGATAAAGCATCGAGGCGACCGCATCGACGCGCAGACCGTCGACGTGATATTTCTCTGCCCAGAACAGCGCATTGTTGACAAGAAACGAGACCACCTCGCGACGACCAAAATTGTAGATCGCGGTGTTCCAGTCGGGATGGAAGCCCTTGCGCGGATCGGCATGTTCGTAGAGTGCGGTGCCGTCGAACTTTGCCAGACCGTGTTCGTCAACCGGGAAATGCGCCGGCACCCAGTCGAGGATGACGCCGATGCCGGCGCGGTGGGCACCGTCGACGAAGCGGGCAAAACCGTCCGGATCGCCAAAGCGGGCGCTCGGCGCATAGAGACCGGTCGTCTGGTAGCCCCAGGACGGGTCATAGGGGTGTTCGGAGATCGGCATGAATTCGATATGGGTGAAACCCGTCTCGACCACATAGGGGATCAGCCGGTCGGCGAGCTCGTCCCATGACAGGAAGCTGCCGTCGTCGTGAAGCCGCCATGAGCCGGCATGGACCTCGTAGATCGATACGGCTTCGCGCCTGTGGTCGGCATTGCGCCAGTAGTTCCGGTGCGCCTCGTCGCCCCATTCATGCACCGGCGGCAGCGCCGTCACCGAGGCGGTAGCCGGGCGCAGTTCGGATTTGAAGGCGAACGGATCTGCCTTGAGCGGCAATCTCACGCCATCCGGCCCGATGATCTCGTATTTATAAGGGCGGCCGGCGCCGATGTCGGGAATGAACAGCTCCCAGATACCGGTATCGCGGCGGTCGCGCATGGTGTGCCTGCGGCCGTCCCACTCGTTGAAGTCGCCGACCACCGAGACACGCCTTGCATTGGGCGCCCACACCGCAAAATGTACGCCCGATGCACCCTCATGGTCGATGAGATGAGCGCCGAGCTTGTCGAACAGCCTGAGATGCGATCCTTCGGCGATGTAATAATCGTCCAGCGGGCCGAGCACGGGGCCGAAGGAATATGGATCGGTCAGCCACCAGTCGCCGCCGGCGTTCCTGGCGTGATAGCGCAGCGGCTGGCGTTTGCGCAGCGACAGTTTGCCCTCGAAGAAGCCGCGATCGTCGCGTCTCGACAGCTCGCCGGCCTTCTTGCCGGTCAGCGTATAGGCGGTGACGGACTCGGCATGAGGGACGAAGCAGCGGCCGACAAAGCCCTTCCCCGCCTCATGCACGCCAAGCACGGAGAACGGGTCGCCATGCGTGCCGGCGACAATCGCCGCGACATCGCCGGCTGGCGCCAGTCCGTCCGGCCCGCTTGTCGCAACGGTCGCGCGCGGCTTGCTCATCAGGCAGTGTCCCTCCTCGGGCACCAAGTGCGTGTTTCTAGTGAAGTTTTGAATTCGACAGTCGCAGGCCGCCTGACCTTCCAAGGGATGCGAAGGTCAAATCACTCCACTAGGGCCACATTGTTCCTGGTCTCATGCAATCACATCAGGCGGGCACGTGCCAGATGTCTTTCGCATATTGGCGGATCGTGCGGTCGGACGAGAACCAGCCGACGCGGGCGACATTGCGGATGGCTCTGGCGTACCAGTCCGGGCTGTTGCGCCAGACGGCATCGACGTCGCGCTGGGTGGCGGCGTAGGCATCGAAATCCGCAGCGACCATGAACCAGTCGCTCTGGTAAAGGCCGTTGATCAGGTCGCGATAACGGTCCGGATCGTCAGGCGAAAAGACCCCGGACGAAACCGCGGCAAGCGCCTGCGCCAATTCAGGCGATCCCTCGATTACGGCGCGCGGATCGTAACCATTGTTGCGCCGCTCGGCGACCTCATCGGTGGTCAGGCCGAAGATGAAGATGTTGTCGTCGCCGACGCATTCCTTGATCTCGACATTGGCGCCGTCGAGCGTGCCGATGGTCAGCGCGCCGTTCAGCGCGAACTTCATGTTGCCGGTGCCGGACGCTTCCATGCCGGCGGTCGATATCTGCTCCGAAAGATCGGCGGCCGGCATCATGATCTCGGCTAGGCTGACATTGTAGTTCGGCACGAACACCACTTTCAGCAAGCCGCGCACCGCCGGGTCGCGGTTGATGACCCGGGCGACGTCGTTGGCAAGTTTGATGATCAGCTTGGCGTTGTGATAGCTGGGCGCCGCCTTGCCGCCGAAGAACTTGACGCGGGGCATCCAGTCGCGCTCCGGATGCGAGCGGATCTGGTCGTAAAGCGCGACCGCTTCGAGAATGTTCAAGAGCTGGCGCTTGTATTCGTGGATGCGCTTGACCTGGATGTCGAACAGCGCCGAGGGGTCCACCTTGATGCCGAGCCGGTCGGCAACGAGATTGGCAAGCCTCGTCTTGTTCGCCCGTTTGACAGCGGCGAACTTGTCGCGGAAGGCAGCGTCCTCGGCGAAAGGATCGAGCAGCTTTATCTCGTCGATGTCGTCGAGGAAGCCGTCGCCGATCGCCTCTCGGGTGAGTGCCGTGAGGCCGGGATTGCACTGTATCAGCCAGCGCCGCGGTGTGATCCCGTTGGTCTTGTTGTTGATGCGGTCCGGGTAGAGCCTGTGGAGGTCGGCAAACACCGTCTCCTTCATCAATTCCGTATGCAGTGCCGAGACGCCGTTGATCGAGTGCGAGCCGACAAAGGCCAGATTGCCCATACGCACGCGGCGATCGCCATTTTCCTGGATCAGCGAGATGCGGCTGATCTGCTCGTCCGAGAACTGGTCGGAGACGCGCGCCTCGAGCAGCACCTCGGCGTTGATGGCGTAGACGATCTGCATGTGGCGCGGCAACAGCCGCTCGAATAGCGGCACGGGCCAGCTTTCCAGCGCTTCGGGCAGCAGCGTGTGGTTGGTGTAGCCGAAGGTGCGCTTGGTGATGCTCCACGCCTGGTCGAAATCCATGCCGTGGACATCCATCAACAGGCGCATCAGCTCGGGGACGGCGATGGCCGGATGGGTGTCGTTGAGATGGATCGCCGCCTTGTCGGGCAGCGATTGCAGGTCGCCATACTGGCTGAGATGACGCTGAAGGATGTCCTGCAGCGAGGCGGTGGAGAAGAAATACTCCTGCCTGAGCCGCAACTCCTGGCCTGCCTTGTGGGAATCGGCCGGGTAAAGGACGCGCGACAGCGCATCGGCCTTGTTGCTCTCGGCGAGCGCGCCGATGTGATCGCCGGCGTTGAACTTGTCGAGCAGGATCGGATCGACCGGCATGCCGGACCACAGACGCAGCGTGTTGACGCGGTTGGCCCGCCAGCCAACCACCGGGGTATCGTAAGCAACGGCCAGAACATGTTCGGTCGGCTTCCAGACATGGCGCTCGAGCCTGCCATCCTTCGAGGTGATCGATTCCACCGAGCCGCCGAAGCCGACCTCGAAGGAGCGTTCGCGGCGTTCGAACTCCCAAGGATTGCCGTGATCGAGCCATGTCTCGGGCAGTTCGACTTGCCAGCCGTCATGGATCTCCTGCCGAAACATGCCGTTGGCGTAGCGAATGCCATAGCCATGCGCGGGGATATCGACGGTAGCCATGCTTTCCATGAAGCAGGCGGCGAGCCGGCCAAGGCCGCCATTGCCAAGGGCAGCGTCCGGTTCGAGCGCAGCAATGATGTCGAGGTCGACGCCAAGTGACGACAGCGCCTCGCGCATATTGTCCATCAGGCCGAGATTGGAGAAGGCATCGCGCATCAAGCGGCCGATGAGGAATTCCAGTGACAGGTAATAGACGCGCTTTTCCTGCTGGGCGTAGGCCTCTTGGGTCGCCTGCATCCAATGATCGACGATGCGGTCGCGCACAACCTTGATCGAGGCGGTGAGCCAATCGTACTGGGTTGCAACGTTGGTGCCCTTGCCGACCCTGTATTTGAGGGCCTGCAAGACTTCGTCGGCGAGCGTCTTGGGATCCGGGTTTTCGAGGGTGGGCAGAGGAGCTTCGGTTGTCATCGCGCGCGTCATGCTGCCTCTCGTGACGTTGCCAGGATCATGCGGCTTTCACCATCTCCGCCAATGCTAATGCATCCCACCGGATGTTCAATGGATTCAGGCGACCGCAAGCCGGGTTGCCCTGCGGCAATTTGGCATTGAAACACCGCGCCCTCAGCGGCGGGCCTCAAGTTCTTGTTCAGGCCGCCAGCGCCGCCTCCGGCGGGACCTTGGCGCCGGTCATGAAGGCGACCGCGTCGGACATCGTATATTGCTTCGGATCGATGACGCACAGGCGACGGCCGAGCCGATGAATGTGAATGCGGTCCGCCACCTCGAAGACATGCGGCATATTGTGTGAAATCAGCACGATCGGCAGGCCTCGGCGTTTGACGTCGAGTATCAGTTCGAGCACGCGGCGGCTCTCCTTGACGCCGAGCGCGGCCGTCGGCTCATCCATGATGACCATCTTCGAGCCGAACGCCGCGGCGCGCGCCACCGCCACGCCCTGGCGTTGACCGCCGGAGAGAGTTTCCACCGCCTGGCTGATGTTCTGGATGGTCATCAGGCCAAGTTCGGTCAGCTTGTCGCGGGCGCGCTTTTCCATCGCCGGACGGTCGAGCATGCGCAGCCAGCTGCCAAGAAAGCCCGGCTTGCGGATCTCGCGGCCGAGAAACATGTTGTCGGCGATGGACAGCGCCGGCGACAGCGCCAGGTTCTGGTAGACGGTCTCGATGCCGGCTTCGCGGGCCTCCATCGGCGATTTGAATGCAATAGGCTTGCCTTCAAGCCGGATCTCGCCTTCGTCGGGCACGACCGCGCCGGAAATCGCCTTGATAAGCGACGACTTGCCGGCGCCGTTGTCGCCGATGACAGCAAGGATTTCGCCCGGATAGAGATCGAAATCGGCATTGTCGAGGGCGGTGACGCGACCGTAGCGTTTGACCAGGCTGCGGGCGGTAAGGATCGGTTCCTGAGTCTGGTTCATGCCGAGATCTTCCTGATCCACTGGTCGATACCAACAGCGATGATGATAAGGGCGCCGACAGACAATTGCGTCCATTGGGGATCTGTCCCCCAAAGCCTGAGGCCGAGCGCGAACACCCCGACGATCAGCGCACCGAAGATGGTCCCGAGGATGGAACCGCGGCCGCCGAACAGTGATGTGCCGCCAATCACCACGGCGGTAATCGAATTGATGTTCTCGAACTGCCCGGCCTGCGGCGAGACCGATCCGATGCGTCCGATCAAGGCCCAGCCGGCGATGGCACAAATGATGCCGGTCAGGGTATAGACCGTGACCAGCATCCGGCTGACGCGCACCCCCGACAGTTCCGCGGCTTCCGGGTCGTCGCCGACTGCGTAGACATGCCGGCCCCATGCGGTGTGATTGAGCACGTACCAGGCAATTGCCCCCATGATCAGCACCAACAGCACGCCATAGGTGAAGACTGCGCCGCCGATCCTGAACGAGCCGCCGAAAAACTGCAGCAGCGGTGCCGTCGCCTCGAGATCCTGGCTGCGGATGGTCTCGTTGCCGGAATAGATGAAGTTGATGGCAGCGTAGATCGACCAGGTGCCGAGCGTCACGATGAAGGGCGGCAGTTTCACCCAGGCGATGAGAATGCCGTTGATCAAGCCGCAAATCGCGCCGACAAGCAGCCCGATGGCAACGGCGACCGGCGCTGGAACACCGTAATGCATGGCAAACTGGCCCATAACAACCGAGCTCAGCACCATGATGGCGCCGACTGACAGGTCGATGCCGGCGGTGAGCACCACCAGTGTCTGCGCGATGCCGACCATGCCGGTTATCGCCACCTGCTGGAGGATCAGGGTGAGGGTGAAGGGAGAAAAGAAGCGTCCGCCGACGACGACTGCGAACAGAACCACCGAGATGAGCAGGATGATCAGCGGCACCATGGCCGGGCTTTTATGCAAGCGGTGCTGGATGCTCTCCAACGTCGAGCGGGAATGCGCCTCGAATGATGCGACGCTGGCGTCGCTAGCGGCCAGGACCGTCTCGAATTCCTGCGGTCCCTTGCTCCTGGTTGTTTCGACGCTCAAGTCGGCCTCCCCGCCTGTGATGTGGAGCGGCCGAAACCGCTCCACATTCCCTATTGTTCTTTTGAAGTTGAGCCGATCAGGGGATCAAATCAACCCCAGCACTTGCTGAGGCCTTGCTTCGTATCGATGGATTCGATGCCGGCGGCAGGCTTGTCGGTGATCAGCGTGACGCCGGTGTTGTAGAAGTTCAGACCGGGCGACGGCTCAGGCTTCTTGCCGGTGTCGGCAAAGGTCTTGATCGCCTCGATGCCGAGCGAGGCCATGAGCAATGGATATTGCTGTGAAGTGGCGCCGATCACGCCCTCGGCAACGTTCTTGACACCGGGGCAGCCGCCATCGACCGAGACAATCAGGACGTCCTTCTCCTTGCCGACGGCTTTCAGCGCCTGGTAGGCGCCCGCGGCCGCAGGTTCGTTGATGGTGTAGACGACGTTGATATCCGGATCCTTCTGCAGGCAATTCTCCATGGCAGTATGCCCGCCATCCTCATTGCCGCTCGACAGATCGTGACAGACGTTGCGTGCGTCGGTTTCGTCGCCGATCTTCTTGGGATCGCCGAGGTCGATGCCGAAGCCCTTCATGAAGCCTTGATCACGCTGGACGTCGACGGAGGGCTGGCTGGCGATCAGATCCATGTAGGCAATGTGCGCATCCTTGGCCTTGTCGCCCAAGGTAGCCTTTGCCCAGGAGCCGATAAGCTCGCCGGCCTTGAAATTGTCGGTCGCAAACGTCGCATCCGCGGCATCGGCAGGCTCGAGCTGCGTGTCGAGAGCGATCACCAGCACCCCTGCATCGCGCGCCTTCTTCACCGCCGGCACGATGGCCGCAGTGTCGGTGGCGGTGATCAAAATGCCCTTGGCGCCGTCGGCGATGCAGGATTCGATCGCCGCAACCTGGCCCTCATTGTCACCTTCCGCCTTGCCGGCATAGGCTTTCAGATCGACACCGATTTCCTTGGCTTTCGCGGCGGCACCTTCCTTCATCTTCACGAAGAAGGGATTGGTGTCGGTCTTGGTGATCAAGCAGGCGCCGACCCCGGCGGCCGATGCCGTCGACGCAAACGCCATCAGGCTCAGTCCGGCCGCGGCAAACACGGTGGATTTCAACAGTTTTGACGTGGTCACGATTTTCCTCCCATTGAACCATTTAGGATGCCGGCCAACCGGCATCTGCAGCGCGTCCGACGAAATCTCCCAGTGTCGACGCCGATCTCAAGAGACACCAGTCCGCCAGCACTGTCAATAATTAAATCACTCTTATTTATTATTGACAACGCAGGATTGTTCACTCACTCTAGACCAAAAGCATTGAGGGGAAACGACGGGAGGAACAGGGGTGGAGACCGGCATTACAAGGCACGGCTCGCCCGATGCGGCCGAAAGCCGCCTGCACCGCGGCACCAATCAAAGCGGCATGCGGGACCACAATGAGCGGCTGGTGCTGTCGCTGGTGCGCCAGCACGGCAGCCTGGCCAAATCCGACATCGCACGCATGACTGGCCTCTCGGCGCAGACAGTATCAGTCATCATGCGCGAGCTGGAGGAGGACGACCTGCTCGTTCGCCAGGCGCCGTTGCGCGGCAAGATTGGCCAGCCCTCGATACCCATGGCGCTCAATCCCGACGGCGCCTATTTCATCGGCCTGAAGATCGGCCGGCGCAGCGCCGAGCTCGTGCTGATCGATTTCCTCGGCAATGTGCGCTCGATGCTGCAGCATTCGTACCGCTATCCGGCGCCGCGCGAGACGGTGGAATTCGTTACGAGCGGCATGAAGAAGATGCGCGGCGAGCTCACTCCTGCGCAGGACAAGCGCATCGCCGGGCTTGGCATCGCCATGCCGTTCGAATTGTGGAACTGGGCCGATACCGCCGGCGCGCCGCGTGAAATCATGGACGAATGGCGCCATCGCGACATCCGCGCCGACATCCAGGCGCAATGCGAATTTCCGGTCTACCTGCAAAACGATGCCACCTCGGCCTGCGGCGCCGAGCTCGTGTTCGGCCAGGCGGCGGGTGCGGCGCGCGATTTCGTCTATTTCTACATCGGTGCCTTTGCCGGCGGCGGCATCGTGCTGAACGGCCGGCTGTTTGGCGGCCCAACCGGCAATGCCGGCGCGCTGGGCTCAATGCCAGTGCCCGGGCCTGACGGCAAGCCGACGCAGTTGATCGACGTTGCATCGATCGCCACGCTGGAGAAGGCGCTCAACGCACGCGGCGTCGAGGCCTCGCATCTGTGGACATCACCGGGGGACTGGGGCGAGATCGGTGCCGAGCTTGACGACTGGATCGCCAGCGCCTCGCAGGCGCTCGCCTATGCCATCGTTGCGGCGTCGTCCGTCATCGATTTCGAAGCCGCGGTGATCGACGGATGGATGCCGCTCGCCGTGCGCAGGCGGCTTGTCGATGCCGTCATCCAGGCCATCGGCAGGATCGACGGCGAAGGCCTGAGGCTGCCGGCCGTCCGCGAGGGAACGGTCGGCATCCATGCGCGGGCGCTGGGTGGCGCCAGTCTGCCGCTATCGGAGCGCTTCCTCATCGGCTCGACCACGATTTCCCGGAGCTTCTGAGCATGCTGATCGGTATCCCGGCGCTGCTCGGCCCGGAGCTTCTGGCGATGTTGCGCGCCATGGGCCATGGCGACGAGATCGCGCTGGTCGACGGCAACTACCCGGCCGAACAGCAGGCACAGCGGCTGATCCGCGCCGACGGTCATCATCTCGTCCCGGTGCTGGATGCCGTATTGAGCGTGTTGCCTGTCGACGACGCCGTGCCGCAGGCGCTGTTTCGCGCCTCGGCTAAAGGCGATCCCCTGCTCGCCGATCCGGTTCATCATGAGATTGAAGCGATCTGCGCCAGGCATGCGCCGGGCCGCAAGGTGGTTGCGCTTGCCGGCGCCGACTTCTATGCACGGGTCAAGGCCGCGCACGCGATCGTCGCGACGAGCGAGCCGCGGCTTTACGCCAACATCATCATTCGCAAGGGCGTGATCTATCCGCCGGAAAGCAAGACTTCATGATCCTCTGCTGCGGCGAAGCCCTGATCGACATGCTGCCGCGCACCACGACGGAGGGCGAAGCGGCCTTTGCCCCCTATGTCGGTGGTGCCGTCTTCAACTCGGCCATTGCGCTCGGCCGACTCGGCGCGCCGGCCGGCTTCTTCTCCGGCCTGTCGTCGGATCTGTTCGGCGGGCAGTTCAGGGAGGCGCTGGGGGCCAGCAAGGTCAGTTCCACCTATGCGCACACCTCGCCGCGGCCGACCACGCTCGCCTTCGTGCGGCTCACCAACGGCCAGGCGACCTATACATTCTATGACGAGAACACCGCCGGGCGCATGCTGACCATCGAGGACCTGCCGGAGCTCGGCAGCGAGATCGAGGCCATGCTGTTCGGCGCCATCAGCCTGATCTCGGAACCGGCCGGATCGGCCTATGAGGAGTTCATGCGACGTGAGCATGAGCGCCGCGTGATGATGCTCGACCCCAACATCCGGCCAAACTTCATTCCCGACAAGGCCAGGCATCTCAGGCGCATCCGCAACATGATGGCGATGGCCGACATCGTGAAACTGTCGGACGAGGATTTGAACTGGTTCGACGAAGCCGGCTCGCATGAGGACGTCGTCCGCAACTGGCTGGACCGCGGCCCGAAGCTGATCGTCGTCACCCACGGCAGCGAGGGCGCGGTTGGTTACAGCAGCCAGCACCGGGTCACGGTCGTGCCGGACAAGGTCGAGGTGGTCGATACGGTCGGCGCCGGCGACACGTTCAATGCCGGCATCCTTGCCTCCTTGCACGAGCAGGGCCTGCTGTCGAAGACGGCAATCGCCGGCCTGCCGAAAGAAGCCATCCATAAGGCGCTGACGCTCGGCGCCAAGGCCGCGGCGGTGACGGTCTCGCGGGCCGGCGCCAATCCGCCATGGCGGCATGAACTCGCCTGACCGGCTGGCAACCGCCTCACGGACTGCCTGCCGGCGATCACTTTATGTTTCGCCTAACCTGGCGGGCGGGATGCGCAGCCCATATCAAGCATGCCGAAGCCCGGATTTTCCCGCGTTTAAGAGGGCAGATCGGAAACCAGAGGTAACAGGCTGCGACACTTGAGCAATTCAGGGCTTTGCCCTGCGGCTTTCTCGGCCGTGCCAAGTCTGCTACCAGCGGCCGGTTATCTGGCTAAAACCGTTTGAGGCCGACATGCAGTTCATCGATCTTGGCGCACAGCGCGAACGCATCCGCGACAGGCTGAAGGCGGCAATCGACCGCGTCGTCGACGAAGGTCGTTATATTCTTGGACCGCAGGTCACCGAATTCGAAAACAAGCTCGCCGCCTATATCGGCACCAAGCACGTGGTCGCTTGCGCCAACGGCACCGACGCGCTGCTGTTGCCGCTGTTTGCCGCCGGCATCGGCCCGGGCGACGCGGTATTCGTGCCGAGCTTCACCTTCGCCGCCACGGCCGAAGTGGTGGCGCTGACCAAGGCCGAGCCGGTGTTCGTCGATGTCGATGCTGACAGCTACAATATCGACATCGCCAGCCTCGAGGCGGCAATCGCCATGATCAAGGCGGAGGGGCGGCTGAGGCCGAAGGCAATCATTCCCGTCGACCTGTTCGGCCTCGCCGCCGATTACGAAGCAATCATGGCCATCGCCAATCGCGAAGGCCTGATGGTCATCGAGGATGCGGCGCAGGCGACCGGCGGCTCGGCTGACGGCAAGATGTGCGGCTCGTTCGGCACCGTCGGCTCGACCAGCTTCTATCCGGCAAAACCGCTCGGCTGCTACGGCGACGGCGGTGCGATGTTCACCAATGACGATGCGCTGGCCGAACAGTTGCGCTCGTTCGCCTTTCACGGCAAGGGCGAAACGCAATACGACAATGTCCGCGTCGGCATCAATTCACGGCTCGATACACTGCAGGCGGCGATCCTAATCGAGAAGCTGGCCATCCTCGAGGACGAGATGGTGGCGCGGCAAGCGGTCGCCAATCGCTATGCCGAAGGTCTCGGCGATATAGTCAAGACGGCGCGCAATCTGGGCGGCGGCCGCTCGGCCTGGGCGCAATACGCCATCGAAACGCCGAAGCGCGACGGGCTCAAGGCACATCTCGGTGAAAAGGGCATTCCGTCGGTCATCTACTATGTGAAACCGCTGCACAGCCAGATTGCCTATCGCGATTACCCGCGCACGCCGACCGGCCTTGCCGTTTCGGAAGAGCTGCCGAAGCGCATCCTGTGCCTGCCGATGCATCCCTATCTGAGCGAGGCCGACCAGGACCGGATCATCGAAACGATCCGTAACTATATCGGCTCGAATTCGGCGCACGTGGCGGCGGCATAATTCGAAAGTTGCGGAACATGGTCGCGGATTACATCGACGAGTTCATCATGTTCTGCGCCGGGTTGTGGATGGCTGGCATCGGCTTCGGATTTCTCGCGGACCCGTTCCAAGCTCGCCCCGGCCAGCAAGCATGGTGGACCAACTTTGGAACCCATTTTAAATGGATGGGGCCGCTGTTGATCCTCATCGCGATAGTGCTCGCGTTCGCGGCACCTTCCTAGATGCGCTCGCGCCAGCAACAGGCTCGCCATTGACGGCATCGCTGATCAACAACGGACCGTTCACCTCAAACTGGGCCGTCGGTACCGATTTCGGGATGCTTTGCTCTGCGCCGAAGCATAGTCTGCACCTGTCTTCCCTCTAGGCTGGCTATTTCATGAAGAAGATTGGTTTCCTGTCGTTCGGGCACTGGACGCCCTCGCCGCAATCGCAGACGCGGACGGCATCCGATGCGCTTTTGCAGTCCGTCGAGCTGGCCGTCGCCGCCGAGGAGCTGGGTGCGGACGGCGCGTATTTCCGCGTGCATCACTTCGCCCGCCAGCTCGCCTCGCCCTTCCCGCTGCTGGCAGCGGTTGGGGCGAAGACCAGCCGAATCGAGATCGGCACGGCGGTGATCGACATGCGTTACGAGAACCCGCTCTACATGGCCGAGGACGCCGGCGCCGCCGATCTGATCGCCGGAGGGCGTCTGCAGCTAGGCATCAGCCGCGGCTCGCCGGAGCAGGTGATCGACGGATGGCGCTACTTCGGCTACGCCCCGCAAGAGGGCGAGAGCGATGCCGACATGGCCCGCAGACACACCGGAGTGCTGCTCGAAGTGTTGCTGGGCAAAGGCTTTGCCCAGCCCAATCCGCGGCCGATGTTTCCCAACCCGCCCGGCCTGCTTCGCGTCGAGCCACACTCGGAGGGCCTGCGCGAGCGCATCTGGTGGGGCGCCGCCACAAACGCCACCGCAGAATGGGCGGCGAAACTTGGGATGAACCTGCAGAGTTCCACGCTCAAATTCGATGAAGGCGGAAAGCCGTTTCACATCCAGCAAGCCGAACAGATCAAGGCTTTTCGCGAAGCCTGGAAGGCGGCCGGCCACACGCGCGAGCCGCGGGTGTCGGTGAGCCGCAGCATTTTTGCGCTGGTCGACGATCGCGACCGCGCCTATTTCGGCGGCAACCAGGGCGGAGATCAGTTCGGCTATATCGAGGCAGACAGGCTTGCCGTGTTCGGCCGCTCCTATGCCGCCGAGCCAGACGTCCTGATCGAGCAGCTAAAGGGCGACGAAGCCATCGCTGAGGCCGATACGCTGCTGCTCACAGTCCCCAACCAGCTCGGTGTCGACTACAATGTCCATGCCATCGAGGCGATCCTGACCCACGTCGCCCCAGGCTTGGGCTGGCGCTGACGCGACTTTGTTGGAAAAGCCACGGCGGTCAATACGATGCTCGCGTTCTAGCGGTCTCACGGCTGCTTCCCGTCGGCTCGTTTCAGCATCGCAAATGCGCGACTGATCCGTTGCAGGGCCGTCGCGTTGGCCAGCACTGCGTACAACGCGAACCCGCCTGCCAGAATCCAGGGCGAAGCCGCGCCCATGGCAGTCGCGACTCCGTCGGCGGCGAGCAGCACGCAAATGAACACCAGACGTTCCATTCGCTCGAAGAAATCCGGCCAACCATGGTTTTCCACAGGGATTTCCAGCGCCGTCCGCGCCTTGGCATAACTGGTGAGAATCCCGCCGGCGAACGCGAACATTGCGATCGCCCACAGATCGGCGACCCAGCCTATTGCCGCAAAGACGGCCAATTCCTGATAACGGTCGACGATAGCGTCGAAATAGCCACCGGCCTTGGTGCTCATATTTGTCCGGCGGGCGACCGCACCGTCCAGCGCGTCGAAGCTGAAGGCAAACGCCAGGCACAAGCCAAAGGCAAGACTTGAATGGTGATACGCGTAGGCGGCCGAAGACAAAGCCACGAGCACGAGCCCGCTGGCCGTAACCTGGTTCGGCGTCATGCCGATCCCGATCAGCGGAGAGGCGGCCTGCTCCCATAGCGGGTCGATGCGACTTTTCATGAGACCGGCGATCATGGCGGCTCCTCTGATGATGTCGTTTGACGGAGCTTTACCAGCAATTTGCGGGTTTGTTCCACCATCGCCACCGTTTCAGTTGGCCAATGCGGGCCGAGACCGGGCTCAGGAACGTTCTCAACTCGCCGCAAAAGCGATCTCGTTTGGCGAATGTGGCCGGCGGATTAAGATGCTCGCCAAGCTGACGGCGAAACAGAACTTCCGGTCGCAGCGACAGCTGCCCGACAGCATTTCACGGTTTGGGCGATGCCTTGTGACCGGTTGTGCAAATCGAGTGGCGGTCTGGCGGCAACACCCGAACGATGTGACTATGATTGCTTGCGACCCGTCGGAAGCCGGCCGAAACTCGATGCATAAATTTCTACCCAAGTTCGCCTACCTGCTCGCGACCTCTGTCGGCGTGGGATTATCTCCAACATGGCCGGGCACGGCCGGCGCAATGGTTGGAGTGGCTGTTGCCGCGGCTCTGATACCCGCATCGCCTTGGCTGACGGTGCTTGCCTATGCGGCCCTGTTCGCCGTCGGCGTATGGGCGTCATCGCATGTTATCTCCCATACCGGGACGGAGGACCCGCAGATCGTCGTCATCGATGAGACCTTCGGCGCCGCCGTGACACTTTCCATGCTGCCACTCGACCCACTCTGGTGGGCAACAGGCTTCCTTGCTTTCCGGTTTTTCGACGTCGTCAAGCCTTGGCCCATCCGTATCATGCATGACAAGGTAAGGGGTGGGGCCGGCATCATGCTGGACGATGCTGCCGCGGCTGTCGTCGCTGGGGCGTTGCTGCTCCTGCTGAACGAGTTGATTGATCATTTGCCGTAACGGCGACATTCGGCCTCCAATGCCAAAGGCCAGCACGATGGTCCATGCGAGTTTAGCGACACAAGGGGAGGACCGAAGCGGTTGGCGCGGCCCTACTCGGTGACAACGAGTAGGAAGAGGCATGACGAGACGGGCAAACGGCTGAACATCGCCGGCATTCCCGGCGACGACATCGGCAAGGAAGTCGTGCCGGAAGACCGGAGGCATCCGCCGCTCACTGATGATGTTCGCACGCCTGCGTGCGGAAACCCAAGCCGTCAAGTATTTCGATCAGCATCTGTACAGGATCAGGCACACTGTGCGTTGACCGCCACGCGACAAACCCGTCCGGCCTGACCAAGGCGGCACCGCCGCTTTCAACCCCGAGCGCGGAAGGCCACCGATGGTCCAAATCAATCAGACCCCCATTGGCAAAGGCGTGGCAGGTCAGCGGCATGCGGAGGCGCTGGCTTACGGCGTCAGCGGCCTGACACCATGCGTCGTCGGCGCAGAGGAGAAGAAGGTCGCGATCGCACAAATCGAGACTCGAAATCCGCTGGCCGGCACGCCCGACCGCGAAATGCGGTAAACGCGTGCCAGGGCGGCCCGACAACTCCGTGGATTTTTGGAATGGGTGATCGTCCCGCGTGGCTTCCTGAGCCACGACACCTGCAGCGTAGCGTTGGCCAAATACCACGTCGTAATCCTCGACCATCGCGACTGGGGGAGGCAATCGCTTCGACGGATCGTCGAACCATTTCTGAAGGCGGGCGAGCGCTTGCGCCAACGTAGCCTCGATGACCGGCCGGCGCTCCATGTCATAGCTATCCAGCAACGAGGGACCGGCATGCCCGCCTGTTACCATCGCAAGCTTCCAGGCAAGGTTATGGGCGTCGTGGATACCTGAATTGCCACCGAAAGCGCCTGTTGGGGGCATCACATGTGCGGCATCCCCCACAAGAAACGCGCGGCCTCGGCGGAATTGGCGCGCTGTCATCGCGGCCACTTCCCAGGAGCGCGCATCGACAAGCCTAGTCGTGATATCCGACCGGCCCGCACCTCGTATGATCAGTTCCCTGCACCTGGCTTCATCAAAATCCTGGGGTTTCTCGCCCTTTTCGGGAAAGTACTGGAGCGCCAGAAGCCATCGTCCACCCTCCCTGGGCGTGAAGGTCCCGTTGAGGTCCGTCACGAAGCACGACGTGAAACGCTTGCCGCCGATCGTCGGAGGCATGTCCGTGTCAAAGACGACATTTATCCAGTGCTGAAGGCCGCCTGCCCCGCTGCGGCTGATCTCCAGCCTCTCTCGCATCGAGCCGTTCGCACCGTCCGCGACGATCAGATAGTCGGCCGAGATGGCGTCCTTTGCGCCGGTCGCGATATCGCGAATTTCCGCGCGGACGACATTCTCATCGTGTTCGAAAGCCACCAGTTCCGTGCTGAAACGTATGTCTGCACCGTTCCGCTCGGCGTAGCGGCGCAGAATCGGTTCCAGGACGTGCTGATCACACGTCGCCGGTTGCGTGGGGCTGAGGGCACTTGCATCCGGCCACGCCGGTCCGCCCCATTGAATCTCGGGATCGGTGAGATTCCTGGCGCGCGCAATAGCGCCTGCCTGCTGGTCCCCCGTACGATTTGCACGAATCTCCTCCTCGAGGCCGAGGCTTCGAAAGATCTCCATGCTGCGCGGGGAAATGCCGGCAAATTTGTACTGGATTGACGTGTCGGGATGGCGCTCGACGAGGACGCACGGAATGTCGTTGTGAGCCAAAAGGGCGGCCGCCGTCAGACCGTTCAGGCCGCCCCCGACGACGAGAACCGTGGTGTTGGTCATCTCGGATCTCCTCTCATTGCTTTGATCACCAAACATTTTGATTGATCAAATCATATGATTGGTCCAAATATGTGTCAAGACACGAAGGAGCGTGGAATGGGACCGGGCCAAGATCGCTTGCAGCACGCCACCGAGGCCTGGCGCCTGATGTTTGATTTCCTGATGCGGTCCGCGCCGGACCGGTTGGCGATCCAGCAGAAATTGGGTCTGACGCCCAACGACTCGCGCGCCCTCTTCACCCTCGACAAAGATGCGGGCAAGCCGATCGGCGCATTGGCCGCTCAATGGCACTGCGACCCTTCGACGGCGACCTGGCTGGTCGACCGGTTGGAGCAGGCGGGGCTCGCCGAACGGGTTCCGTCGCCAAGCGATCGCCGTGTCAAACGTGTCAAGCTTACGGCCAAGGGTGTTGCAACCATTGAGGAATTGACAAGGGAATATCACAAACCCCCTGCGGAGATGCTTGCGCTTACACGCGCGGACCTGGATCAGCTGATCGGCCTGGTCAGAAAGTTACAGGCTGGCAAGTCCGTGGGTTGATTACATCCCGCGCGGCGTTGCTGCTGCTAAAAGAAGATCATTTGGACGTCCCAATGGCTATCAGTCTGGTTGTGCCTCGATCTTAAGCATCACACCTCTTCCAGTCTGCGCACGCGAGCTTTGACCCCATTGCCAATGGCATCTGCGACTTGCGAAGGGAAACCCTTTGGGAGCGATGCACAAACCAGTTCGATTGCCGCTAGCGCCCGTTGGCGCAGCTCGTCAAAGATCGCTGTGACGGGTTTTGGACCAATTCCTGCCTTGGCGGCGGTCTGGATGAAATGGCGCGGCATGACGCTATCGATAAGGTAGTGGCGTGCGTCGCCTATAGCCATCGCCAACTTCATTTTGTTGCGCCTGATCTGTCCCGCATCAAGGCTGGTCTGCGCTGAGATCACATCATATAACGGCGTCATGCGGAACCGGCCGCCGGGAGAAAGAAAGACGCTAAAATTCTTGGCATGTCCATCTGTGGCGCCGAGCAGCCAAAAGGCGACCACGGCCTTCAGAACCGCAGCTTGATCTAGCTCCGGTTGGTCGCTTCCCTTCATCAGACCAAGGATAGCCGGAACCCCAGGCCCGCCATCGGATTCGTATTTCAGCGACGGAGGCACAGACAGAGCCTGGCAGCAGTCTTCCTGGGGCAAGCGCAGGAGACGGTTGTCACTCGTCCATCGGCGATCGAAACGTTCGACTACGAGCACGCGATTGCCTTCGAATTCCTCGATTGCGGCGACGGCGCACGGGAGTCCCAGGGCGGCTGTCATCTTGAGGCAGAAAAATTCGTTTTCAACACTGAAGGAAAGGTCGATGCCATTTGGCAAGCGTCCAATCTGTGGCTTGAGGATGTGCGTTGTAGCAGTCGTCGCCAGCGGCTTGTACCAACGTCCTTTCCAGAACAAGAGCGCAGTCTCTTCCTGAGCGCCAGCGATCGAGATCCGGAAATCTTCATCCTCGCCCAGCCCGAGGGGGGCCGATGCCAGATCGCGGACGAGACGAGCAATTTCGATATCGTCAACGGGTTTGCCGTCGACAATACCGGCGGGGCCCGGCTCGACATCATCCGGCAGGAATTGCAGTGCGCCGACACAATCCCGTCCGACAGCGGCAAGCAAGTCGTAGGCGTCTATCCCTCGGGCATGAACACGCTCAGCCATACGGCGGCGAATCGGGATGCTGTCGGGCAGGAGATTGTCGAACACGGCAATGACGGGTGCACCGATATAGCGATCTTCACGTAGGGGCAGAGATAGCGAGACTGGTAGCGCATGCTCCCAGGCAAGCCAGGACGGATCATACTGAAAATCGATCGCGCCGCTGGATTGTCTATTCAGCCGCCCGACGAGACGGCTGTTCAAGAAGACGTTGAGCGGGAGGTGCCGCCGCGGACGAGCCATCAAAAGACGTCCTCGATCTCGGTCGACTTTGCTCTGGTCCGAGAGCGGACAACCAATTCAAGGTCGAGCGCTGCGAGAATGTCGCAAAGCGTTCCGAGCTGTGTCCCGGGCGCTCCATTCTCGACGGCCGAGATGGTCGCTTGGCGTAGCATCGTGTGCTCCCCGACAGTGGCCTGGTTCAGGCCGAGCTTGCGGCGCCGCCGGCGGATGGCATCTCCGAGTTGCTTAGGCGTTCGGGCGATTTGGTCCACAGCGTACCTCTCCAGCTATGAGATATACGCTCAGAAGATAGATTTCAATATGCGCTAGAGCGAATAAATTGGAAGATGCGCTTCACCGTATAACCCGCCTCCCTCCCGCGTGGCCCTCACAGCCATGCCTCGATTTTCAGCTAGGCTGCTGGCCGCCGGCCAAGCAATGCGAGAATCCATGCGGGAAGTCCTCCGAACGCCTCTCCATTACGCGCAATGCTCGAGGCAAAATTAGGCCTATTGGGTCGGCAGTGGATCGATTGTTCACACAGATCGTGCGGCACTCACCCAATCGAGGCGTGCGGCAGGTACAAGGCCGTAATTGTAGAAATTGATGCCATCGACGCCCGCCGCCAGCGCCGGTTTCACTTTGGCGGCGAGAATGTCCGGGCCTGCCATTTCCGGATGGAACAGCCGGTAACCGGTCCCAAGGAATTTCTCTGCTCCGAGCGTGGCACGGCCAGTGGCCATCAGATCTGCGACATCGCTGGCCTGCATATCGTAGGCGCACAGGATCGCGCCGTCGCAAGCCTGGCCGAGAGCCGCCAGATCGCAGCCGCCCAACCAGCCGTCCTTCAGGTCAATGATGAGGACACGTGTGCCCGGATCGGCAACGTCGCGCAGCTCGGCAACCAAGCTGGTCACCGGCTCGAACCGCCACAGCAGAAAGTCGTATAATTCTGGCCAGGGCTGGAAGGTATCGAAGCTACCGTTCGGAAAGTCCGGAAAACGCGGTGCCGGAACGGCACGATCACAGGTCTCGACGATCCACCCTCTGACCAGTTTGCGCGCCGCCTCGCCGTCAATGCCGGCACAAGCGGCGCGGGCGAGGCAGGACGGGCAAAAGCACAGCGACAGAAGGAAGTCATCTTCCGCGGTCAGCCCGACACCGTCTTTCTCGTGATGATATTCGTGGGCGAAGCTCATGAATGACGGGCTTTCGAGCTCGATTCTGTCCGGCTTGTAGGTGTGCGTAACGTCGGCGACCAGCGCGCGAACATAGGCGCGCGCATCCGGATGCGAGGGACAAAGGTTGTAATAATTGGGATCGCCGAAGGCATTTCGGGTAACCACCTGCGGATAAAGCATGCCGGCGCGGGTGTTGTGCAGGCACACCGTCCAGCACGAAACACCGAGCCCATTGGCGTCTCGTCTGCGGACGAGCTCGCCAAGCACGTCGCCTCCCTGCGAGATCACGTCCGCCACCTTGGGCTGAATTGCGAGGTCGGCCCATCGCGCGGCGGTTGGCTTGAAGTAGATCGTGCCGTCCTCCGGGAAATAGGCTTTGCGGCGCGGGCTGCGCGGCTGAAGGAAGCGTCCCGCATGATACGAGGCAGCAAGGCTGATCATGTTGAGTCCCGCGCGTTCGACCAGATCGCGTTCGACCATCTCGAAACCGAGATCCTGGACATCCCAGGGGTAGGTCCACATGGAAAGCTGCATAAGATATCCTCAGTTCTCCAGAGTGGCGCAGCAGCTAGACGCCGTGCGTTTTCCCTTTAGGTTTCTACGGGTTCGGCGACTTGCATGAGGCAGTCTCCTGCCTCGCACATTGTATGCAGCCGCCGCGAAAGCACGATGCCGTTTTCGGCAAAATGCAAGGCTTCCTCGGCAAGATCGAGCCTTTCGAGATCGTGATACCAGCCAGCCAATTGTCCGGCGTTCACGCTGTCGCCAACCCTCACGGCGGGTTCAAACCAGCCGCGGCGGGCGGCGTAGAGGCCTTGGCTATGCCGCGAAAGCGAAAGCAGTCGCGTCGGCATCGAATGCATTGACTCCGCGCCAACAACTGGCCCGTCGACCAGGCCTAGTGCAATCAGCAGATTGTCGATCGCGCGAGCGGTGATCGCCATCGTGTCGACCGTGGCGGTGCCGCCGCCCCCGAACTCACCGCTGACGCCGATGGCGCCGGCACGGCGCGCTGCACCCATGGAGGTCGGCGAGGCCTGGCCATTGTCGGCCACGAACCCATAGGGCATGCAGAGCGCCCGCATCAGCTCCACCCCGCGCCTGTGGCGCTCGGGATCGGCATTGCGCTCGACGAGTGCAGTCGGCAGATGTTCCATCGAAGTGCCCCCCGAATGGATGTCGAAGACGATGTCGTGTCGGGGGAACAGGTCTGTCTCGAGAAAGTTGGCGAGCCGGCTTGTCGGCGTGCCCGACGGATCTCCGGGAAAGGCGCGATTGAGATTGCCGCCATCGAGCGGCGAGCAGCGTTTGGCGGCCATCACCGCCGGCACATTGGCCATCGGCAGGATGGTGACGCGGCCCCTGACTCGCGCTGGATCGAGCCGGCGGACCAGCTTTGCCAAGCACAGCTCGCCTTCATATTCATCGCCGTGATTACCGGCCATAAGAAGCAGCGACGGACCCTCACCATTGCGCATGAGGCAGATCGGGACCTTGATTTGGAAATATGGCGAACGGTCTATCGAGAACGGGATGCTCAGATGGCTGAGCGTCTTGCCGTCCCGATCGAAATCGAGCGAATGGCTGATGCCGGTGTGCATGGCGGCGGTTCACACAGCCGCGACGGCGGTGACCTCAATGCGGAGGTCAGGATCAGCGAGACGCGCCTCGACGCAGGCACGCGCCGGCAGACGGGCGGAATCCACCCAGGCATCGTAGATACTGTTCATTGCGTCGAAATCGCCAATCTGCGGCAGGAAGATGTTGACCGCCACGAGCTTCGACTTGCTGCTGCCGGCCTCGACCAGGAGCGCCTCGATCTTGGAGAGTACCTCGCTCGTCTGACCCTCGATGCCGGCCTTGCGATCGTCTGCGACCTGGCCCGCTATGTGCACGAGGCCGCCATAGACGACCGCCTGCGACATGCGGGAGCCGGATTGGAAGTACTTGATCATATCGGATCCTTTCGTTCTTTTTTTGGAAAGCGCGACGATGGTCAGCCGAAATAGGTGGGAAAGGCGTGGCTGACATACCCGGCCGCGTCGACGCCAAAGATCACGCGATAGCGATCAAGGCAGGTGCAGGGATGGGAGATGCCGAATTCAACGGTGTCGCCGACGGCAATGTCGTCGCCCGACGCAATTGTCAGGAAGGCGTGCTGGTCGTTGAGCTTGAAGACCTCGGCACGCGCTATCGGCAGCTGCTTGCCGGCACGAAAGATGGTCAGGACCATTGGAAAGCCCTGGTCGAACGACACGTCGCGCATGCCCATGCCGCAGATCGCAAGGCCGGGCTCCGGCCGCGACAGTACCTCGGCCCATAGGCGCAAAGCCGGACGGAACGAATTTCGTGCGGACGCATTGAAGCCGCCGACTGCAAAACCCTCGCGGGCGTCGAGTGTGCCGAGCGAGCGGTCGTAGACGCCATGGTCGTGGAAGAAGATGGCGCCGCTGCGCAGCACCAGCGTCGCGCTGCTGTCCCTAGAAACGAGAGGCGAAAGCGCTGCGACCACTTTGTCGAAGTAGACCGAGCCGCCTGCCGTGACAATCAGCGGGGTGTCGCCGCCGACGCGGGCGCGGAGCCGCAGGAACATGTCGGCTGTCATTGTCAGCAGGGCGGATATCGCCTCATCGGTGCGGTCAGGATCGGGCTGCGCCGCGGCACCTTCATAGGTTGCGACGCCGGCGATCAGCAGCCGGCCGCCGGCTGCTACAATCGCGTCGGCAATCGCCTCGGCTTCGCCGGTGGTCCGGGCGCCTGCCCTGCCCGCACCAAGTTCGACGAGCACGCGCAATGGCGGCAGCCTCGCATTGGCCCGCCAGGCTTCGGCAAGCGCATTCACGGCGGCGATCGAGTCGGCGAAAACGTAGAACTCAGCGCTTGGCCAGGCGCTGACAAGAACCGCAAGCCGGTTCGCACCACCTGGTCCGCCGACCTCATTGGCGATGATCAGCCGACAGAGTCCGGCTCTGAGCATCACCGTGGCCTGCCTTATGTCGGCGACGGTCGTGCCCCATGCTCCGGCCTCGATCAGGGACCGGGCAAGATCAGGCGCCATCGGGGTCTTGGCATGCGGGGCGATCACGGCGCCCTGCTCTCGCGCATAGCGCAGGAACAGGTCACGATTGGCGATGAAGGCCCCCTCGTCGACGGTCAACACCGGCAACGACATACGCCCATCCGCTGGATGCCAGCGCTCAGATGCGACAAGGCTGCTGTCCAAGCCGAGGGTGCCAGGCGGCACGCCGCGGATACGGTCATCGAGCAGGAAATTTTCTCGGGTCGCCAGCAACAGTACGGGTGAGCTTTCGGTCATCCGATGCTAGTCCTTCCTTTACAGGATGAAGTCCGGATCGATTTCCGATTCCGGCCACACCATGAGAGAGATGCGTGCCAACACCTTACCGCGGACCGATCATCGATGCCCACCATCACCTTTGGGATCTCGGCCTCAGCCGGCACCCCTGGCTGGCCACAACGGCTGGCGAACGCGGCGGTCTGGGGGAGCTTGGCCGCTTGCGGCGAAACTACCTTCCTGAAGATTATTTGCGCGACGCCGGCCGGCACAATGTCGTCGCAACCGTCCATGTCGAAGCCGGCTGGACCGGGGATGAATGCGTCGGCGAAACGCGGTGGCTTGAAACGCTCGACAAGTCGCGCGGCGTGGCCGCCCGTTATGTTGTTCACATACCGCTGGCGAGCCGCCAAGCGCCGGCGCTGGTCGAGGCGCAGGCGGCATTCGACCGTGTCGTCGGTGTGCGCGACATACTGAGCTGGGATCCGGATCCTGCCCGCCGTTTTGCTGCCCGTGACGGCATCATGGACGATCAGGCCTGGCGTGCCGGCCTGTCCCTGCTTGGGCGCCACCGGCTGGTTTTCGACCTGATGGTGTTTCCGCGCCAGCTCCCCGGTGCGGCGCGCCTCGCAGCGGCCTTTCCGGACCAACTCTTTGTTCTCAACCACTGCGGCAGCCCGATCGATCGCGATGCAGACGGCATGCGGGTGTGGCGCGAAGGGCTGCGGCTTTTGTCGGAGTGCGACAACGCTGCCATCAAGATATCGGATCTGGTCGCCTACGATCATGATTGGACACTCGACAGCCTGAAGCCGGTTGTCATGCATTGCATCGACTGTTTCGGTACGCAGCGAGCGATGTTCGGCAGTGACTTCCCAGTCGCCGGCCTGCATGCGTCATTCGATGCAGTATATGACAGCTTCAAAGCCATTGCAGGAGAGCTTTCCGCGGACGAGCAAACGGCGCTGTTCTTCGGCAACGCAAGGCGTATCTACCGGCTGCACGATATTTCATCGGCGGGCCTGCTCCCTGCCTGAGAGAAGCAGCAGCCCCAGAATCAGCGACCCGAACAGGATACTGCGCCAGCCGGGCGATGCGTTGACGACGGTGATCAGCGCCGTGATCGTGACCAGCAGGATCGCGCCGGGGATAGTACCGGCATAGGTGCCGAGCCCGCCCAGTATCGAGGTGCCGCCGAGCACCACGGCGGCAATCGACGCGAGGAGATAGGGATCTCCTATCCCGACATAGCCTTGGCCGTTCATGCCGAGGACCAACACACCGGCAAGTCCCGAACAGAAGCCGCTGATGCCGTAGACGGCGAGCGTGGTCGAGGCGACGGAAACTCCGGACAGCGCCGCGGCAAGCGGATTGGCGCCCATCGCGAAAATCCGGGCGCCGAGGGATGTCGCATGCATCGTGGTCAGAACGATCACGGAAATGACCACCCACAAAAGCACGCCTGCCGGAATACCGGCTGGCCGCGCATTGCCGAGCCAGCTGACCAGCGGGTTCTCGGCGGTCACGGCGCTGCCGCCGGCGATGATGATCAGGAGGCCCTGCAGGAATGTCGCCATCGCCAGTGTCATGATCATTGGATGAACGCGCAACAGCGCCACGCCCAGCCCGTTTACGAGACCTATCGCGGTCGTCAACGCAAGTACTGCAAGAACGGCTGTGAGCCCGGTCGGATCCGCCTGCAATGAGAGCAGCGGGAGGCTGACGGCACTGACCGTGACGATCGCCGCGACGGAAAGGTCAATGCCGCCGGCAATCACCACGAAGGTCTGGCCCGCCGCGACCAGGCCGATCACCGCGCCCAACTCGACCAAATAGCGCAAATGACCATAAGCGCCGAAGCCACGTGAAGCGAAGCTCGCCGCGATCCACACCGCGGCAACGATAGCGACCGTGAGGAAGGGCCGGCTGCGCAGGATCGTCAACGCCCGCCCGCCGCGCGCGCTCTCTTTCCGTGCTGTCATTGCTGCACCTTGCGGAATTGCGGGATGGCGACCGCCCCGATGATGATGAGGCCTTGGGCGACATACTGAGCAACTGGCGTGAAGCCGAGGAAGAACATGACACTGATCATCAGGCTGAGCAGCAGGCTGCCGGCAAGCGCGCCGCGCATCGTGCCCTGGCCGCCGAGGAAGCCGATTCCGCCGAGCACCGCGGCGGCAATGGAATTCAGCGTGAAGGCTGTGCCTATGACCGGGTCGCCCGAACCCGTTTGCGCGGCGACGAACAGGCCGGCGCCTGTGCAAAGCAGACCGCTGATCGCATAGGCCGCGATCCGCGCGCCGTCGACCGGCACGCCGGAGCGATAGGCGCCGACCGGATTCTCACCGGCGGCATAGAGGCTCAACCCAAGCGGGGTGGCGAGATAGAGTTTCCACAAAAGCACGACGAGCACCAGCAACACGAATGCCGCCGGCGTGTTGCCGGCAAGCAGGTCCGACAGCCACTCCGGAATGGCGCCGCCCGGCCTCGGCAGGATGAGCAACGCAGCACCGCCGATGATGAAGGAGCCGGCGAGCGTCACCACGATGGCCGGCAACCGAAGTTTCACGACGATGAACCCCGTCGCGGCACCGATGCCGATACCGGTCAGCGCCACCACGGCGGTGCCGCCGGCTACGCCCAGCGGCCCGATCATCGTCGTCGCGGCGATTACCGCGCCGAGACTGACCATTGCGCCGATTGCCAAGCTGATGCCGCCGGTGAGCATGAGGATCGCCTGGGCCATCGCGACCAGCGCCAGCGGAAACCAGCTCTGGGTGAATTTGGCGAAGCCGGACGCCGTCAAGAGGCCGGGGAACAACACGCCGTAGGCAACGAGGAACGCCAGAACCACGGCAAACAGGCTGCGCACGCCAACATTTCGGCGCAGCTGAACTCGCCAGTAGAGGGCGCCGGCTTGGCTTGAGGATACAACCGTGCTCATGCCGCAACTTTCTGCTGTTCGGCGCCCATTGCGGCGGAGACGATGACTTCCTCGCTCAGTGCCTCGCGCTCGAGCATGGCCTTGATGCGACCTTCTCGGACCACGGCGACGCGGTCGCAAAGGTGCACCAGTTCGGGTGTGTCGGAACTGAGCAGGACGATCGCCTTGCCGGCGGCAGCGAGATTGCGAAGCATCATGTAGATCTCACGCTTGGTCTCGACATCGACGCCGCGCGTCGGATCGTTGAGGAGAAGCACAAGCGGATCGTGTGGCATCCATTTCGCCAGCGCGACTTTCTGCTGGTTGCCACCTGAGAGTGCCTGCGCCGGGCGATCGAGGTCGCCCTTGATGGCAAGCTGGGCGGCGAGTCCCCTCGCCAAATCGCGCTCGGCACGCCGGCTGCGCAGCTTCAACGCCGGCAGCCTTGCGAAGGCTGGTAGCATCATGTTGGTGATGATGGGATGGATCAAGTGCAGGCCTTCGCGCTTGCGGTCGGCCGGGACATAGGCGAGGCCGAGCGCATTGGCTTTCGGCACGCCGCCCGGCAGACCCGAAGCAGCGTTTACGGTCGCGGATGCCGACCTAGCCGGGATCGCGCCGTAGAGGCCAAGCAGCAGATCTTCCTGCCCCTGCCCGACCAGGCCGCCGATCCCAAGCACCTCGCCTGTCCTGATGTCGAGATCGACGTCGCGCATCAGGCCGGCCGAAAAATTACGAACCGAGATGGCGTTGGCTGGCGATGGCGAAGGCTGCCATCGTGGAAAGAGATCGCCGGGGTCGCGGCCGACCATCAGCCGCACCAGCCCGGCGGCATCAGTTTCTTCCAGCGAGCGGTCCGCCGTGCAGGCGCCGTCCTTCAGTACGGTGACATGCTGGCACAGTGTCATCACTTCGTTCAGCCGGTGTGAGATGTAGAGAATGGCGATGCCCTCGGCCCGAAGCCTTTCCAGCAAGTCCGTGAGGGTTTTTGTCTCGGTTGCCGATAGCGATGAGGTGGGTTCGTCGAGAATGAGCACGCGCGGCCGCCGGTAGAGCGCCTTGGCGATCTCCACCATCTGACGCCGGCCGAGTGACAGATGCCCCACCGGCGTAGACAGCGGTTCGCGAAGGCCGACAAGATCACATGCGGCCCTGGCCCGTGCGGCAAGTTCCGTGTAATCGACCAAGCCGAATCTCTTGGGATAGGCGCCGAGCCCGATATTTTCGGCGATCGAGAGGCTGGCCGTCAGGCTGAGTTCCTGTTGGACAACGGCGATCCCGGCATGCCGCGCATGAGCGGGGCTCATGCGCGATACCGGGCGTCCATCAACCTCGATCGCCCCGCCGTCCGGGCGCAGGGCGCCGGACAAAAGGTTGATCAGCGTCGACTTCCCCGCGCCGTTCTCGCCGAGCAGCGCATGCACGCGGCCCGGCTGCAGAGCGATGGAAACGTTGCGCAGGACGGGGTTGCCGAAGAAGGACTTCGACACCCCCCGCGCGGCGAGAAGCGTAGCCGTGGTTGTCAATGTTGCAACCCTTCAGGCTTATTTCTGGGCCAGCAGCTTCTTGAACAGATCCTCATCGAACGGCGAATAGATGTAACCGTCAGCCGGGAAATCCTTAGCCCGGGCGAGATATTCGTCGACGTTGGAATTGTCGATCACCGGCAGCGGGATCTTGACGAAAGCCGGCACATCCTTGCCGTCCAGCGCCTGTACGGCGGTGTAGGTGGCGAAAGCGCCGAGCCAGTTCGGCTGCATCGTCGCCCAGCTCTTCAAGCCCTTTTCCTTCCACAGTTCGAGGAACTGGCGCGCATTCTCGCCGGTGATCGGCACCTGGTCGCGACCCTGCTTGTCGAGCGCGAGCACGGCACCCGCCGACAGAGCGCCGCCGAGCGACAGGATGCCGTCGATTTCGGGATTGGCGAAAAGCAGACTGGTGACCGCTTCCTGGGCGGGCGCGACATTGTAGGGCGTGTTCGTTTCGGCAAGCACTTTCACATCGGGATGAGCCTTAAGCTCGGCATCGGCGCCTTTGCGCCGGTCGTCACTGACCGAAACGCCGGCTGGGCCATTGAGGATCAGAATTTTGCCCTTGCCTCCGATGGCGTCGATCAGGAACTTGGCCGCCTGATCGCCCCACTGTGAGGAATCGGTGTTGACCTTGGCGGTCACCTGGTCGGTGTCGACGAGGCTGTCGAAATTGATGATCGCGATGCCTTTGGCGCAGGCGTCCGCCAGCACGCGCGCCGGCGCGGTCGACGAGCCAGCGATCAGGATGATGGCATCGACATCGGAATCGATCATCGACTGGATCTGCTGAATCTGGACGTTGGCGTCGCCTTGGGCGTCGGTCACGACGAGCTTGTCGACCAAGCCTTGCTTCTTCAAAGTTTCGACTTCGGCTTCGATCGTGCCCTGTGTCTGCTTCATCCAGGTCGGAACTGAATAGATGTTGGCCCAGCCGATCGTATACGGCGCCTTGCGGTCGCCCTTGATGCATTTAGCGGCGGCGTTGGCCTGCGAACCGGCGCCAACGCTGAGGAGAAGACCGAGGCAAAGGGCGCTGGCGGATGCGAAAAACGATGATTTGGTCATGATTGTTCCCTTCTGAGGTTATGCCTGGACGTGCGGGGTCGAGACGAGAAAACCCGCCGGTTGCCGCATCTCGGAAACCGCCCTTTTTCTCGTCAGGACTCTCTGCGCCTGGCTCTTTATTGTCCGATATTCCAGACAAGAGGCCTGTATATCGGACAGATGGGATGCTAGACTGAGCCTTGACATCTTTCAAGCGTCTTGAGACGAGGGCCGAAATGATTTTGCGCGGGGTGCGGCCCACATGAGCGATGGCGTCACTGGTTTGATCGAAAGGGAAGTCCGCGCCGAGCCGCGCAATGGCGAACGGCGCCGCGGGATTGACCGCGTCATCACGCTGCTTGAAGCGCTTCTGCGGCAGCGCGCGCCGATGCGCGTCGGCGATATCGCCAAGATGATCGGCGCGCCGCGTTCGACCACTTATGAGATCGTCAACAGCCTGCTGGAAGCCGAAATGCTCGAGAACGTCGGGACGGAAGGCTATGTCTATTTCGGAAAGGCGATGCATCTGTTCGGCTGGGCCTACTCACATCATAATGCCCATTATCGACGCATCATCGAAACCCTGGACAGACTAGGCGCGGAGACGGGCGAGACCGTCCAACTGTGTGGCCTGCGCGGGAACAAATACGTCGTCCTTGATTGCCGGGACTCGCCCGGCCCGTTCCGGATTTCAAGCGATGTCGGAGTCGAGGTGCCGATCCCGTGGACGGCGTCCGGAAGGCTGCTGCTCGGCCATATGAGCGCGCAGGAAATACAGGACTTCATTCCGCCTGGCGACTACAAGCTTCCCGACGGCCGCGTCATTGCGCCAGCCGAGTTCTTCGGCGATGTGGCTCTGGCGCGCCAGCAAGGTTTCAGCGAGACCGCCGCTCTGGCTGACCGCTTCACCTGGTGCATGGCCGCGCCCATCCGCGATGGCGACGGGGCCATCAACAAGACGCTTTGTTTCGTGTTGCCCGTCGACACGCCGGAAGCCAGGCGCAGCGAATTGCTTGCCCTGCTATGCGAGCGCGCCCGTGGATTGTCGCTGGCGGGAAGCTAGTAAAAATCGGCGCGCGAAGGTTCGGGATAGGCTCCGCTCGTTCAGCCGCAGCAGCGAGGCCGGAACCGGTATTCCGGTGGGTATGGCAAAGGCGGCAGCGCGCTCCCGCGACCACCTTTGCCCACAGTCCGCAGCGTGCCAGCACCGCAGAGTGCACGCGATGATACCGGTGCCTGGGACACCTCGTCCGGCCCGGCCACAACGCACTTACCGTCTTCATTGAGCGTCGTTGATTGCTTAGACAACGGGACGTTCCAATTCCGCCGGATCATCCATCGGCGGGAGCGGCGGCAATGGAAAGCAAAGCTCGCCTATTACCTGAACGCCCACGCCAAGCACACTTATCTGTTCGAGGTCGGACGTGCTGGATGTAGAGCCGGTTGGCGCCTGCATCAGGAAGGGACCCAGAAACGAGACGGCGTTTTGCATCGTCGTGCGGGCTTCGGCGGTCCACGAGCCGCTGAATTCCACGTTACGAACCAGAAGCAGGCCCTGAGGCAGGCAATGCGCATAGGTCTCGTCGGTCGAAGCCTTGATCATGTCGCCGCGCTTCATTCCCGGTACGTACCAATCCTCCTCGTCGACGAGGTCGGGATGCCACCATCTCGTGCCGGCGATCCGCCGGGTGATGGTGAGCATGCAATACTCGAAATGCACATGCAGTTCACTGTCCGAGGTAGTTACCTCCGTTACGACCGGGTTTTTAATGAGATCGTGAAGCTGGATTGTGGCCAATCGGTTCACGAGCGAGGTGTCCAACTGCATTTGCGTGCTGGAAGCATTTGGCTGCTCTCTGGGCGGCGAGACGTGATCTGCCTCGGCTGTGAAGTGTCGCCGGGCAGCGCGAATTCGACTGAATGTTGGCAGGGTAGCGGCCAGCGCCCGGGCGTGGAGCGGCGAAGCGGTGAGGCCACCCAGATGGTTCGCGCTGAACTGGCTCAGATTGACCGCGGTGCTTGCTGCATCCTGGATACCGAGAAACTCGACTGGCTGGGTAGCGTAGTCCGTGAGATGTGGCTGCATGCGCAGCTTTCTGACCGCTTCAACCCTTGGCACAACAGCTAATTCGGCGGCAAATGCCTTGCGCCGTTCGACCGCCTCGGAAACTGCGGTGAGGTTCGACACCACCTCTTTTGTCAACACTCGCATCTTCCATAAGTGGGGATTTGCCTTAATGGCGCCGGGTGTCTCGGTCGTGGTTGCGGTAGTGCGGGATATCCTTTGATCGAAGACATGCCAGGCCGTGCAGCTGGGCTCGGCGAAATCTGTCGGCTCGCAGCTGAATGGCAGCGCATCGGGATTGTCCCCGATATCTTTTCGTGCCTCGGCAACCATCGCGGCGATGCGCGCATAGGAAGGAGCATCAACCGGAACCCCCGGTTGCGCCCATGGGATCATCGCCAAATAGGCAGACTTGGCGGTAAGACTGCCGACAGACGAGGCGGAAACGGAGGAGGCATCGGACCGTTTCAGCCATAGCGGGTAGTCGTACTGGTCTTCCAGCCACTCCGACAGCCGCAGCGGATTGGTCACGCCATTTTGCACGATGCCATCGGCTAGCGCCTGCCCCGGATGAATGGCAAGCGCCAACGACGGGTCATTGTTGGGGTTGTAGGTCGCGATTAACGTGTCCACCACTTGCTGGCCAAGGATCGCGAGCTGATCGCTGTTCGTGCTCACAGGGACACCTCAGCCTTGCGGAGCAGCGGGCGCGTCAGCCGGTATCGCAGGCGCTCCGGCATTGGCGGCTGTCGCAGGGTTGGCCACGACTTCGGCGCTGAGTGCAGGGTCGTCCTTGCGCGGTGCGGCCGGCTGTATCTGGCCTACCCAGCCGACGATCTGCGAACCGAAAAGTTCAAGCGTTCCACCGTGTTCATTGCTGCTGAAGGAAAAACCCTGAGATGCATCGTGCTGGTTGCTGAATGCGCCGCTGCTGTCCGAATTGGAATGTTGGACCGATCCGCCGATACCGCACCAACCAACCTTGCCGCCATAGGAGGTGGAGCTGCTTTCCGTGTGTCCGCTAGCGCTGTCGACGGCGCTCTGGAATGCGCTGCCCATGCTGCCCCAGGAATTAGCGGTAATCTTCACGTTTCGAACAATCAGAAAACCCTTCGGGATCATCGGGAGCAGCTTGGGCACGTCGCCGATCTGACCTTCGATGGTCCCGTCGCTGATCGCATTCTTCTTCTGACCGGCGAGATACCAGCCGTCCATGTGGAAAAGGTCGCCAAGCAGCCATGGCCGTTCGATGCTGGCCATGAACCACTCGAATGTGACAGTTGCCGAAGAACTGCTGTCCTGATGCGACTGCCAGGAGGACTGGTCGGCATTCCAACCGTCGTTGTGGCTGGTCTCGCTGTGCGATGCATTGGCTGAGGCGCCGAAACCCAGAACGCTGTAGCCGACGCTGCCCGATGTTGATGACGACTCGTTGTTGTAGAAACTGTGTCCGAAGCTGTGTTGGCCGCCGCCACCGCTCGCCTGGTACTGTTTCGATGTGGCGGTGATTTTCATCACCCCGAAGTCATGGTTGGTGTGATCCCACCAGGAGACCGGATCGATATACGACCACGGCACCTTGATTGCCACGGCGCCACCGAGACCAACGCTATACTCGTCGTACATCTTGCGGGCCTTGGCAATCAGGGCGGCCGCGGCGCTGCCGCCGACGGACTGAAGGGTTGCAATCGCGTCGTCGATCTGTTGCCCGCCCATATCCTTGAAGTCGTTATAGGCTTGGTCGACGGCGTTCTGGTATCTGGCGCTGGTGACCGGCCATGCCTGTCCCTGGATAGGATCGGACATGGCTTGGGAGTAAGCGAGCGCGAACTCGCTGCGTGCATCTGCCAGCACCTTCTGGTTGTGTCTGTAGGCGGTGTGGCGCGGCGTATAGCCGGTAAAATTGCCGTCGGCATCCATCAGATACAATGTCTTCTGGGCATCGGCGATGCGTTTCTTGATATCGGTCGAGGGCTCAGGGATCGGTTCCGCCTGCATGCCGGCCAGGGCTGTGAAATACTCGATACTGACGGTTCGCTGGGGCCACGACACCGCAACCCCCTTGTTGGTGACCATCAACATGTCGTCAACCCGTTGAGCCGTGTTGAAGGCGCTGCTGATCGCCAATTGCAGCCTGGGATCTGGTGCCGGCATTGCCGCCAGCTGACCGGCCGGCGTCGCGGGCGTTCCGGCAGAAGGGGGAGCGGGTGGTGCTGAGAAAGCGCCCGTGGTGGAAACCGCGCCGTAGGCGCTGCCGCCGGCGGGCGTCCAGGGATTGGCATACATCTTCGGGTCGATCGGCTGGCCGACTGGAAGGTGCATGTAGACTGCCGAGCCAGACGGCGTGCCGTCGGGATTCACAAGCTGGGCCGCAACGGCGGTGTGTATCTGGTTCAGCGCGTCAAGCAGTGCTTGCGTGATGCCGCCGGTGACCTGAAGATCGTTACCAGGCATGAGAACTCTCCTTGTTTGTTGCGGCGTTGGACCATGGATCGTCACGCGGACGGGGAAAGACCAACGTCAGATTGCGGATGTGCAAGGCCCGCGCTCCGTCGATCCGGGAGCCCTGGCCCAAGAGCAAGTTACGTCTCGTTCAGACATCGGCCGAGCAGACAATCACCAGGTCAGGAATGCCCTTGCCGGGCCCAGCCGCCTCCTTGGCTGCCGAGCATCTCCCAGCCGAAGTCTGCGGCTGTGCCTTCCGGGCACGCGTCACTAGGGCGATGGCTTCCCGCGGACCTGTGCCTGTGACAAAACCCGTGAGTGTCTGAGCCGGCTAGGCATCGACAAGGTAATCGTGATACAGCGAGTGGATACTCCGGCCATTGTCGCGGGCCTGCAGAATTCTCTCCCATAGTCCGAGATGAACCTCGCCGGGAGCGCCTTGGTGGACCACTCCGTTGAGGAACCGGATATGCCGGCGAATGTTGTCGTCGAAAGAGAGGCCTGCCGTGCGAATGTCATCATCGCCAAGCCCCTCGTCGAAGCTTCCGCCTTGCAGCTCGTCCCTGACATGACCGGACACCGCTGACAGGAAGACTTCGAAGCTGACGCCTTCCGGCAGCCCGCCTGCGGTCTGCTGGACGTTGTAGAAGTCTCTGCTGATGTAGTCGTCCTGATTGTTCTCGTCGAGAACGTGGTTCATAATCTGCCAGGTCCGGTCGCCAGCTTCGTCGGCCGAACCCTCGAAAAGATTTAATATCCGGTATGCTCTATCCTGCCATGTAGACATGTTTTGATCCTCATCGGGCTGCTTGCATGCGCGGTTTCGCGAGCGGGGTAGCCCCTCGAGGGGCCGGACGAAGCGGTTGTTTGTTTTCGACGGATTGAGTTTCTCTGACCGCAGCTTACGGATGGCTTACAGATCGAAATTTTTTGGATTCATTCGCTCTGGAAGAAACCACACGCAAGTGGATTGCATCGAAAGCCCGGTTCCGCCGGTCTATCACCCGCTCGCAGCGCGAGTAGTCTTGAACGCCGCTGGGGACACGCAGGTACGCTGCCCAAGCGCAGAGTCTATCGCTCCGGTCTCTCAGTGTTTCCGATCCCGGATTGCTGGTTAGACAAAACCGCCCCGCACACGATCGACCTGGGATTGCCCGTGAAGTTATCGGGCCGTGCAAAGAAGAGGTTCGGAGCACGCTGGCAAGACGCAGCTCACGGATGGCTTACGGGTTTGGGCGTTCAAGATCTCAGATACGGACGCACCAGCGTGCGGATCACGTGTGAGGATTTGTATTCCCCGTTCGCTCCAACCGCCCTTTCGTAGCGCGAGAAGTCGTCTACAGCTGCGGCAGGATCACTGCTGGACAGACGTTCCCTGATGAGGGCTTGGTACACTCTTTCCGAATCTGGGTAGTACTCGAGTGCTCTCAGATAGGCTTCTCGCGCCCGGAAACCTTCTCCGGCATTCTCCCAATGTCTTCCGACGTTGATCGCCAGGTCGATATAGCCGTCCCGAACCTTGTCGGCCACCGGTATCGCCCAAGACGGAAGAGAACCCGGTGACAGTGGCGGGCCGGGGAATCTCGCCAGAAGCTGTTCCTTTTCGGGGGCTGTCGTATCCCCTTTCCTGGAAAGACCGCGGTTGAGACGGGCTTCCCAATCAGCAAGGTCGACCCACACCTTATCCGGGGGCAGACTGATCCGCCCCTCCCTCTGGACGATGAAGTCGCCCTTGCCGAGCGTCTTGCGCAGGCGGTGAAGGGCTTGCTCGCACGCCGGTTTGGCTTGATCCCCGTCGAGATCGGGCCAAAGCCAGTCATGAATGCTTTCGAGGGGACAGGTCTGGTCGCGCGCCAGGGCGAGAACCCGCAGGATATCGAGGGCACGCGTCGGCGATTTCGATCCGAGATCGAATTGAGTTCCGTCGAGCTCGATCCTGAAGCCGCCCAGTACAAAGATCTTCAGTGGCCATGGCCATTTAGCAGGCCGTCTCATTGGCGGGACGAGACGCCGCGTCTGAATGACCGAATGGCAGAGATCCGCTTCAATTCCGCGGTCAAGTGCATCCGCCAGCAGTTCGGCGAGGAGATCGGGCAGGTTGAGTAGGATTGCAGACGGGTTGACGGCCCTCAGGGCTGCCATGAACTCCGTCAGTTTCTCTTCATAAGCGGCTCCGCCCCTCCATTTCTCTTCAAAAGCGGCAGCGGCAAGAATGCAAATCTTCACCCGTTCCCGCGGGCCGCCGTCCAGCCGATCGACGACATCTGCCAACAGCGAGGCGGCCTCAGCCGGTCTTCTGTCGGCGAGAAGAACCTGGAATTTGGTGACATAATGCGGCCAGCGCTCGACCATCGGCTCGTTCGCCTCTTCGATCGCGGTCATGAACGTGTCGCAATCCCTGTAGGCTTCGACGAAGCTGCCTTGCCGCGCATGCATGGCGGCTCGGCAATCTGCGACTACGGCCACCTGAGTTGTGAAGCGGCTGTCCGCGATTTCGCCGAGCCTTGTCACGAGATCTGCGAAGCCGGCGAAATCATTGCGCAGCTTGAGCAGCAGCTGGAGATGGTAGAGACCGCTGAACTCGACGCTTTTCAGGGCTTCCCTCTCGCCCATCTCGATTGCCTTGCGAAGGGCGTCTTCGGCCGAGGCATATGGAAACCCGCGCCTCGAGAATGAAAAATACCTGCCGCTGGCGGCGCCGAAAGAGACCAACCACATGCCAAGCACCCAAGGCGTCACCTTCGGGTCGTTCAATTCGGAAGCGACGCTGTCGACCGCCTGTTCGAAGATGTCCTGCCGCCCTGACCAGACCGCATGATCAACAAGGGCTTCACTGGCAAGCAATCTCAGGTCAACCGGAACTTCACCAGTCGGATTCGACAGCTGTTGCAGGAGCTCGTCGGCGATCTTCACTCCTGCCTGTGCGGTCTCTTCGTCGGCCTCGCCGTAGTCAACCGCGCGCAACATGCCGACACCAACCAGCATCCGCTCTCTCGGGACAAGATCGGGTTGCCTCCCGCGAAGGATGGCGGCTGCCCTTCGCGTCCACCCGTCCAGGCCCCCGTGCGTCCGCCAGCTGCTTGTCTTTACGAGCACGGCGCGGATTACGGTCAGCCACTGCCCCCGCAAATCGCCGTCCTTCTCGAACGCCTCCCAAGCCCGTGAGAACCATCGCTCGGCTGCGGCGTCGTCAGGAACGTGAGCGGCCCCGATCCAGTGGAGAAGCCAGCCTTCCAGTTCTTCAGCAGGAAATCTGGTGCCCCATTCGATCAAGGTAGCCCTGCGGCCTTGGGACAGCATCGCCTCGGCGTGCTCGATGACCAACTCGCGGGCAAGCGGCCAGGCTTCTGCTTGGAGAGCCATCGATACGGCAGCGTCGACCAATCCTGCGTCGCGCAGGACCCGAGCTGCCCTTTCGCGCAAACTTGCCTGCTCTTCCGGCGGCAGCCGCGCTTCGAAGAGCCTGGACAGGTAGTCGCGCAGGAGGTCGTGGAACTGGAATCCTCCGCCTCTGAGGCCTGTTCGGGTGACCAACAGCTGCATTTGAAAGAGCCGCTCCAGCACCGGGCCGCCGACTCTGGGTCCGAGCAAGGCGTCGGCAAGACCGGAATTGATTTCGGGAAGCAGATTAAGCTTCAACAGGGTGTTCTGGTCGTCGCCTGGAACGTTCTGCAGGAACAGTCTGCCGACCACCTCCTGGAAATTTCCCTGCCCCAGAGGCATGGCGCTCATCAACTGTGGGGTACTTGATTTCTGGTTGGCGATCATGACCAGGCCGACCGCCCACCCCTTGGCGGCGGCGACCTCGATCCCCTTCTCATGGCCTGGTTCCCTGAGACCGACGAGGCAGCGTGCTTCGTCCTCCGAGAATTCCAGTGCCGTCTGGCCGATGACCGGCAGCTTGCCTGCGAGCGCGAGTTCGGCCACGCCCCCACCAGGCAGTGTACGCGATATGCAGATGCACCGGACCGTGTTGGGCAATTCCCGCAGCAGGACAGCCAGAATTTCGCGGAATTCTGGTGTATCGGCACGGTGAATATCGTCGAGGACGATGACCGTGTCCGGCACCATCTGCGCCAAGTAAGCGCGGAAGAACAGACGCGCGAATGCAGCAGCATCCTCCGCATATTCGGTTCCGAAAACAGGAAGGCTGAGTTCCCGCGCCCCAGGCGACATCGCCAGATAGTAGAACAGCCGGGCGATATCCTGGTCCTCGTCATCGACGCGATACCAGACATGCGGAGCCCGCTTTTCCTGGAGGTAATCGATGACTGCGGTGGTCTTCCCGTATCCGCCAGGGGCAGCAATCCAGCACATGCCGGATTCCAGGCACCTGTCGACCAGTGCAGCAATGCGCGGCCGCCGCGAGATTCCCGCGGGTCTTGGCATTGAAAGTTTTGCTATCGTGCCGCCGTGCACCGCCGCATCCAGATCCACCAGGCTGCACTCTTATAGCAGATGATGGGCCGGGTGCGCGTCATTTCAGCATGTAAGCCAAACGTAAGCGCGGCTCGGTCACTGTCGGCATCGTTCCAACTCATGGAGGAAACCATGCCGACCGCAACCGTTCAAACCATCTATTGTGTCCAGCCCGCCACCGGAACCGACTTCGCGGCCAACCAGGCGCTAGTCGACGCCATCATGGGCCTGACGCCGCAATTCATCCAGAACGACTTCGCCGGCAGCCTGCTGCACGGGATCAAGTCACTGCCAAGCGTTCTTGGAGCGATCGACGCCATACGGGCCGATCCGGACAACCTGTTCATCACCACCGGGACTGAAGGCAATGTCGATGACGCTGTCTGGCCCTCTCCCGGAGCCACCAGGGAAGTCAATGCGGACCAGTCGTTCGAACCTGGCCTCGTGCTGCCGTTCGAGTATAGCCAGAATCTCTCTCTTTGGGATGAAGACGGCCCTCTTAATGGCAACGATCCACTCGGCTCCGTCACCATGGACAAGGAAGAACAAGGCATGGGTCCAATCGCCAAGATCGCCCGCTCAGCGATTGAGGGTTCGGCCTACTACGTCATTTACCGGATTGACTGACCGCGCGACAGGCATCGGGTGATGTCCACGGTCGCCGACAACACCTCAGCGAGCAGAAAGCAGCGGGCCGTGACCACCCCGTAAGCCATTCGTAAGCTCGGGCAGGTGAGCATTCCGTCTCGCAACAAGTTGATGGAGCAATGACCATGCGTCCCTACTCACTGAACATAAGCCGCATCAAATGTCATTCGACGAACGATTATACAGGTTCTGACGACCTTGTTGGAGTGATGGGTCCTGTTCGCTTCCCGATTGGATCCTTCACTCCGGGAAACGACTACAATCTCGACATCAAACAGATCGTTCCAGCCGGTGAATTCTACCTTAATATTATCGAGACCGACCTTTCAGGCGATGACGAGATAGGGATGATCGACCTGTCCGCGATCATGGATTTCCAAACCGTGAAAAACGTGCAGGGCGCGGATGCCAGTTACGACATCACCATCCTCGTCCAATCCGTATCAGACTAGCTCTAGCATGCGCGATCCGCACTCGAAGCAGGATCGCGCCTGCTCCGCCTTGGATGTCTGGTGCCTCCGGCGAGGGTGGCCTCTCCGCGCCAGGAACTGCTCCGAACTCAAGCTCGGCGAGCGATCCGGTTCCGATCGAGCTTCTTGACATGCATGGATCGGTTCCGGTCGGACCGTTCTTTGAAGACCTTGCAGAGAAGGTCATGGACATCAAAGACGTCTGGGAGCTGTTCCCGGGGCGGAGCGCCCGGCCCTGTAATTTTGGTTCCGAAACGGGAACTCGACAGATGGCTTGGGGTAGCGCCTCCCGACGACGCTTGAGCCTTCCTGCTAGGAATGTGGGGAGGACGCCGCCAACTAGCCCCTTAGACTGCACTCTGGCGGCCAGATAGAATCATGCAGATTATACTCTGCTGAACTGGTTTATTTAAGAGTAATGCCAATAGGCCCATCAGGAGATTGAAATGCTTACTCAAGTAACCGTACCTTACTCTCCCGGCTACGACTATGGAAAAGGTGTCGATCTTGCGACGGGTAGTCCGATGGGTCATGTCGTCGATGGCGCATTTTCCGGCGTCGACGATGCAATGGGGTCCATATCTTCATTCGACATACGCCGTATTCACACCACCGCCGAACTCGAAAAGTCGCTGAGCATCAATGTCGAAGCGAGCGGCGGGTGCGGGTGCTTCTCCGCGTCCGGAAGGTTTGACTTCGCCCAAAGTTCCAAGATCCAGAGCAGTTCCCTGTTCCTGCTCATCTCCGCCAAAGTAACGCTGCCCTTTCACGGCATCGACGAACCAAAGCTGAGCGGCTCGGCGGCGGCGATATCGAGCAATCCCGAGCTCTTCCAATCACGCTACGGGAACATGTTCGTGAACGGGGTAGGACGCGGCGGGATGTTCCTGGCCGTCCTGCAGATGGATACAGCCAGTTCCGAGGAGGCCCAAGCCGTTTCGATGGAGTTGTCGGGGTCCTACGGGCTGTTTTCTGCCGACGCCAAGATGAAAATGGCAGAGGCATTTCCATGAAGACGTGCGCACGACCGTCTACCACGAAGGCGGCCCGATCAATCTGATCATGGGGGACGTAACGGATCCCAGCCAGATGTATGGGCTTCTCCAGCAATGGCTGAACGCATTCCAGACCGATCCGAACGCCAATGCCGTTCCTTATTTCGTCACCCTAGCTCCAATCTCCATCGCAGATGGACCGATCCCGCCGAACGCAGCGCAGGTCCGGCAAGCCCAGGATGTTCTGGTTGAGTGCGCGAAGGAGCGCAGCAGCCGGCTAGACCAGATGAACCTGATGGACTTCATTACGCTCAATCCAGGCAAGTTCACCTTCACGGCACCGACAACCCTGCAGATGGTTCAGGAGGCATTCCGTGGTTTCCAAGTCGATATAGACATCATCGCGCAAGCCGCCGCCGCGGCGATCAACGATCCTAAAACAGCGTGCCTGCCGGTTGATTTCGCCGCGAAGCAGACGCCGGCCCGGCGTTTCCCGCAAGGGCTGACGCCCGATCCATTTCCGGAAGGCGCGAAGGGGCTGAAAAGCGTTTATGCAGACAAGGGAAAAATGATGGTCAGCCGCGACGCGTTGTTGAGCGGGATGCGAGAACTAGAGCCAGACGGCCCCGCCAAGACCGGGTTTGATATTGGCGTCGCGATGCCCGGAGCAGACACGCTATGGGGCCCGGGAAAGCAGCTTTTCATGGATGGCCTTGATGCTGACGAGCGCGTTGGCTGCGAGGATTCAGCGTTCTTCATTGTCGCCCGGAATGCGCAACTCGGCCTCGCGACCGTCGGCGCGAAGATCGCGGAGAAGACCTCGACGGATGCCTTTAAGGCTGCCCGCACTGCAGAGCCGCCCGGCATGTACACTCTGGGCTTCGACATCGCCTCGGGCCTCTTCGGCGACGCGAGGCTCGGCGCGCGCGGCCACACCGCACGGGGCCCCGGATCCCTGGGGATCAGGGCAGCCCTCGACCCGAGAGGTCAGCGCGGCTTTGATGCAGCGATGACGCTGTACTCGGTTGCCTGACGACGGGAGCGTCTGATCAACAGGCCAGAGAGCACATTCTCGTTTCACTGCTCAAGCCTGTCAGGCACCGAAAACCACCAGATCGGCCAGCTTGAAGATGCGAGCGCAGGCTTGATTGGAACGGCTGGAGACTCGGCGCCCGTCGGTTCAATGCGTCAAATTTTCGTCTGGACGGGCTGCTGAGCCCAATGGGATCATTTCTGGTTCGGTGAGCGGGATGTGCAGAAACGCACCATCCCGTGATTTTGCCAACTCGCGCCGGGCGTTCGTTATGGCCGGTCGGTTCGCCAACCGAGCCGCGACTCGATGCGGCGCGCACTGATCTTGACCATCGTAATCAAATCCGGGTTCTTTTGCTTCAGCTTCACATCCGGGACGACGATCGAGATCGTGGCACGGCAGGCTCCTTGGTTGTCACGGATGGGAGCCGCAATGCAGGCAACTGAAAAGTCAGATTCACCAGCCTGGATCGACAGGCCCTGCTCCAGTGCTGTGGCGGCCGCCCGAGCGAGCACATCCTCGTCCGTCTCGGCGCGTCCGGTCGGAGATGCGATCGCGGATCGAGCGAAAATGGCGCGGCGTTCGGCTTCCGGCAAATGGCCGACGAGCAGCCGACCCGACGCGGTCCAGTTCAGCGGCGTCCGGGTCCCGACGCGAGATGTAACCTGGAAATGATCTTTGCCCTCTTCCATCGCAAGCACGACCATATGGTCACCGTCACGGCCGCATAGCTGGATCGTCTCTTTCGAACTCTGAGCCAGTTCGTGCATCTCCTGCGTTGCCACGTTGAGCAGGTCCAATGTGCGAGCGTAGGTCAGGCCGTACTGATAGAGCCGCGGACCCAGCCAGAGCAGGCCGCCGTCCTTGCGGTCCAGCAGTTCCTTTTCGACCAGATCGTCGACGATGACGTAGATCGTCGACAGGGGGGCGCCGATGTCGTGCGCAATCTCATATGCAGTTGCTGGCCGCCCCTGCTTTTGCAGATAGTCGAGTATCTGCAGCGCACGGTCGATACCGCTGGTGCGCGAGCGGCGGGGTTCCCGCGGGTCTTCGGCGGGGTTCAGGTGCAGGTCGGGCGCTATCGTGGGCATGGCATTCTCGGTTTTGCGGGCACTGTAAGGCAGCCGGGGCATTTACCACAGCCAGCCTCAATCCGGCCAGTTGAGGATCGCAGCCTCGCGGGCCATGAGACGCTCGTTCCATGGTGTGGCGATGATCGCATTCGACTTGCGCGCGCCATCAAGCTCCTCGGCAAGCCGTGCCGCCACAATGAATTCTTCGTCGGGATGCAAATTGCATGGATCGAGGAAGAAATAGCCGTGCTCGACTTCATGATCGCGGACGACCACCGGCGGATTGCCAGCTGCCAGCCGGTCGGCCAGATCCCAGGCTGTAATGCGCGATTCGGCGGCATTCACCCACACCTTCAAGCGATCGAGCGGATTGCTGGTCGGGTCGGGTACGATAGCGGCGGTGACGCCAGGCCGCCCCTCGAGTGCTTGCGCCCAGCAGTCGAGCGCTCGGCGTTCGCGAGCGCGAATACCCTCATGGTCACGCGTTTTCCAGGCCTGGAGAGCAGCGAGCGCACCGACGATGCCTTCCTTGCCGACCTTCATGCCGCGCCCGATGCCCCGGTTCTGCAAGTAGACGTCGCGCACCCGCGCCTTCGTGCCTGCGACGATACCGGATGTCGGGCCGCCCAGGAATTTGTGACCCGAATACAGCACCAGATCGGCTCCGCTGGCGAGAAAGCCCGCCAGATCGTATTCGGACGCTGCGTCGACGATGACCGGGACCCCGCGTGCACGGGCGGTTTCGACGAACATCTTCAGCGGGATTTGCCCATACTCGACGACATGGTGCGACACGACGTAGATTGCTGCAGCAGTGCGCTCGGTGATAGCGCCTGAGAGCTGATACGCCGAGGCGCTGGTCGCCTGACCGACCGGCACGACCTTGGCGCCGGCGAGACGGATCGCCTGTTCGATCGGTGCGCCGTAGCTGACCATGTGGCCGGACTGGATGACGATCTCGTCTTTCAGTCCAGCGGTATCCGGCAGCCGTTCGATCGCGGCAAGGTCCGGGCCCGTCATGCTGGCCGCCACGGCCAGGCTGATTGCCGCGGAACAGGAGGCGGTGATGAAACCGGCCTCCGCGCCCGTCAATTCGGCGATCACGGCGCTGGCCTTGCGATGCAGATCGGCCATTTCGACAAACTCGGTGAGAATGCCGGACACAGCCTCGACAGCCGTGGGAACGACAATGGAGGCGCCGAGCGAGGTCATCGTGCCTGAGACGTTGATGACGGGCCTGAGGCCCAACTGGCTGCGGATATCTTCGACAGGCATGGTCTTGTGCTCCGACTATTCGATGCGACTAATCAACGGCGATGACGGCTTCAATTTCGACGCTGATCCCTCCCGGCAGTGATCCGTGACCGACCGCAGAGCGGGCATGGGTGCCGCGCTCGCCGAAAACGTCAATGAGCAGGTCCGAGCAGCCGTTGATCACTGCGGGGTGATCGGCGAAATCCGGCGTGGCGTTTACCATGCCGAACAGCTTTACCACACGTCGCACGCGGCACAGATCGCCGAGCGCTGCGTGCATGACGGCAATGAGGTTGACACCGGTCAGCCGCGCATGGGCATAGGCCTGATCCACGGTCACGTCGGCACCGACCTTGCCCGTATAGACCCGGCCGTCGGCCTCACTCGGCCCCTGGCCGGACAGGAACAGCAGCTTGCCCTCCTGCACGTGTGTGACAAAATTGGCGATCGGCGGCGGCGCCTCGGGCAGCGTTATTCCAAGCGCCAAAAGCCGGTCGTAGGGCGTGCTTTCCGGTCGCTTCATGAGCTCGGAAAAAGTCATACACAAACTCCAATCAGATCGTTTTTTGGTTGTGCCGGATGCAGGCCACGTGATGCCCGCCGCCGATATCGTCGACGGGCGGAATGATCCCGGCGCAGGCAGCAATTGCGTCCGGACAGCGGGTGCGGAAGACGCAGCCGGAAGGCGGGTCAATCGGGCTTGGAATGTCACCACGCAAGGCGACGTGAGTGCGTCGGCGGGTCGGGTCGGGCACGGGTGCTGTCGCCAGCAATGCCTTGGTGTATGGGTGCCGCGGCGCGGCGTAGAGAAGACGGCTCGGACCACGCTCCATGACGCGGCCGAGATACATCACCACCACTTCGTCGCAAAGGTATTCGACCACCGAGAGGTCATGCGCGATGAACAGCAGCGTCAGGCCGAGCCGCTTTTGCAACTCACCGAGCAAGTTGAGCACCTGCGCCTGCACCGACACGTCAAGCGCCGAGACCGGCTCGTCGGCGACGACGAATTCCGGCTCGACGGCGAGCGCGCGTGCAATGCCGATGCGCTGGCGCTGGCCGCCGGAGAATTCGTGCGGGTAGCGCGTGGCGTGATCAGGCGACAGGCCGACCAGGGTCAGCAGTTCGGCGACCCTGTCGGCACGTCGCTTGCCTCGCGGAAAGCCGCGCGCGTCGAGTGCCTCGCCGATGATGGCGGCGATGCGCATGCGCGGGTTGAGGCTGGAGAATGGATCCTGGAACACGATCTGCAGCTTTTGCCGATAGCCGCGCATTTCACGTGCGGACAGCGAAAACAGATCGACGCCGTCGAACAGCGCTTTGCCTCTGGTCGGCTCCACCAGCCTGAGGATGGCGCGCCCGGCGGTGGTCTTGCCGGAGCCGGACTCGCCGACCAGCCCGACCGTCGAGCCGCGTCCGACATCGAAGCTGACATCCTCGACAGCATGAACGATGCGGCCATTGCGGGCGGGAAAGTGCTTTGTCAGACCCTGCACGCTGAGCAATGGCGCAGTCGCCGCACGACTTGGTATCACCCCGGCGCTCACAGCTCTGCACTCCTGATGCAACGGGAAGCGCCGTGCAGTCCTGCCGGCATCAATGGCGGCGGTGCCGCGCGACAGGGCGCAATGGCGAAGTCACAGCGCGGCTCGAAGGCGCAACCCGGCGGCAATGCGGTGATCGGCGGCACGCTGCCGGGAATGGAATAGAGCGCCCGGCGCTTGCCGTCGTCACCGATGTCGCGCGCGGCATTGGGCGTGCAGGCCAGCAGCCCTCTCGTGTAGGGATGGCGCTGGTGCGCAAACAGGTGGTTGACCGGTGCCTGCTCGACGACACGGCCGCCGTACATGACGACGACATCATGGGCGATCTCGGCGACGACACCGAGATTGTGGGTGATGAAAAGGATCGACATGCCCATCTCGACCTGCAGGCGACGCAAGAGATCGAGGATCTGCGCCTGGATGGTGACGTCGAGGGCCGTAGTCGGCTCGTCGGCGATCAGCAGCGACGGACTGCAGGCGAGTGCCATGGCGATCATGACGCGCTGGCGCATGCCGCCGGACATCTGGTGCGGATAGTCGTCGAGCCGCGAGACGGCGTCCGGAATCTCGACATGCTTCAGCATGGCGAGCGCACGGCTGCGCGCTTGCTCCCGGGTCACCGGCTCGTGCAGCGCGATCATTTCGCCGATCTGATCGCCGACCGTTAAGAGCGGGTTGAGGCTGGTCATCGGCTCTTGGAAAATCATCGCGATTTCCCGACCGCGGACCTTGCGGAATTCCTTCTGGGTAAATCCGGCGAGGTCGTGGACACGCTCCTGCCGATCGCGGAACAATATCTGGCCGCCGGCGATCCTTCCGGGCCGTGACAGCAGGCCCATGATCGACAGGCTGGTCACCGACTTGCCGGAACCGGATTCTCCGACCACGGCCAGAGTCTTGCCGTGCTTCAGGTCGAAGGTGACGCCATCGACCGCCTTGGCGGTAAGACGGCGGGTCTGAAACCAGGTCCGCAAGTCCCGAACCGACAGGATGACGTCGCTGGCGATCGCGCCGCTCATGATTTCCACCCGCAATGCGGACAGACGTGCACACTGCCCGCAGAACCTTCCGGCGGCAGGTGGCGGTGGGCAATGATCGCCTCGGCACCGAGGATAGCGTGGCGAGGCTCGAACAGCCGGTGCAGCGTACTTGTCGCCCCTTGCGAATCCTTCACGGTGAGCTCGGCGTCGGCGAGGTCGAACAAAGTGAATTCTGCCGGCCTGCCCTTTTCCAGCAGTCCGTCGGCGGGCAACCGGATGGCGCGGCGCGGCGCCGTCGTCGAGGCCGTCACCACATCGTCGAATGCCATGCCGAGCGACAACAGCTTCGACATGGTGGTTGCCATATCCCACACCGCGCCGTCGAGCGAGCGGTTGTGCAGATCGGTCGAGATCGTCTTCGGCGGCAGACCGCGCTCGAGCGCCGCCTTGGCGACATCGAAGGAGAACGAGGCGCCGCCGTGGCCGACATCAAGCACAATGCCGCGCTGCGCCGCATCCTCGGCGAGCCGATAAAGATCGTCGTCCTCGATGATCGAGCCGCCGGCCTTGCCATTGAAGCAATGAGTGACGATGTCGCCTTCGCTCAGCAGGCCGAGAACATCGTCATAGAGTGGCGGCGGCTCACCAACGTGCACCATCAGCGGCAGCTTGAGGATGCGGCTGAGCTTCTTCGCCAGCCGGACCGGCGTCAGGTCCCAGCCGCCGGTAATGACGTGGCTGGCACGCACCTTCAGTCCGACGATGACGTCGCGGTTGGCCTCGACGGTTGCAATGGTGCGGTCGATGTCGATCGAGCGCATGTCGGTCAGCTCGCTGACACGGTTGCAGGCGACGAGACCGATCGAACCTATGTTCAGGAACGCGTATATATTCTCTCGCGCCGGCTCTATAATGAACTCGCGAAAGCCGTGGAAATTGGCTTCGCCGGCTGAGCCGGCATCGACCATCGTGGTGACGCCTCGGGCGGCGCCACATTGCTGCGGCCGCAGCGAAATGTCGGTGCCGCCGTACCAGACATGCACGTGAAGATCGGTCCAGCCGGGCGACAGGAACGCGCCATTGGCGTCAAGCATCGTCACATCCTCGCCGGCGGCAATGGTCGAACCGGTTTCGGCGATACGGCCATCCTTGCCGATCAGCACGTCGATCGTCTGGCCAAACTCGCCGCCGAAGCCGACTGGTTTTGCGCCCCGGATCAACAGCGGCCTTTCGGTTTGGGAAGAGCGATTGCTGAACATCAGATGTCCTTTGCGAGACGAGGGTCGAGAAGATCGCGCAAGCCGTCGCCGACGAGCTGCAGCGACAGCACGGTGATGACGATGGCGCCGCCCGGAAACATCATGATCCAGCCGGCCTGATCCATGTATTGACGGCCGGTGGCGATCATTGTGCCCCAGGTCGGGATGTCGGGCGATATGCCAACGCCGAGGAAGGACAGACCGGCCTCGGCCAGGATGGCGTTGGCGAAGATGAAGGTTGCCTGCACCAGCAATGGAGAGGTGACGTTGCGCAGTACGTGCCGCACCAGGATAATCGGCGTCGGCACGCCGAGTGCGCGGGCCGCCTCGACATAGGGCAGTTCGCGAATGACCAGCGTCGAGGCGCGCACGACGCGTGCGAGCCGCGGCGCATAAACCACGCCGAGGGCGACCACGACATTGACGGCGGTGGCGCCAAGTGCCGCCACGAGTGCAATTGCGAGCAATATGTCGGGAAAAGCCATCATGGCGTCGATCAACCGCGACACCGGCGCGTCGAGCCTTCTGAAGAAGCCGGAAGTCAGTCCCAAAACGACACCGATGATCGAGGCGAAGATCACGACAGCAAAGCCGACCGCCAGCGAAGTGCGCGCGGCGTAGAGCGTGCGGGTAAAGATATCGCGCCCGAGATCGTCGGTGCCGAACAGGTGGTCGAGGCTCGGCGGATGCAGCCGACTGGCAATGGAGAGCTTAGTCGGTGCGTAGGGGGCGATGACCGGCGCGAGGATCGCGGCGAGCACGATGGCGATCAGTACGGCGATGCCCACCGCCGCCGTCGGCCGCGTCATCAGCCGCGAAAGCATATTTGGCTCCGCCTGGAGCGGCACCGAGATAGCGGCCATCAGTAGCGAACCCTCGGATCGACAGCCAGATAGAGCATGTCGATGGCGAAATTGACCAGGACGTACAGCCCGGCAATGACCAGCAGCGCGCCTTGGATAACCGGATAGTCGCGCCGTAACACCGCCGAGACGACCAAGCTGCCGACGCCGGGCAGGCCGAACACCGTCTCGGTCACCACCGCACCGGAAATGAGCAGTGCCGCGGTCAGGCCGATGACGGTGAGGATGGGGATCAAGGCATTTCTGAAGGCATGCTTCAGCACCACACGCCATTCGCTCATGCCTTTGGATCGGGCGGTCCGCACATAGTCGTCATTGAGCACGTCGAGCATCGAGGCACGCGTGAAGCGGGTGATCAGTGCCGAGCTTATGAGACCGAGCGCCAGCGCCGGCAGCACCAGATGGTCAAGCCGGTCGGCAAACGAAGCTCCCGGCCCGCCATAGCCAGATGTGTCGAACCAGCCGAGCTTCACGGCGAAGAACTGAATGAACACAAGGCCGAGCCAGAAGCTCGGCACGCTGGCTGCGAACATGGCAATGGTGGTTGCTGCCTGGTCGAAGATAGAGCCGCGCTTATAGGCCGACAGGATTCCGACCGGCAGCGCGATGAGCGTTGCGATTACCAGGGAGAAGACGGTGAGAAAAAACGTCGGTTCGGCGCGTTGGGCGAGCGCGGTCGTGACCGGCTCGCCGAGGAAGATCGACTGGCCGAAGTCGCCTTGGACGACATCGAGAACGTAGCGCCCGAACTGTTCGAGGATGGAACCGTCGAGCCCGAGCTTGGACCGCAGCGCGGTTATATCGGCGGCGGTGGCGTCTGGACCCAGCATAACTGCCGCCGGATCGCCGGGCGTCACCCGTACGATGACGAACACGATGGTGACGACCAGCGCCATGACGACGATCATGCCGAGAAGTCTGTTGAGGATTGAGTGCAGCATCGGCGTTATAGCATCCCTGAGCAACCATCGAACGGTTTGCTGGGCGCCGGCTTTGTCGGCCGGCACCCGGTCGCCTGTCGTTGAGTGGAGGCGGAAAGCAGGACCGTCTCAGTTGCCTTCCAGATAAGCGTTCCAGAAATAGGGCCATGGCGCCGGCGTCACGGCTTTCAGCTTGGGGGCCTGGGCGGCCAAGGCGTTGAAGTCGCCGACCTTGAACGCTGGAACCTCGTCGTAGATCGCCTTCTGGACATCTGCGAACAGCGCGACGCGCTTGGCCGGATCGGCTTCGGCGTTGAACGCCTCAAGCACCTGGTGCTTGCGATCCGAAACCCACCAACCCGGAGAGGAGTCCGACATTATGCCGGTCAGCGACGGCTCGGGCAGGAACGGACTGTGGCTAATGTAGATGTCCCACAGCGCCGGGTCGGTGCGGTTCTTGGTCAGCGTCGCCCATTCGACCACGTCGAGCTGGACCTGGAAGCCGGCGGCTTTCAGATACTCGGCCGCGACCTGCGCCAGCTTGTAGTGGAACTCGTATTGGCGGCTGGTGAGGATGCGCAAAGGCTTGCCGTCATAGCCGGCTTCCTTCAGCAGCGCCGCAGCCGCCTCAGTGTCGCCATCGGGCTTGTAGGGCTCGGTGCCGGCGTCCGTGTGCCAGGCAAAGCCTTCGGGATACATGTCGCCGTCGGCTGCGAAGAACTCCTTCGATCCGAATGCGGCGAGCAGCGTGTCGTTCGGCGCCAGCGCTGCTTGTATCGCCTTGCGGATGCGAATGTCGGAATTCAGCCCCTGCTTGGTATTGAGGACGAATACCGGCCAACCGAACGGCTTCAAGATGACCGGCTGGGTCTTGCCACCCGAGATCTTGTCAAAGGACTCGACCGGCAGCGAGTCAACATAGGCGAACTGGCCGGAGACAGCGCCTTCGACGCGCGTGTTCGCATCGGGAACCGGCACGAAACGGATTTCGTCGAGATACTGTTTTCTGGCGCCACCATAGCCGTTGGGTTCGCCGTCGCGCGACTTGTAGCCGTCGAACCGGGCAAGCTGGATGTACTGGTCCGGCTTGCGTTCCTTCAACATATAGGGGCCGGTACCGACGAAGCTGGTCAGCGGCTCCTGTCCCACGTTTTCGGACGGGATGATGATTGCGGCCGCATTGTTGAGTGAGAGCAGCGACAGAAGTGGCGCGAACGGCTTTTTCAGGGTGAGCTTGACGGTGTGGTCGTCAACGGCGTCGACCGTGGCGATGACTTCGGCTGCCTGCTTGCCGCGCGTGGCAATCTTCATCCAACGCTGCAGCGAAGCGACCACGTCGGCCGAATTCATATCGCTGCCGTCGTGGAACTTAACGCCGGTTCTGAGCGCGATGGTGTAGGTACGGCCATCCGGTGAAATCTGTGGCATTTCGGCGGCCAACAGCGGCGTGATGCCCCAGTCCTTGTCGAAGGTATAGAGCGTCTCGTAGATGTGCTGCGTGACAATGCCAACCAGATCGGCGGTCGAGGCCATCGGATCCAGTGTCGGCGGCTCCCCAATGGTCGCCACATCAATCACTCCACCTCTAGCGGGCTCGGCCCAGGCAGCGCCTGTCGCCGGCAGCATAAGCGCGGCGAGTGAAGCGACGATTTGCAAGAAACGCTTCATCTTGGTTCCCTTCGCTCTGTTCCATAGTAATGGAATTTATATCCTAGTTACGGACGAAGTAAACGCATCCGAATATGATGTCGTCAAGCTTTTTTCGCCCAGAGGACGTCGCGCGGCTGGAGTCGCTGATGATCCTCGTGCGCCAAGGCGTGGCCTCGCCGTAAGGCCTGCATCACGCGATCGCCCAGGCGCCTAGGCCGCGTGGTGGGATATCGGTGGCGGCGCGCTGAACCTGCTGTCTGCCGCCAGCGCACTGCTAAGCAGTCCTGAGCTCGCGCGATCGAACTCAGGTCCATGGAACACCGCCTCACCCGACGACGACTTTACGACCGCGCTGATCCTCGCCGGTTGGTCGCCTGGCAAGTAGCAGGCGACATGGCCACGTCAGTCCATACGATCAAGCTGGCATTAGCGGCTTGACGCGATCGACAATGGCGGCGACCGCTTCCTTCGGGCTCTTGCGACCGAGGACGGCGAGCTGAACCTCCTCGAGAAACGTCGACTGAGCGCGAGCGGCTTCGGGAAAAGCCGGAAAGGCCGGTCGCGCCTTGGCAAGGGCGGCTGCCTCGACCGTCGCCTGTGGCAGCGCCCCGGCGAACGACGGCTCGGCATAGGTCGAAGCGCGGACGGGGCCATTGCCGTTGCGCGCCATGTCGAGTGTGGCGGCCTTGCTCGCTACGAAGCGGATGTAGCTCCAGGAGAGCCTCTTGTCCGCCGAATTGGCGGGAATGGCCATTGCCCAGGATTCGACGACTGGGTGCATTTCCTGACCGGTGCCGAGGGTCTTGGAGCCGGGAAACTCGATCGGCTTGATCTTTCCCGGCGCAGTCGACTGTTCCTTGCTGTTGAGCTGCGCGTAGCGGGCGAAAGGCAGCACCGCGAAGGCAGCGCGTCCCTGCTGCATCCACGTCGCCATGTCGTCGTTGCGCGTTGTGGCGTAGCTGCGGGGAAGCGCCCCGGCCTTGAAGAGGTCGGCGAGCACGGACAGGCCCTTTTCCATCGCCTCCGGATCGGGAACCACCTTGAACTGCTTGTCGATGAAATCACCGCCGAACGCGCGGGCGAACATGACCGGGAAGACGGCGAGGTCGCTCGCAAGGATCATGCCGACGGCCGGCGTACCAGACTTGGAGGTGAAGGTCAGCTTCTTCGCCTGCTCGACCAGCTCCTCCAATGTGTTCGGTGGCGCCGAAATGCCGGCCTCCTGAAGCAGCTCCTCGTTGTAGAAAAGCCCCTGCGTGGCATGGCGCACGGGGATGCCGACGAGCTTGCCGCCGACGGTCATCGATTGGCGCAGGCCCTCGGCGATATCGTCGAAATCGTCGATCGGCTCGGCTTTCTTGAGGTCGTCGAGCGGCTCGAACAGCGAGGCGATCTGCGACGTCATGCGGTTGTCGATGACATAGCCGACGTTGAAATCGGTCTCGCTCAGGCTCGCCTCCCGGAATAACCGGTCCTGGAGCGGATTGCTGTCAAGCGTAGTCCAGGAGATCTGGGCGTTGTTCTTGTCCTCCCAGGGCTTGATGACATTGCCGGCGGCGCCGGTCGTCAGGTTGGCTTGGTGGACGCGATGGCAAAGCACGTTCAGCGTCTTTACCTGGGCATGGGCCAACCGACCCAATGCGCCCGTCGCGCCGGCGGCCATCGCGGTCGTCAGCAGGGCTCTGCGTGTCATGTGCAAAGGCATTGTCTTCCTCCCTTTCTCGGTGACGTCGTCACCCCTTGGTCGCGCCGGCGGTCAATCCGGCGACCAGAAACCGGTTCATCAGGACCACGAAGACGAGAACCGGCAGCAATTGGACGGTAGAGGCCGCAAAGAGCACGCCCCAGTCGACGCCGTCGATCGAACTGATCATCTCCGAAAGGACCAGAGGCGCGGTCTTGGCGTGGTTGGCGGTGAAGATATAGGCGAACAGAAACTCGTTCCACGCGAAGACGACTACGAAGACGGCGACGGCGAGCATGCCGGGCGCTACGAGCGGCAAGATGATCTTGACAAGGATCGTCAGCGGCCGCGCGCCATCGAGGACAGCCGCCTCGTCGAGTTCGCGCGGTACCTGATCGATGAACGTGCGCATCAAGAGCGTGCCGAGCGAGACAAAGAACGTCGCGTAGAGCAGGATCAGCACCAGATGGGTGTCGTTGAGCCCGAGCCGATTGACGACCGGGAACAGTGGCAGCGTCACGACGATCGGCGGGATCAGCCGCGATCCGATCAGAAACATCACCGATCCTTCCAGGAAACGGACGCCCCGATAGCGTGAGTAGGCAAAACCGGCGAGCATACTTGCCATGACGGCAAGCGCCGTCGCCCCGGTGGTGATGATCAGGCTGTTGACGAGCCCGTCGAAAAAGGCCGGCCAGCGCTGCCACAGCGAGGCGTAGTGCTCCAAGGTCGGTTCGAAGAAGAGCTCCGGTGGAACCGCGAAAATCTCGCGACCGGGTTTGAACGACGAGAGCACGATGAAGCCGATCGGAAACAGTGACCAGACGACGATTGCCGCAACAGCGAGCATCTTTCCGGCACCGATGGCGAGACGCCTAGAACGCATTGGCCAGGGATTCCTTGCGCAGCCGCCATACATAGCCAGTCGCAAGCAGCAGCGAGATGACGACCATCATCCACGCCGTCGCGGCCGCCGTGCCGAACGAGTTGTAGCGGAAGCCTTCCTGATAAAGATAAACGGAAACGACCTCGGTCGTGCGTGCCGGGCCGCCCTGGGTCAGGAGCCAGACCTCGGAAAAGAGGCGGAAGGCGAAGATGTAGCGGAAGAGCAGCGCGATGAGCATCGCTGGCGCCAGGAGCGGCAGCGTGATGTTGCGGAAGAGCTGGAACGCATTGGCCCCGTCGGTGCGCCCAGCCTCGTAGAGCTCCTTCGGAACCGCGAGTCGTGCCGCATAGAGGATGATGAATGTGAATGGCAGGTGCAGCCAGATCGTGAGCAGGCCGACGAGGACGAGGCCGTGGGAAGGGATGAACGTCCAGTCGAGCGTCGGCAGACCGGTGTATCGCAGCATTAGCGTGATTGGGCCGACGTCCGGATCGAACAGGAAGCGCCACATTGCGACCGCCGTCACCTCGCTGATGGCGTAGGGAGCGAGCACCACGACGAGCATGACGCGCTGGAGGGGAAGCCCGGAAGCGAAAAGCAGGGCCAGGCCAAGGCCGAGCAGCAGTTCGATGTGAACCGCCACGGCGACGACGAGGACGGTGTTCCAGACCGAACACCAAAAATAGGGATCGGTGAGGACGCGGATGTAGTTATCGAACCCAACGAAGGTTGCCGATTGGCCGAATGACGAGGCTTCGAAACTCAGCCACAGGACGAAGATGGCGGGGAGCACGATGATCCCAAGCACCAGGAGGTGTACGGGCGTCGCATAGAGGTAGGCAGGCGAAAACGCGAAGCGCCGCCTCTTGGTCTCGCCAGCCGCTTCCGCCGTCCCCTCCCCCCTGTGGCCGACGGATGCCTCGGAACCAAATGCCATTGCTCCTCCCTGAGCGGTTGCGCGTCAGCCGTCCCTGGCGGCAAGTGGAACGGTGCCCTCCACCGTTGTCCTGTACATCACCCGGCGATATCCGGGATAATCGTTGATGGCGGTGTGCAGGACATGGGGATTGTTCCACATACCGAGCGTCTTCGGTTCCCAACGCAGCCTGCAGTTGAACTCGGGCCGGACAGCCCGCGCCATCAGGAAGTCGATCATCGGCTTGCTTTCTTCCTCCGTCATCCCCTTGAAATTGGTCATCACGCTGCTGACGAAGACATAGCGCCGGCCAGTCTCGGGGTGGCGACAGATCACAGGATGCTCGACGACGGCATTCTCGATCGCCTCGACATCGGCCTTGACGCCGAGCCGGCTGTGGGCCGCGTTGATGGCGAAGACCCCGCGGCCGCTATGGACGCCCGTCAGGCCTTGCAGGATCTCGACCAGCCGCGGCGAAAGCGAGTCATATGCCTTCTCGAGGCTGGAGAAGCAGGTGTCGCCGCCAACCGGCGGCACCTCCTCACCGTAGAGGATCGTAATGCCCGGCGGCTTCGGTAGCCAGGCGAGGTCCATGTGCCAGTCCTCGCCGATCACCTTGCCCGTGTCGTCCGGCTCGCGCACGAAGCGCACGATATCGTTAAAGCCGTCGATCGGCGTGTGCACCGGATTGCCGCTAAATGGTCCGAACCGGCGGGCGACCTTGTGGACGCCGGCGGCGTCAAGCTCCTGATCGCGCACGGCGAGCGCATGATACTTGTAGAGCGCGCGGCGAACGTCCTGGAAGGCATCCTCGCTCGCGCTCGCCAGATCGATCCCACGAATTTCTGCACCGAGCGCTCCAGTGAAGGGGCTGACCTCGAAACGAGTGAATGCGTCATCGCGCAGCACGTGATCCTCCCTAATACGCGCCTCGTCGCCATCATGGGCTGACTTACCTGCAAGTAAGTAACTTGAAAGCCAAAGGCTGTCAACTCACCCTCGCTTTGATCCACTGGATGTCTAGCCTCGACCCGAGCCCTTCCCCGCATCATGCCAAGCGGCGCGGATGATCGCGGCGAGCGCTGCGAAGGTCCTGGCGACCTCGTCGAAGCTTCCGGTGTCCTGCGTCATTGGTGGACAGGACAGAAGGGTAATGCGCAGCATGTGCACGAGCTCGTCGCTGAGTGTGTGGGAGGAAAGCTCTCCGTCCTTCACCGCCTGGTCTACCGCATGACGCAGGCTCTGATCATAGACCCGGTTGACGCGCTCCAGGGCACGTTCCGCTGGTTCGCCGAGAACCGGGAGGTCGTGGCGAAGGCGCGAAAGCGGGCTCCACATATTGCGGGCTCCCTTCTCAGCATTGAAACGTTCGTAGAAACGGCGCAGATCCTCGAGCTGCATATCGAGACGGTCGAAGAACCGGATATCGGGGGTCGTCCAGAAGCGCTTGATGCGGGCCTCGGCGTTGGCGGCGAAGTCTGCGATCAATTCCTCCATCAGCTGACGCTTGTTGCCGAAGTGATGATGGATGTTGGCGCGCGTCGTGCCGATTGCCGTCGCTATATCGCCGAAGCTGAAACCATCGTGGCCGCGTAGGACATAGAACTCGGCCGCGACCTCTTTGATTCTGGTCCGCGTAGAGTGCGCCTCGTCACCGGGAGATCCTGAAATGTTGGCTCTCATATCCCTTCCGAAATTCATGCCGCTCGCTGCCGCGACGATCACTATGCCGGAACGAGCCGCAACCGCCCACCGACCGGCACCAGACGCGATCAGCGTTGCTATCACAAATTGCCATGCGATGTACCCGTCGTACTAGAGTCTCTTTCTACGCACTGGCGGAACTAATTTGGGCCAGGTGCAGACATTCGCGGTGGGGCGGGTGAGTAGATACGGGAACGCGTATATCGACCTTCAACCTGGTTCGCGCCCTTGACTGATATTACGGGTCAAAAGGGCAATGACCTTGCTGGGGCCACGCCACAAACTCAGGCAGTGGATAGCGGCTGCGCATCGGCTGCGCCGATCACTTCTCTCATCGTCACGATGGTGCGAAACGCCTTCACGTTCGAATCGGCGTGGAAGACTTCCCGCGTGAAGACATCGTACGCCTCCATCCCTGGCAATTGCAGGAGGAGCACGAAATCGGTTTCACCGGTGACATACCAAGCCTGACGAACCTCCGAGCGCCCGCGAAGCTTGCCGATGAAGGCGTCCAACTCGACAGCGCTCTCCCGTTCCAGGGAAACGAGCACATGGATGGTTAGCGGCAGGCCCACGGCCCCCGGGCGAACGACGGCAATGTCTGCTGCGATCACGCCATCCTTCCGCAGCCGGCGCAGGCGGCGCAGAACCGCGCTCTGGGAAAGCCCGACCTGCTCGGCGAGACGCCGCGCCGGGATCTGGTTGTCGCGCTGAACCAGCGACAGCAGCACATAGTCGAAGCGATCGAGGACGGCAGTTTTCGTCATGAGGACAGGCATGTATGACGAAATCAGGCAGGCGAGCAACGATAATAGGCGCCAACCGGCGTGGTTTCCGGGATAGAACTTCGCCTCATGGCCATAGACACACAGCCGGGCCTTGACCCTGATCAGATCGCGGCGCTGTTACAGCGCCTGTCGCCATTTTATGCACCGACACCGTTGCTCGACCTGCCAAACCTCGCTGCGAGCCTGGATGTGGCCCAGGTGCTTGCCAAGAACGAGGGACACCGTGCCCTGGGCAGCTTCAAGTCCCTCGGCGGCACTTATGCTGGTCTGTGTGCTCTGGCCCGGGCTACCGGGATGGATATCGACGAATTGCTCGATCCAGAGCGGGCCAGGACGCCGTTGCCGGCGTTAATCACGGCCAGCGCCGGCAATCACGGACTTGCCGTTGCCGCGGCGGCGAAGTTTGCCGGTGGGACGGCAAAAATATACCTCCACACGGGCGTTCCTGCGGCGCGGGTCAGGCGTATCGAATCACAAGGCGCCGAAATCGTGTGGGTCGACGGCACCTACGACGATGCCGTCGATCGGGCCTCCGCGGCGGCCCGGGCCGGAGAAGGCATTCTGGTGGCCGACACCTCTAGCGACCCGGACGACCTAGCTGTAGCAGATGTCGTCGCTAGCTATGGCGTGCTTGCTGCGGAAATTCGTCGCCAGGTCAACGAGATCGGCCATCTGAGGCCAACCCACCTCTTCGTGCAGGCCGGTGTCGGCGGACTTGCCGCCGCCCTGACGACTGGGCTGAAGGACTGGTTGATGCCTCCAGCCATGATCGTCGTAGTAGAACCAGAGGCCGCAGCCTGCGTCGCGGCCGGGCTGTCGCAAGCACGGTCCGTGCGGATATCCGGCGATCTCAAGACGTCGGCAGACATGCTCGCCTGTGGCGAAGCAGCCGCATCGGCGCTCGACGTACTCCGCCAAGGCAACGCTCGGGTCATAACCGTGTCCGAAGCGGCGCTTGCCGACGCGAAGAGCCGACTTCGCGAGGCAAACGGTCCAGGCACAACCCCGTCGGGTGCGGCCGGCCTCGCCGGCCTCGCCACCGCCGTCGCGACTTCCGGCCCATCGCGGGAGCTTGCGCTCGACGAATCGAGCCGGGTGCTGATCATCGTGACCGAGGCCGAACTGGAGAAGGACGCATGACGATGGCGCCAAACCCCGGACCATTGAACAAAAGAGCGGCTGGGCCGCGGACTGCTCGAGATGCCCACGCTTCAGACTCAACGCAGAACGGGTCCATGAAGCTCATCTACCAGACCCACTCCCCCTACGCGCGCAAGGTTCTGGTCTTTGCCCACGAGGCCGGGCTTGCCGGACGTCTGCGCGTCATTCATCACGAGACGAGCCCCATCAATCGCAACGATGATGTGTTTGCGATCAATCCGCTTGGCAAGGTGCCCGCTCTCGTTCTCGACGACGGCTATGCGATCTTCGATTCGAGCGTAATCTGCAGCTATCTCGACAGTCTCGAAAGCAGTCCTCGGCTCATCCCCGAAACAGGGCGAGCAAAATGGTCCGCCTTGCGCCTCCAGGCGCTCGCCGGCGGCATGTGCGACGCAGGCATTTCCATCCGCTGGGAAAACGAGCGCCGCCCTGAACATCTGCGTTATCCTGCCTTGGGCGCAGGCATGACGATGAAGCTCATCGAATCCTATAACTTCGTGGAACGCGAGGTCGAATTCGACGCACCGCTCCATGTCGGCCACATCGCGCTCGCCACTTGTCTAAGCTGGCTGGAATTCCGGGGACTGCCCGACTTCTTGCAGGGAAGGCCACGACTGACACGATGGTATAGATCCTTCGTGGAACGCCCTTCAATGCGTGCCACACCCTACGACGGCGACACGCGTGATTGATATCGATCGCTAGGCTTTCGAAATCCAGTATGTGTCGGTCACCAGCCAAGCGTTCTCGAGGCCATTTGCTGGTCGGCCTGGATGATATTGCGCGAGACGGGTGACCTTGCCTCGGGCAGCCTTGAGGGCGGCCATCAAGGCCTTTTCTTCGTCACTGCGCCTAGCTCCGCTGCAGGGGTAAAACCCGCATGGCACAAGTGACCGTACGGGAAACGTATCGCCGACCCTTTCCAGAAGCATCATGAAACCTCGTCGGTCCTCACCTGTGAACGGCAGTGCCATCCGGCCAGCGTCGGACAAATTTGAAAGCCACCGTTCCGGCACGTGCGTCACGCCGGCAAAAGCGACCACGACATCGAGGTTTGGCAGATCAACTGCCTGCGTTGCATCACCTGATATCACTTCTACATGGGCATAATGAGCAAGATTGCTTTGCGCACGCCGAGCCAGTTCTTCGTCGATCTCATATGCAATCACGCGTCCTTCAGAACCCGTTAGTTCAGCGAGGATGGCGGTGAAATAGCCGACACCGGCGCCCACCTGAAGGACAGTCTGGCCGGGAGTGATGTTCAGATGGTCGAAAACCAATGCCCAAAGCGACGGCAAGCCGCTGTTCAGTCCGCGTTTTTCGTCAAGCAAGACCAGAACGTCGTGGTAAATCTCATGAAGTGCGGCTGAAGGGCTGGTATGGACCGCCCCGATTTGCAATCTCGAATGGATACGCCAAGGCCCGTTGCCAAGGTAGTGTTCGCGCGGAACCTTTGCGAAGGCCTCGATGACCGCAGGGTTGTGCAAGACAGGTGATGAGACACGCAGATCTTCGGCAAACCACCGGCGCGCTTCACTAGCATCGATTCTTGTCGGCATGGAATATCGGCTCCGGATCGCACGTACTCAATCATGCTCTCAGAAAACCGAACGACGGCAAAGGGGCGCTATCCCCGCATTGAAGGGCAATGCCCGCTATCCGTTTGCCATAGAGCGCAGCTTTGCCGAGTGCCCTGCCCTCTTTGCCTGTGGACCCGCCCGTTTCGGCGCCTGGCGTCTGACCGAATTTGGCGCACGGGTGCCCGGAACGACGCCAGGACATCAACTCGCGCGGCGGATTGATACTCATTCTCGTGACATAGGGGGATTTTATAGCAAAGCGCGGACACCGGCGGCAACCTCGGCCAAGTCGTCATTGAGCTGGTGGTTGCGGCCGTCGAGCCGATGCAGGAGCGCGCTGGGTATCGCTGCTGATAGAGATCAATATGCGCAAAAGCGCAAGTTCGTCCCTGCTGCCGTGATGGCTTTTTCGTGGGCGAGAACCATCAAAATTTCTGGCATTGTTCCGAAGGCCGACCGCGAGGCTGTAAGGCGTGGCGATATGGAAGACACGCAACGCTCCGCCCGACGATCACATCCTCCGGCTGGCCAGCAGCCTTGTGAGCCAGTTCGGATCCATTTCCGGCACGGAGGATAAAAGCCGCTCGGTATAGGGGCCGTGCGGCGGCGTGAGAATTTCGCTCTTTAATGCCCGCTCAACGACTTTACCTTGGTGCACCCCAATTTCGTCGGCGATCGCCCGCACGGTGGCAATGTCATGGGTGATGAAAATGCAGCTCCTGCCGAGTTCGCGCTGAAGCCGCATTAAGAGCTTGAGGATTTCCTCTTGCACAATCTGGTCGAGCGCGGACGTGATTTCGTCGCAGATGATGAGTTCCGGATCGGCGGCCAACGCCCGGGCGCAAACGCGCTGCTTCTGACCCCCCCGACAGTTCGGCCGGCAGACGATCCAGGTAAGTTTCGCTCATCTCGACCATGTGCATGCGTTCGCCGATCCCCCGATCCCACAACCAAGCCGTACTACTGCGCGGCAAGGTGATTGGCGGTTCGGAGCCTGTTGCCGGACCTTAACCCGGAGACTTAACCGCCCTTGTACACCCTAAGTTAAACGCAGTTTACCAAACAGACGAGGACAGTAGGCAAACCCGCCCCTAGGGTAAGAGGTCGTTCTGTCGATTTATCCGGGAGATACTATTGTCAGTCGTGTGGAAACAGAAGCAAACTTGCGATTCTCCATGCAGACACTATTGCAGTTCATGTGCTCTCATCCCATAGGGGGACGTTGTCGAAGAATGAGTGGGGGAACAACAATTTTCTCGGTGTTACCGCAAAAATCTATAAACCCCATTCGGTGATATGCCGGCAGGAGGACGACAACAGTGAGATATTCATTGTAAAATCGGGCTGGGGCATACTTTATCAGGCACTGCCGGACGGAGAGCGGCAGATCATAGACACTCCCCTCAAAGGGGATGTCGTCGGTTTCCGTGGCTTGGACGGACCCCGTCTTGCGTCGCTGGCGTCCATAACCGAACTAGCTGTTTATGAAATTTCCAGTAAGGAACTGGTCGAGGCCATCCTGTCGGACGGCCGAATCGGGAAGAAGATCGCCTGTTCGCTGGCGCGCCTGAACGCCATCTTTGCCGAACATCTGACAAATACCGGGCGACGGAACGCGATGAGGCGTACCGCCCATTTCCTGCTGGAGTTGGAAGAGAGGCTCTCCATGGTTGAGCTGTCGGTTGATGGAAGATATGAGTGTCCTCTTGCCCAGCATGAACTGGCCGACATCCTCGGAATGACCACGGTTCACGTCAACCGAACGTTAAGGGAGCTGCGCAAGGCCGATCTCGTCTCTTTCAAGTCAGGCCATGTAGAGGTGATCAACCGCAAGAAGCTGGTCGAAACAGCCGGATTCGACAGCGAGTATCTCAGGTAGCGGCTATATCTCTTTGAACGCCAGCGCATGGACACCAAAATGAAGACGGTCGTTCCGTCGCCGGAACAGTTCGAGACGACATTTACGGAGGGCTGGTCGTGCGCGGGACGCCTGACGTCTCGACGACAGCGGTATGCGGCTCGAGGCGGTCGACGGTTGGGCTGAGCGGAACGCAACCCAGCTCGTGCCGAGCAAAGCAAAGTGTGCGAAGGGAGATCATCATGACCCGACGGCAACACTTGTGAATCGGCGTGCAAAATTCGACGCCGATTTTGCACGCCGATTCACAGGCCGAAGCCTCCCAGACCGAGGACCGGGCGGTATGGGCTGCGAGAGGCTTGGCGGCGAAACACGCTGGCGTCATTGCCGTGGTCGCGCGATGCTAACCCTGCATTAGGCGAATACGGCGAGCCGACGACATTGTTCGTCAGCCGCGACGTGCCTGATATGGAATGAGCTTCCTTCGGAGACAAGAGCTACGGCGGCAGTAGCTTTCCCTCCTCTTTGGCGGCCTCAAGGAACGCTCTGCGAACCACATCGGGCTTCACCTGATCGATCATTGCATCCATGCAGAGTTGCACCGCGCTATGCCACTTAGGGCCGCGCTTGCTCCACTTCAGGAGCTGCTCAGCGGCCCTTCGACGTTGCTGCATTGGTAGATGACGCCGGGACGGCCGGTCTTTACGGGAATCGACGGTGAAAACCAATGGAGCGACATTTGTACATAAGCCTTATCTAAACTAAGAGTTCCGTCAGCCACGCCCCGGTTCGAGCCAAGGATCGGAAAACCGGCTATGGCCCAGCCCCGCGCAGCCCCTTCTGGCTGGCCATATCGGGGTAGGGACGCAGCGTAGACATCTATTTTAGGATGCATTGCCAACTCAGAGATGATCATTGCGGTGATGCGAGCCGCTTGGCTAAAGCCGTCGTGGCAACGCTGATGCAGCGGGGCCGGTGATGACGGTTGTAGTCTCGCGTCTCGGCCGCGGTGCGTTTCTCAGAGCCCCTTAGAGACTGCCCCAGCCATAGACCGTTGCGGCCGGGTCAGACGGCCTCGCGGTTGAGATGAACTGCAATTGAATTGCGCTCCACCAAGCGGGCCGCAAGGACACGGTGCTCGAAAGGTAACGTGGCCTCCGCCAACCTCTTCAAGAGAAGCTCCGCTGCCGCCGCTCCAATCAAATGTGCCGGCTGCGCGATGGCTGTGATACCCTGGGTCACGAACTGCATCCAGTCGAGATCGTCGAAGCAGAGCAGCGAAACGTCTCCTGGAATCGCAAGCTTCAATGCGGAAATGGCCTCCAGAACCCCTGTCGACATCACACCATCGGCCGTAAACAGAGCGGACGGTGCATTGCGCATTGTCAGCAGATCGAGCGCCTCCTTGCGGGCTGCCTCGCTAGAATAGACCGCCACGCGACGGATCAACTGCGGATCCGGCGTAATGCCCGCGGCGCGATGGGCTTCGAGATAACCCAATAGTCTCTGCCAGCTTGGATGATGGTAGCGAAGATCAGCGCTGGAGAGATCAACGTTTGCCACAAACGAGCCAACATCGTCGCGTTGGCCCGGCCCGAGTTCCGCCAATATTCCGATGCGGCTGTGTCCGGCCGCTATCATCGCCGCGATGCTGCTATGCGTTACAGAAACGTTGTCGACCACGACTGAATCGGTTTCCAGGCCCGCCACCATGCGGTCGAACTGCACGACGGGACAGCGAGCCGCGACTGCTTCACGAAGATGATCCGGCTCGTCCACGAAGGTCGATGAGACAATTAAACCGTCGACCTGCTTTTCCAGCAGCAGTTGCACCGCCTCTTGCTCGAGTTCGGCATTTTCATCACTGTTCGTAACGATAACCCCGAAGCCGCCACGGCGCGCGACATCCCCTATTCCGCGCAGCACGCTGGCGTAGAATGGGCTTTCGATGTCGCCAACCACAACGCCGATAGTCTGCGTTTTACCGGTGATCAGACCTTTGGCAAGGCGATTGGGGCGGTAGCCCAGCTCAGCTGCTGCGGCCCGCACCTTCTCCTGAACCTCGGGGCTGCTGTAGCCGTAGTCACCAAGAACACGCCCGGCCGTGGCGGAACTCACCCCGGCCCGGCGAGCGACCTCTATGATAGTTGCGTTTTTGGGTAATCTTTGAGTCACTCGGCAAACCTACCGCCCATGCGCGCGTTGTGCCGGCGACCTAGCGGCAGTTAAGCCCGCCCCGCAAGGCCGAACACCGGAACAGCCGCCGTTGCGCACACCATTGCAATCACAGCACCTCGGACAAAAAGCGCCCAAGACGCGGGCTTTGCGGGTTATCAAATAGGTCCTCTGGTCGGCCTGCCTCGACAATTCGCCCCTCGTCCATGAATACGACCTGGTTCGCGACCTTGCGGGCGAAATTCATCTCGTGTGTTACGACCACCATCGTCATCCCGCCCCGACCGAGATCGGCCATCAAGTTCAGGACGCCTTTGACCAATTCCGGATCGAGCGCGCTGGTGACCTCGTCGAACAGCATAATCTCGGGTTCGAGGGCCAGGGCGCGCGCGATGGCCACCCGCTGCTGTTGCCCGCCCGAGAGATTGGCCGGCCGATGGTCCTTACGCTCCAGCAGTCCGACTTCATTCAGCCTCGCCAAGGCCGCGCCCTCAGCCTCCTCGCGCGACATGCGTTTAACTTTGCGAAGCGCCAAGGTGATGTTGGCGAGCGCGCTGCGGTCGGGGAACAGATTGAACTGCTGGAAAACCATGCCGACGCGCCGCCGGAGTTGGTCAGGGGTCTGTTTGTAGATGCTTTCGCCATCGAGCAGAATGTCACCGGCTCGACACTCTACGAGGCGGTTGAGGCAACGCAGCAAGGTCGACTTGCCCGAGCCGGATGGACCGATGAGGCAGGTGACGGTCCCCGGCTCCACTTTCAGACTGACGTCATGGAGGACCTGGACGGCGCCATAGGCCATGTCGATATTCTTGACCTCAATACCGCCACCCTTGAAGCGTGTGGGCTCTGCTGCAGGCAACGTCGCTGTGCCCGGCACGCCCGCTTCGGCAAGCTCGGCGACTTCCTTGAGGCCACTTTGCACAGCGGTGATACGTTTGCCGACGCGCATGCGCGCGTCGATGTAATTGACGAGGTGGGTTAGCGGCACCGTGATCACGAGATAGAACACGCCGGCCAGCAACAGCGGCGACAAGTTGCCGGTCAGCACGGCTTGGTCCTGGCCGACGCGGAACAGTTCGCGTTCGGAGGCGAGCAGACCAAGGAAATAGACCAGGCTGGAGTCCTTTACGTTGCCGATGAACTGGTTGACCAGTGCGGGCAGGACGCGGCGGATGCCTTGCGGGATCACCACCAAGCGCATGCCTTGGCCATAGGTCATGCCGAGAGTGCGGGTGGCGTCGATCTGACCACGCTCGACGCTCTGAATGCCGGCGCGGAAAATCTCCCCGATATAGGCGCCGGCGATCAGGCTGAGCGCCAGAATGCCCAGCGGATAAGGCGATGGACCGAACAGATCTCGGCCCAATCGCGCGAAGCCTTGGCCAATGATTAGGATTGTGACGATGGCAGGAAGCCCGCGGAAGATATCGGTGTAGACGCGGGCAAGGAGTTTCAGCGGCCGGTTCTCGGAAATCCCCATCACGGCGAGTACGATACCGATCAGCGTCCCGAAAAACGTCGAGGCAAGGGCCAGGATCAGGGTGTTCTTGAGGCCGACCATCACCATGTTCGGCAGAACTTCTGCCATCGCCTGGAAATCAAGAAAGCTGCGGGCGAAGTTGTCGAACCAGCTCATATCAAGTCCATCTATAACTCGGCCGGGCACCGTTGCTCACGGGCCCGGCCGGAAACGCTAACGAATACGCGCGAATTTACTTCTTTGGCAGATATTGATCCGGCATCGGGGTACCCGGGAACCATTTCTCGTGAAGCCGTTTCCAGGTGCCATCGTCCATGGCCTCTCGCAATGCCTTGTTGAGCGCTTCTCGGAAGGCGTCGTTGCCCTTCTTGACCACGAAACCGGCTGGCGCATCGAAGGACGGCACGTTCATTGTTATCTTCAGGTTCTTATAGCGCTCCACATACTGCTTGGCCGACTCATAGTCAGTGAAATGCCCATCGATCGTCCCGTTGTTCAGCGCCGCCACGGCAGTGTTGTTGTCCGGGAATTTGACGATGTCGCCCTTCAGATTCTTCTCGGCATAGATTTCCTGCAACGTCCCCTGGATCACGCCAATGCGCTTTCCGGCGGTGCTCTCATTGCTCGTCAGAGCCGGATCAGGCGAAATGATCGACAGGTAGCCAGCGAGATAGCCGTCGCCAAAATCCACGGTCTTCTTGCGCTCCGCGGTCGTGCCAATGGCGGCGACAGCGACGTCGAAGCGACCGTTGGCGACAGAGGGCAGCAGGGCCGAGAATTCCTGACCGGTGAAAACGACCTGCTCCTCCTTGAACCCGAGCCGGCGCGCTACGTCGCGGAAGAGTTCAGCGTCGAAACCGGTGAAGTTGCCGTTGGCGTCGGTGAAGACATAGGGTTTCGCATCGCCCATGGTTCCGACGCTGATCACCGTCGGGTCGATGAGGTTGTAGGGGTTGTCGGCCGCTTTTGCCTGCGTTGATGCGGCCAACGTGCCAAGTCCTGTCACCAGCGCGATCGTCAGCGCCAGACCGGATTTCACAAATTGGCGCCTGCTCGAATTCGTTTGCATGTCTTCTCCTCTTACGATTGGCCGAAGTCGGCCTGCGGTCCCACTCGACGACCCGTCCATCAAAACGCTCTTTCATGGCGTTGGTTAGATGAATGAGAACGTTATCACTTTGACTAGCATTGTCCATTTCTCGCGTCAATTGCTCAGTTGAATTCCCCAACTAGACGGTTCTCTCGTCTTGAATGCGCCGAGCTCCGCGGAGGACCTCCGGCGTGATCTTTCCTAGATCAATTGCTGCCGCATAGCCGATCGCCCCGTAGTACCGGCAGGTAGCAGCCGCCGCCTCCGCGGCTTGGCTAAGAATGTCCTGAGGCGCCTCTTTCTTAAGCAGGCCGAATAGCGTTCTTGCGATGAAGGTGTCGCCCGCGCCCAGGGTGTCGACGGGTTCGACCAACCGCGCCGGGGTTCGGTAAGAGACGGTGTCGCCGTGAAGCACCGCGCCGGCCCGACCGCGAGTCACAAGAACCCACCTTGAACCAAATGCGAGCAATTCGGCTGCGATTGCGGCCAATTCCTTGTCGTCGAGACCGTCACCCGAGACACAAGCCAGATAGCAATAGGGCCCAATCTCGCGTCGGTGTCCCGGTTCCCGGCGGGTGGAAAAATCATAAGACAACAGTGACTTACTTGATACAGCGGCAACCCACGGGTCCAAACCGCTGGACTGGCCGATGTGGACGGCCTGAAAACCCGAGAGAAAATCCAGATCTTCTTGCGTCGGCGTGAACACCGAAACTCCGAGATCGAAGTCCAGGAAAATCCGATCGGCGTTGCGGTGACCTATGAGGCAGTAGGCGGTCGGCCCTTCAAGGCGCCGCAATCGGGTGATGTCCACGCGGTCGGACTTGAGTGCGGCGTGGATCAAGTCCCCTGCCCGGTCTTTGCCGATCGCCCCAACATAGGCCGACTGCCCGCCGAAGCGGCTGACATACACCGAGACATTGAGGCAATTTCCGCCAGGATACATCTCGCCGCGAGCGAGATAACAATCGACCACGTTGTCGCCCATCGCGGCAATCTTGACCATCGCAGGACTTTCAGTTTAAAGGGTGTGATAACGTTCGCACAATGGCCCGCTATTGTCAATTGTGCGCCGGCCCAAGCTCTGTCAACGAGAAGAGGAACCTAATGATTTTCGCCCTCCCCGCCGACGTTGAACGCGCCCTGGCCGCTACGGCGGGCAGGCAGTTTTCGCATCTATTCCTCGTGGCGTGCGGCGGCTCGCTCTCGATCATGATGGCAGGCAAATACTTTGTCGACCGTCACAGCGGCACATTCGCCTGCGATATCTACAACGCGGATGAGTTCGTCTGCCGAGATCCGCGACGGTTGGGACCTGACGCGCTCGTCGTCCTTTGCTCGCAGACAGGCACCACCCAGGAGACCGTGCGAGCGGCCAATCATGCAAAGGATCAAGGCGCGACGACAATCGGCATGACGCTCGACCAGATATCGCCCCTCGCGCAGGCGGTCGACCACGCAGTCGCCTACCAGGCCTCCTACACGACGGGCAAACCGATCGATGCAGCCCGCAGCAACTACGGCGTGCTCTACATGTTGCTCGCCGGCCTAATCGATGCTCGGGAGGATGCCGGGCTGACCGCCGATCTGCTGATGAGCCTGAGCCATCTTCAGCCGGCGATCGAACGTGCGCACCGGACCTATGCCGACCGGTTTAAGGCCTTCGTACCCCGTTTCGCGCCGCGCAAAGCGATCTACACACTGGCCAGCGGTGCAAGCTACGGTGCGGCGTATTCCTACGCCATCTGCGTGTTGATGGAGATGCAGTGGTACGACTCGCAAGCCATACACGCCAACGAGTTCTTTCACGGCCCGTTCGAGGTGGTGGACCGGGATACTTGCTTCGTGGTCTTGATGGGTTTGGACGAGACGAGGCACCTTACGGAACGCGCTCGCGATTTCCTTTTCAAGCACGGCAGCCGGGAAAACATCCTGGTGCTCGATGGAGCGGAACTCGACCTCAGCGGTATGTCCGAACACATCAAACCCTATCTCGTGCCCTTGGTCTTCTTCGACACTCTATGGCGTTTTGCCTATACGCTGGCTGGTCTGCGCGGCCAGCCGATGCTCGAAGGCCGGCGCTACATGAAGAAGCTCACGGACTACTAGTTCCGCCGCGCTCTGCAGCCATCCAACAACTCCCAGCCCGGCTTCTGCGTAGAAGGATTTTTCTATGACTGCATCCCCAAAACCGCGCCAAGTCGTCGTCATCGGCGCTGGCATCTTCGGCATCTCTTCCGCGCTGCACCTCGCTCGTCTTGGCTTTGATGTAACCATTGTCAACGACGGCGCGCCGGCCAACGGTGCATCCGGCCGTTCACTTTCCTGGCTGAACTCAGCGCGACGTGCTGACACTGCTTACCACCGCTTGAGGCTTGCGGGCATCGACCGTTATCGGACCCTGGCGGCCACAAGGCCGGAAACGGCGTCGTGGCTTCGCTTTGACGGCGGCCTCACCTGGGATGCGGATGATGGGACGAACCAGATCGCCTCCATCTGCCAACTGGAGCAGGATATTGGTTATGACGCGCTTCTGCTCGGCCCTGCCGAAGTCGGCGCAGTGACGCCCGGTGTCAACGCCAGCGCAATCACCCCGCAGGGTGCCATCTTCAATCCTGGCGAAGGATGGGTTGACCTGCCCTGCCTGATCGATCTGCTGCTCAATGAGTTCCGCTCCCGCGGCGGCAAGCTCGTCCAGAACGCCGGACGCGTGCGGATAGATGCCACAGGTGGTCGCGCGCGTGGCGTCGTCACTGCCGACGGTGTGCCGTTAAAGGCGGATGCAGTGGTCCTTGCCGTTGGGCCAGCGACGCCTGCCATGCTTGCGGAGATCGGAGTTCGTGTCCCCGACGCCACGCCGATTTCACTCCTCTTGAAAACCAAGCCGATCAAGACCGAGCTCCGTGCCGTGCTGAATACGCCGCGCGTGGCGGTGCGCCCGACGCCGGATGGCGAACTTGTTTTGGATTCGGCGTGGTCGGAGGAAGAAGTCGTGGTCAACTCTGATGGAACTTACACCGTGCACGACAAGACCGTCAAAGGACTGCTCGACGAGGCTAGTGCGGTGCTCGAGGGCAATCGGCGGCTCCAACTCGCTACCTATGCAGTTGGCCCGAAGCCCATCCCGGGCGACGGCGAGCCAGTGCTTGGCTCCGTCGAGACCGTCGCCGGGCTTCACGTCGCCTTTAGCCACAGCGGCGCCACGCTTGGATTGATCGTCGGCGAATTGCTTGCCAAAGAAATCGCCTCAGGCAATCCGCATCCCATGCTTGCAACGTTTCGCGCTAGTCGATTCAGCTGAAAGGGCAATTGCGGCAAGGCCGAACTGTCCAAGCGCGGACGCTCAAGGGAGAAGATGAATGCCCCGCAAACTATGGCCAGATAGCCGCTCGCGATCCACTGGAGTGCGCTGAGCGCGACAAGTTGCGCAAGCCTCAATTCAAAGCCAAGAAGATCGAAAGGCAGACTGCACCGAAGAGCCCGGCGGTCTACCTTGTGTGAATTAGGTGCAGTGCAGACTTCCCGCCCTTCACGGGCGCCGCTGACAGCTTGCGGTCAAAGCTGGCAAGTTGGCCGCCTCGCGCCTTGGCGAGCGCGAGAAGGTACGTATCCGTGACCTGTGCCGAAGTCAGGATTTTCGCTGCATCGATGTCGCCGGAGCCAACCAGGCTCACATCGTCGGGCCAGAAGCTGTGCCCGTGCAGAGCCCGCAACTTGGTAACGATTTGCGCAACGATGGCGGGCGAGCCGGGAGAATTAGGATATCTTTGGTTCCCGACGATGCGCAGGACGCCGTTTTCGGTGATCGGACAAGTAGCCCATGCCGCGTTGCCCGTCTCTTCGAACCAGCCATGCGCGTCGCCATAGGCGACGTGACCAGGATCGATCAGTGCGATCAGCACATTGACACCGAGCAGGAAGGTCAAGGCAGTTCGTTTCGCAAGGCGTTGACCGTCTCAAGCGTGACAGGAGGTGCATGCGGCCGAGGCGACAGAAGAGGAATCCCGTTGCGCTCGCCGCCAGCTTGAGGCCGGCGCAGCGAGCGCCGGGCGAGATCGCTAATGACCTCGCCGAGGCTACGACCCTGCTGCCGGGCCATGGCCCTGGCCGCGACCAGGACGTCGTCATCAATCGCCAGTGTGGTTCTCATATCACTCTCCTGACGCGCATCAAACATCACGCATGATGTGGACTAGCTACGTCGGACACTCAAGCGGTGCGAATACCCGGCGGATTTGCGTGGAACACGTTTTGCCGGAAAGATCGTCGCTCCGCGGCTTCAACCTTTATGCGACGAAAACTGCGCCCGCGGTAATCAGCGAAACGCCAAGCCAGTTCGGCAGGGACAATTGTTATCTGAGGAAAACCGCACGGAATACCGTGTCAAGCGCGACGCTTAGCGTGGCGTCACCGAGCAACTCGCCCTCCCACAATGCAGCACCAGGGCTGCGATGACATGTCTTGATCGTGTTGCTGAAGTCAGCCAGATCCTACGTCGATAACGGCCTTGATCAGACCGGACTTCTGCTGCGCCCAGATTGCGATGTCGCGTGGGCTGTCGCGCAGGGTGGTGCGGTGGGTGACAAGCTGGTCGATTGGTATTTTTCCAGCGCGGATCGAGGCAATGACGTGCTGGAAATCGCTACGAGTCGCGTTGCGACTGCCGATCAGCATCATTTCCCGTTTGTGGAACTCTGGATCGGAGAAAGTTATGTCGTCCGGCACGACGCTGACCATCACCATGACGCCGCCATGAGCAACATAGGCAAGGCAGACTGCATCGAACGGCTGTTTCCCGTTGCGTCGAAGACGACGTCGAAACCTGCTCCCGCAGTTCGCGCCGCTATCGTTTCGATGATCGAAGGTCAGCCGCTCGGTATCGACGTCCATGACGGTCACGTTCTGTTGCGCGATTCGCGCAAAAAGCGCCGTGCCGAGGCCGATCGGCCCGGCGCCGATAACCAAGGTGCGAATGCCCGGCCCCGCCATGCATCTGCGGACTGCGTGGGCACCGATGGCCAGAAACTCGACCGTGGCCGCCTCCACCAGTGACAGGCCGGCCGCTGGAATCAAGTTTTGCGCCGGCACGAGAATCTGCTCACTCATGGCACCGTCACGGTGCACGCCAAGCACCTCGATCGACATGCAGCAGTTAGGCTTGCCCTGGCGGCAGGCGGCACAATGTCCGCAGGCAAGATAGGGATTGACGAGGATTTGCTCTCCGACCGACAGGTCCACGGGCGCGTTGATTGCCGCGATTGTTCCCGAAACCTCATGGCCCATGATGCGCAGATAGGCGAGATAAGGATGCCTGCCCTCGAAGATGTGGTAGTCGGTTTCGCATATCCCGACAAAGGCGACATTGACCAGTGCCCAGCCTTCGGGCGGAGCGTCTGGTGCCTGCTGCTCCTCAAACACCAGTCTGCCGGGCTCGGAGCATCGCACGACTTTGATGGTGGGATCCATGACGGCAATTCCCCCCTTGCTAAGCTGGAGTCCGGCAACAGGAAGTGGGGGGGGGGGGGGAAAACGCCCCCCCCCGGGGGGTGGAAAGCAGAACAAAAGCTTTGGGGGGGTCCCCACACCCCGCCCCCAAAAAAAAAATACCAGGCACGGGTTGCCCCCCCA